>NZ_CP166993.1:2229931-2548493 GCF_048319245.1 Litorimonas sp. RW-G-Af-16
AGCCTGTGTCAATGTCCGCTTGCGAAACTGTGTCAGTACCTGTGCAAGTCAGGCTGGCAAGGGGTGCCAGTCCGTCAACTGGTAAAGCGGGACATATAACATTGGCAATACGGTCATCCGACACCTGGATCGGAAATGTGATCGTTGTATTCCCGGAATTCGTCACGAGATAGCTATAATCAAGCGTGTCGCCTGCCCGAGCATAAGCGCTGCTTTGAGGTGTCTTTGCTAAAGTTAGCGCAGGCATTTGATCGGCTGGAATCGTCACAAAGGCTGGCGGAGAACTCGCACGCGGATGGTCCGCATAGGCGTCATTTGTCACTTCTCCGCGATCTATATCAGCTTGCGTGACTGTATATGTCTCTTGGCAAGCTTGAATATTACCCGGCGCAATCGACGGCAAGTTTCCAGTGAAACACTCAAAGCGCCCAATTCGATTATCGACAATATCAAAGGTTCCAGTCAGCGTGATATTGCCCGTATTCTCGATTTCAAAATCATATGTCAGAATATCCCCGACTGCAGCAAAGCTCGTATCGGGTGACGTCTTGCGAACTTCCAGCGCAGGGTTTTGTGTGGCTGGAATTGTTTCAGATGTCAGGCTGGATGTTGTCGTTCCGTCCGTCGCAGACGCTACGTTCGTAACGCTGCCAACGTCCAAATTGTCTTGTGTCACAATATAAGCGCCAGTGCAGCGCAGGGTGCCATTTGGCGCCAAACCACCCGCTGGTAGTGCGGGGCAAGAGACATTGGCACTTGGAATGAGATTATCCGATACAGTGATCGGGTCGACGATTGTGACATTACCAAGATTGGTAACAATATACTCATAGGTCGTTACATCCCCTGGTAAGTTGAAGTTGATGCTGACAGCATTTTTTTCGACATCAAGGTTTGAGACGCGCGTTGCATTAATAGTCTTGCTGACTTCGGGCGACATCGTTGTGCCGTCTGTCGCGCTGGCAATGTTTGTAATTGTTCCAGCATCAATATCGGCCTGCGTCACACTATAATTACCCGTGCAGGTGATAGACGCACTTGGCAACAATCCGCCTGCTGGTAGCGCAGGACATGTAACCGTGGCGATCTTATCATCTGCCACTGAAATGGGTGCAGTGATTGTGACATTGCCAGAGTTCACGACATCATATTCATAGGCAATCACATCACCTGGCATATCGTATGTCGTTTCAAGAGCTCGCTTGATCGTTGTTAAAGCTGGCGTTTGAGTAGCGTTGACGGTTACCGTATCTGTAGGCGATGATGTCGTGCCATTTGTTGCAGACGCAATATTGGTGACGAAACCCGCATCAATATCTGATTGATTTACAACGTAGCGACCCGTGCAAACGATTTCGCCATTCGGTAGAAGGCCAGACACTGGCAAACTCGGACATGAAATGGCGGCGATTTTATCGTCAGTCACCATGACATTGCGAATGAGGGTAACATTACCCGAATTGCGAACACGATATTCATAGTCAATAACATCACCAGGGGCCGCGAAGGTATTGTTGAGCGCAGACTTCACTATAGACAATGCAGGCAACTGATCCGCCGTCACAGTCTCTGTCGCAATAGGTGACGTCACGCCAGACGTTGAGGCGCTGGCGAGGTTGGTCACGAATCCCGCATCAATATCAGCTTGCGTCACAGCATAGGTAGCTGAACATGTCAGTACGGCTTGTGGTGCAAGTCGGCCACCTGGCAAGGCAGGGCAAGTCACGGAGGCAATCTTATCATCCGCGACAGTGACTGGTGTTGTAATTGTGACGTTTCCAGAATTGGTGATGTCATAATTATACTGAATTAATTCACCAACCGCAGAGAAGCTTGTGGCTTGAGCAGTCTTAACCATCGTAACAGAAGGCATTTGATCAGCTGTCACGGTCTCTCTGACAATAGGGGATATGGTTGTGCCATCACTTGATGACGCCGCGTTCGTCACAGATCCAGAATCTAGATCCGCTTGTGTAATTGTATACGTCGCGGAACATGTCAAAACGGCCTTAGGCGCAAGACCTCCCGCAGGCATAGCTGGACATGTTACCGATGCGATTTTATCATCTGTAACCGTAATGGGTGATGTGATTGTTACATTGCCTGTGTTCGTGACACGGTACTCATAATTAATTAGCTCGCCCAAACTTGCAAAAGTCTGCGGCGTAGCTGTCTTAATTGTCGCAAGCGATGGTGACTGATCTGCATTCACAGTTTCAGTCGCAGTTGGCGAGCTCGTCGTGCCGTCTGTCGCTGTTGCGATATTCGTAACCAACCCCGCATCAATATCGGCTTGCGTGACAACATAAGTTGCGTTGCATGTCAGTGTGCCGTTAACAGGTAATCCACCCATTGGAAGGGCTGGACAACTTACTGAGGGAATTTTATCATCTGAGATACTCAGAGCATTTTTCAGCGTCACATTCCCTGAATTTGTCAGAACATAGTCATAATTAATTGTATCGCCGACGCTGGCGTAGCTGCTTGTTGTTGCGGTTTTGACAATATCAATCGCTGGGCTTTGTGTGCCTGTCACAGTCACTTGATCCAGAGCTGGGGCAAGTGTTCCGCCTGCTGGCGTTCCTGTAACGCTGACATTGTTCGTCACAAAGCCAGTATTAATATCCTCTTGCGTGACCGTGTAAGTGCCTGTGCAAGTGACATTCGCTGCGGGTGCTAAATTCGCGCTTGGGCAGCTCAAACTTGGAATACGGTCATCCGCGACTGCGATATTCGTTACATTCACATTGCCTGTATTCGTGATGAGATAGGTGTAGTTAAGCACGTCGCCCACCTGCGCGAAGTCCGTCTCAACAGCTTGCTTTAAGACAGTCAGCGCGGGGGACTGCGTTCCTGACACCGTGGCTGAGCCAAGGGCATCTGGTAAGTTAGTTCCGTCTGGCAGAGAAGCTTTGGCCGTCGCATTGTTGATAACTTGCCCAGCATCAATATCGGTTTGTTTGACAGCGTAGCTAGCGGAGCAAACCATTGACTGTGTTGGTGCGAGGCTCGCCATGGGGCAAGAAACCGTCGCAATAAGGTCATCTGTAATGATGATATTGGACAGTGTAATGTCGCCGGTATTCTGGACGTCGAATTCATAGTCCAGCACATCGCCAACATTGGCAAAATCAAGATCAATCGCGCGTTTTGCAAAGCTAAAGCTAGGCGTTGCGGAACTGTTGACGGTCGCAGAAGAGGGTGTCGAAGCTGGCGGCCCTGTTGGGGGGTTACCAGAAGCAACAGCGTTATTTATAACTGCCCCCGCATCCACATCCATTTGAGTAACGGTGTATTGTGCGGAACACACAATCGCTTCCATCGGCGCGAGAGTTGTTTTGGGGCAAGACACAGAAGCAATTAGATCGTCCTGCACAGCAACGGAAGCGAGTGTCACATTGCCGGTATTTTGCACATCAAATTCGTAATCGATTGTGTCGCCAGCTTTCGTGAAACTTGTATCCAAAGCCCGCTTTGTGAAGCCAAGTGTTGCGGTTTGTGTGCCTGTGACCGTCACGTCAACAGGGGGTGATGTCAGTGTGCCGTTGCGACCAAACGCCTGGTTGGTCACTAATCCTAAATCAACATCGGCTTGCGTGATAGTATAGTTTGCACGACACGTCGCAACACCGCCAGGCACGAGGTTTGTTGCCACACAATTAATTGTACCAATCTTATCATCAACGACGTTGATACCACCTGTGAGCGTCAGGTTCCCGGTATTGCGGACGGTATATTCATATTCTACGACTTCACCTGCAGATGTGAAATCACTAAACAATGCTGCTTTTTCGATGACCAAAGCTGGATCTTGCGTTGCTGGAATCGTCTCTGATGTTTGCGGGGAAGTCGTCCCGCCACTGGTTGCAGACGCCAAGTTCGTCACCGATCCTGCATCCAAATCAGCCTGCGTAACGGTGTAGGTCGCGGAACATGTAAGGGTCGCTGCTGGCAGAAGGCCACCACTTGGAAGAGGCGGGCAGGTTACCGCACTAATTAAATTATCTGTTACAGTAATAGCATCCGTCAAAGTTACATTGCCAGTATTCGTCACAACATATTCATAAGTTGTCACATCACCTGGCAGTTCGAAATTCACAACTGTCGCAGTTTTCATCACAGACATGGCTGGGTTTTGGCTAGCGGTCACAGTCGCATCATCATTTGCATCAACCAATGTCCCGCCCGCAGGCACGCCTGTTGCTGTTGCATTATTGGTAACTTGGCCCGCGTCTAGGTCGGCTTGCAGGACAGTATAACTCGCCTTACAAATCACCGTTTCTGTGGGGTCAAGGCTGGCGTCATTATTACCAATCGCGGTAACATCGCACGTTACCGTCGCGATTTTATCGTCTGACACAGAAATATTGGAAATTAAAACATTGCCCGAATTCGTCACCGCATAGTTATACGTTAGGATATCACCCACGGCATCGAAACTGGTTTCATTAGCCGTCTTGATAAGCGTTAAAGCTGGTAACTGCTCCGCCATCACTGTCGCGTTATCTGTTGGCGGAGTCAGTGTGCCGCCCGAAGGTGCGCCGTTCGCTGAGGCGTTATTGGTCACAGACCCTGCATCAAGATCGGCTTGCGTGACCGTATATGTTCCTGTGCAAACTGCGACTTCAAGAGGATCAAGATTGGTATCGCCATTACCAATGCTCGATACATTACAGGTCACGCTTGGGATAAGGTCGTCTGTGACTACGAGGTTCGCGATTAGGACGTTCCCCGTATTGGTCACTGTGTAGGTATATGAGAGCGTGTCACCAACAGCATTATATTCCGTCTCCACAGCATCTTTCACTAGCGTCATCGCAGGACTCTGCGTTGCGTTGACAGTGACAGCACTTGACGGAGAGGTGACGTTACCGTCTGTGGCTGTGGCTGTATTCGTAACAAACCCTGCGTCTAGATCTGCTTGAGTGACCATATAGGTCGCGCTACATGTCAATGTGCCGTTAATGGGTAATCCACCACTTGGCAGGGCTGGACATACAACAAGCTGTGGCACTGTGATTTTATCGTCATCGACTGTAATAGGGTCGGTGATGGTGACATTGCCTGAATTGGTCACAAGATAGCTATATTCGATCTGATCCCCGACGGCTGCGTAGCTGCTATCCAATGCAGATTTTGCAAGGGTCAGCGCAGGTGCCTGTGTGCCGCCAACAATCTCCTGCGCCGTGGCTGGCGAGAGCGTGCCACCAGCAGGCGTCCCATTCACGGAAGCGTTATTCGTAACGCTCCCCAAATCCAAGTCCGCTTGGGTGACGGAATAGCTAGCGGTACAAGTCGTATCTTCTGTTGGTGCAAGCGTTGTAACGGGGCATGACACGCTAGCGATCTTATCGTCTGTCACAACGATATTAGTGATTTCAACATTTCCTGTATTGGTAACAAGGTAGTCATATTCTAACGTATCCCCGACATTCGCAAAGTCCGTCACAGTGGCTGTTTTGACGAGAGTAAGTTTCGGCGTCTGTGTTGCGCTCACTGTCTCATTGGCAAGGGCGGGTGCTAATGTGCCGCCTGTTGGAGTCCCGTTTGCTGTCGCATTATTAGTCACCGATCCAGCGTTTAAGTCCAGCTGCGTCACAGAATAATCCGCAGAACACGTTAGCATCTCAGTCGGGGCAATCTCCCCGGCTGGGCAAGTCACAGTGGCGATTTTGTCGTCAGCGACCGTCACTGCACTAATTGAGACATTGCCTGTATTTGTAATTTTATAGTCATAGGAAACTATATCACCCACAGCAGCAAAGCTCGGCGTTGTAGCTGTCTTCACCATAGTAAAGGCTGGCGCTGGATTGGCTACATCCACGATTTCTGACGCTGTCGTGACTGGAAGGTTTCCGCGAGAGGGCGTTGCCGTGACTGTCGCTGTATTTGTAATATCTACGCCCGCATCAATGTCGGCCTGCGTAACTGTATAATTGGCAGAGAATGTCGCGACTTGGCCAACCGGCAGCGACGCTATGCTGGCGGGCGAAATCACGCCCAGCGACCCTGCCCCATTATGATTGTCTGTAACGGTGACATTGGTCAGTAAAACATTGCCAGTGTTCTCGGCGCTGTAATTATATGTAATAACGTCGCCTGCCGCGACATCTGTCGTGTCTGTTGCAGTTTTGGTGAACGTAATTTCAGGAGTTGGGCCAATCAGACTCACTGTTTCAGTTGCATTTGGCGGGGTATAGCTTCCGCTTGCAGGTGTTGCGTTAGCGGTTGCAGTATTTGCAATATCTGTCCCAGCATCAATATCAGCTTGAGTGATCGTATAGGTCGCTGTGAACGTCGCATCTGTATTTGGCGCCAGCGAGCTAACATTGGCGGGCGTGATAGCGGATAGGGCGCCTGTGCCGCCGTGATTGTCTGCGATCATGATATTATTAAGCGAGACATTACCAGTATTGCGCACAACATAGGTGTAGGTGATCATGTCGCCCAAAGCGGCGTTCGTGTCTTGTGATGCTGTTTTTGTAAGCGTCGAAGCGGGAGCGGCCGCGATGGGTGTAATTGTTTCCGTTGCCGTCACAACTGGCAGGGCGCCGCGTTTTGGCGTGCCGTTAAAAGTCGCAGTATTGTTAATTGCGCCGCCGCTGTCTATGTCCGCTTGCGTCACAATATATGTCGCTTGGAATGTCTGACTGCCACCATTAGGGGCGAGGGTCACATTGCTTGGCGTGATTGCCGATAGCGTGCCATTTCCGCTGTGATTATCCGTAATGTTGACATTCTCTATTGTGATATTGCCTGTATTTGTCGCGACATAAGTATATGTAATTGTGTCGCCTTCTTCGACATTCGTGTCCTTTGAGGCGGTTTTTGTAAGCGTTACAGTATTATTTGCGGGCGGACCCGGGATCGTCACTGTTCCCGATACAGCACCGAGTGTGCCCTCTGTCGGATTACCCGTTACTGTCGCTTCATTGACGAAAACAATGTCGTTATCAATATTGGCCTGTGTCACCACATGTTGTGCCATACATATCATATTTTGTGCCGAATCTAGAACCGTCCTTGGACACGTGATGGCACCTGTAATAAATGGGTCTGTGACTTGCACATTGGTCAGCCTGACTGACCCGATATTTTCAACAAAGAAGCTATAATTAATTATGTCGCCTACCGCTGCATAGGATGTTCTGTCGGCGGTTTTTGTAATTCTGACACCTGGCGCAACTTCTGGCGTGCCAGTGGCGTCAATACCGTCTCTGAAATACCAATAATTTCCGTTTGGGCGCCCATTTGCTCGCGGTTGGCTAAAAATTTGAGGCGTTGTAGAGCCTGTCGCGAGGATGTCATCTAAGACGACTTGATCTTCGCTTTCAAACCAAGCTGTGCTGGTCTCCCCGTTCACACTACCCGCAGAGCGGTCATCTCGGAAACAGTTTTCAAAACCATAAGACGTTGTGCCCGCAGGGTTCGTTCGTTCTGCCAGTGGACCTGTAAAATTGGAAATCACGCGCCCATTCAAACGAAATTCAACACGATTAAAGTCAAAATTGCCTGGGCAGGTATCACCATCCCGCACCGTTAAGCGGACATACATTTTGGCAATTCCGCCGCCAAAGTAATCCACACAAGCAGTTGGTCCGCAATTTAACGCCTGCGTTGGCCCCAACTGGAAAGGATTACCTTCAAATGCAGCGGGCGTTCCATTGCGCGAGTCATTATAGAAACCTTCATACTGTGTCGACGGATTGACAAACTGATAATAGATATTCCCGTTGGTCCCAATCAGGACGACAACAGTGCCGCCAACAGGTGGATATGTATTTGGAATCTGACCATTGCCATCAGGTACTGTTGTCGTAAATGCTGTAGCATGAGCTGTCGCCGCAAAGCTCACCATGCCTGCAATCGCTATGACCAGCGCCAGAAACCCTCGCAGGCACATGGCAATATTGCTCATTCGTTGCGCCGTCGCTTTGATAAGGTTACGAAAAGTAACTGTATATGTGTTTGGCATTATACCGATCCAGACTTAAATTTCTAAGTATCTAGAATCGTATTTTGTTATGAAAATGAGCTTAAAAGCCTCAAGGAATATCGTTACAGATACCGTAAGGTATATGGTTAATCGTTCATCTGGCATTCATGTGAGGTTGGCTGGGTTAGAGTTCTTTTATCTTATTGTTTTTATTATATTTTTTTAAATAATCTCTACGGATCACGCAAAATATCTAACTATTTTCCGTTAACTATGTCCATAAGTTACGAATAAGAAGTATGAATTTAAATCACCCTCTTTGGCTCTCTTATCGTGCCCACAGTTATTCAAAAAAACAGGGGAATTATAGCAAGATGGCAAGACTTTAGTTACTTTTGGTAACTATCAGGAAAGAGGGGGCGTATAAAATGTAGAACACACTCGAAAGACGTTATATTCAATGCCAAACCGCGTTTCGCCCAATATTGCCCCTTCTATCTTCTACAAGACAGACCTCTGCCCGATCCGTTCGGTGATTTCTGGTGTGTCAGGGAAATGGCCTTTATTGATTTTGGCACATTTGAGTTTTGGCCAACATCGGTTCTCAGAATTGCTGAACGGCATACCCGATATTTCGCAGCGCATGTTAACCCAAACATTGCGAAGTTTGGAGCGAGACGGGCTTGTAGAACGCCATGTCACAGCTAGCATTCCACCCCGCGTTGATTATCAACTAACAGAACGCGGCCAGACGTTACTTCCCATCGTGCAATCACTTATGCAATGGGGTTTGGAAAATCGAAAAGATATAGAGGCCGATCAAGAGGCGACTGACTTAGCAAAAGCCCGAGAGGCGGCTCAAAAAGACGCGGCCTAGGCGCGATCTGCTTGCATCACCAGCTTTTTATAATCTCTTAAATCGCCGTCATAGCGCTTCGCCTTGCCGCTATTGACCAACCACAAGCGGTCAGCCGTCGCTTCGGCCAGATAAACATCATGGGTAATCAGCAAAACCGCGCCTGGGAAATCATTGAGCGCGTAGATCAGCGCTTCGCGGCTATCAATATCCAAATGCGACGTCGGCTCATCGAGGATCAGCACATGCGGCTTATCAATCGACATAAGCCCAAGCAACAACCGCACTTTCTCGCCACCAGAGAGTTTTTCAACATTTGTCCCAACTTTTTCGTGGGGAAAGCCCATTTGCGCCGCCGCACCCCGCGCTTTGCTCTCTGGCGTGCCTTTAGGTAATTTTTGTGTGATATGGTCCAGCACAGTCTCGCCTGCTGTCAGTTCATCGAGCTGATCTTGCGAGAAATAGCCAATTCGCAGCGAGGATGAGGCTTTCCGCTTCCCTGTCATCAGCGGTAGGCGCTGCGCGATAGATTTCACAAGGGTCGTCTTGCCCTGCCCATTCGCACCGACAATGGCAACACGATCATCGGGATCAAGACGCAGATTAACGCCCGATAAAATCTTCGCCGCCTCACCGTAGCCCAGATCAGCATTTTCCAACTCTAACATAGGCGGAGCCAGCTTGCCTTTGGGTTCTGGGAAATGGAACGGTGTTGTGCGTTCCGCGATGGGGATCGCAATCTCTTGCATTTTCTCAAGCTGCTTGACCCGCGATTGCGCCTGACGGGCTTTGGAAGCTTTGGCTTTGAAACGGTCAACGAAAGCCTGGAGATGGGCGCGATCAGCATCTTGCTTGGCTTTTTGCGATTGTAACTGTGCGATTTTGGCCGCTTGCAGTTTCATCCAATCATCGTAACCGCCCGGCGTGATTGTCAGCTGCTGATGCTCCAATGCGAGAGTGTGTGTCACAGAACGGTTGAGCATTTCGCGGTCATGGCTGACCATGATTACAGTATGCGGGTATTTGCGAATATAGCCCTCAAGCCACGCAGCCCCTTCGAGATCCAAATAGTTCGTCGGCTCATCAAGCAGCAGCACATCGGGTTCACTGACCAATACGCCCGCAATAGCGGTACCGCATGCGCCACCCGCCTGAAAATTCTTTTGTCGCACGGTGAAAATCGTCCTGAGAAAAGCCGAGTCCCGCTAAGACGATAGCCGCCCGCGTATCCGCGTTCCACGCATCCATATCTGTCAGACGTTCATATATTTCGCCCAATTTATTAGGATCAGTCTCTGTAAGCGAATCTTGCATAAGGCGGTGACGCTCTTGGTCGGCGGCCAGCACAACGTCCATGATCGTCTCGTCTGTCGCCTCAACTTCTTGCGCCACCCAGCCAAGCCGCGCATTTTTATTGATACGAATAGAGGCATCCCCCATCGGACTTTCTATCTCTTCGCGGATCAACCTTAGCAAAGTAGATTTCCCCGTGCCGTTCCGCCCGATCAAGCCAACCTTCCAGCCAGACGCAATGAAGGCTGACGCCTTGCGGAAGAGCGGTCGTCCTTGGACAGCATAGTCAAGATCAGTTATGGAAAGCATGGGGCGCGCATTAAGCTTTGGGCAGCAGAACGCAAGGTAAAAGCGCACTGAAATATGTCTTAGTTATAGTCAGAAAAAATAAGCCCCCACTCGAAAGTGAGGGTTAATCGTTATAAATTGGCTGAGTTAATTAATTCAGACCTATCAGCTGGACTGCGGCGTCACGGAAATTTTACCGTTTTTCAGATCAATCAGTAGCGCCATGCCGTCCATAACTTTGCCAGCCAAAATCTGTCTCGCTAGCTCATCTTGCACGTTTTTTTGAATCACACGCTTGAGCGGCCGTGCCCCATAAGACGGATCATAGCCTTGATCGCCTAACCATCGGCGGGCGGTATCTGACAGCGTGAGCGTAATTTGCTTATCGCGCAGCCAGCCTTGCAGTCGACCCATTTGAATATCCACAATCGCGCCCATGTGCTCTGGCTTGAGACGCTCAAACAGCAATATCTCGTCGATCCGATTGAGGAATTCTGGACGGAAATGTGCGTTGACTTCGGCCATCACACCAATCTGCGCTGCGTTAACATTGTCGCCATCTGCGAGATTCAGCAAATGCTGCGCTCCGATATTAGACGTCATAATAATCAGCGTATTACGGAAATCCACAGTGCGTCCCTGCCCGTCCGTCAACCGACCTTCATCTAGGACTTGCAGCAAGATATTGAACACATCGGGATGTGCTTTCTCGACCTCGTCAAACAAAATCACCTGGTAGGGTCGACGCCTCACGGCTTCTGTTAACGCACCACCTTCATCATAGCCGACATAGCCTGGCGGCGCTCCGATCAAGCGTGAAACAGAATGTTTTTCCATATACTCCGACATGTCCATACGCGTGATCGCGGAATCATCGTCAAACATAAAGGCTGCTAGAGATTTGGTTAGTTCAGTCTTCCCAACCCCTGTTGGGCCTAAGAACATGAAGCTACCAATAGGGCGTTGTGGATCGCGCAGACCCGCCCGCGCACGACGCACGGCATCCGACACGGCGGCCACCGCTTTTTCCTGCCCGACAACACGCGCTTGCAACACACTTTCCATCGAGAGCAATTTATCCCGCTCACCTTCTAGCATTTTTTCCACAGGCACCCCTGTCCAGCGCGACACGATCGACGCGATGGCCTCTGGCGTGACAGTTTCAGATGCGAGCGAAGCCGTGCTATCGTTATCGGCTTCAAGCTTTGACATTTGCTCTTCCAGCGCGGGAATATCCTCGTGCTGTAATCGTCCCGCAACTGCGTAATCACCGCGACGGACAGCGTCTTGTAGTTCAAACCGGGCTTGTTCTAGCTGCTCTTTGACGTCCGTTGCACCGGCTAGCTTAGCCTTCTCAGCCTGCCAGCTTTCAGTCATTTCCGCGCTTTGGCCTTCTAGCTCTTCGATCTCCGCCTGCCGCTTTTTAAGGCGCTCTTGCGAAGCATCGTCTGTCTCCTTGCGTAAAGCTTCGACCTCGATCTTGAGCTGCACCAAACGACGGTCAATTTCATCAAGCGCCTCTGGTTTACTATCAACCTGCATACGCAAACGACTGGCGGCTTCATCCATCAAATCAATCGCTTTATCAGGCAAAAAACGGTCCGTAATATAACGGTGCGAAAGCTGCGCCGCTGACACAATCGCGGCGTCTGAAATACGAATTCCGTGATGGACTTCATATTTTTCTTTCAAGCCACGCAAGATTGAGACTGTGTCTTCCACAGTGGGCTCTGTCACGAATACGGTGAGGAAACGTCTTGCAAGCGCCGCATCTTTTTCAAGATGTTTGCGGTATTCATCCAATGTCGTTGCGCCAACGCAATGCAACTCACCTCGCGCCAAAGCAGGCTTGAGGAGGTTAGCCGCGTCCATGGCGCCATCAGTTTTACCTGCCCCAACAAGCATGTGAATTTCGTCAATAAAAAGAATGATCTCTCCACTCGCTTGCTCAATTTCTTTCAGAACAGCTTTCAGGCGTTCCTCAAACTCACCGCGATATTTCGCACCCGCAATCAGTGAACCCATGTCGAGGGCGAGCAGTCGCTTACCTTGAATGGACTCTGGAACGTCACCCGACACAATGCGGTTGGCCAAACCCTCCGCGATCGCCGTTTTACCGACACCCGGTTCTCCAATCAGGAGGGGTTGTTCTTCGACCGTCGCGAGAGAACTTGCATTGTGCGGCGGATTTCCTCGTCCCGTCCTATAACAGGATCAAGCTTTCCATCTTTCGCCGCTTGGGTAAGGTCGCGCGTATATTTTGCCAGTGCCTCGTATTGATCCTCGGCCGACTCTGACGTGACAGGGCCGTCTTGTCTCACAGACTTAATCGCTTCTGTGAGCGCGTCCTTCTTGACACCACCCGCACTCAAAACGACTTGCAAAGCCTTATCTGCGTTCAATACGGTTGCCAGTAAAAGCCGCTCTGTCGTCACAAAGGCATCGCCCGCGGCTTTGGCAGACTTCTCTGCATTGGCAAAAACCTTTGCCGCGGCGTTCGACAAGGAAAGGCCCGAACCGCCCTCGACGCGCGGCAGCTTCGACAAAGCTGTCTCTATGTCTTTGTCTAATACGGCAAGATTCGCCCCCGCCATTTGCAGAAGATTTCTAGGTAGCCCGCCATCTTCTTTTAAAAGTGCAAGCATGATATGCGCTGGCATAATTTGTTGGTGATCACGGGTGATCGCGTCCGTTTGTGCAGACTGGATGACCGCTCGACCCCGTTGGGTATAAGCTTGAATATCCATGATATTCCCTTTCTAAATAATCGGTGTGGCGGCGATCCGCCATATCTCACACACTTAGATAGGAATTTATTCTGACCCTTCAAGGGGAGGAAAAGGAGTCAATAGAGAGCAAAAGTCGTAGATTTTTTATCAAAAGCTGTAACCGAGGCACAGGTAACAAAAATCGGAGATCACGGCGTTTTCTCCAAGTCTGTTATATTCATGAGACGTGTGTCTGATCTAGACGAACACTAGTTGAATAGTGCATTATCGCTCCAAATAGATAGTTTAAAGCTATGTTTTTTATTAAATTATTGTATTATTTTTATAGATGTAAGTTAGATATCTAGTTATATCAAAACATTGAGAGAGTACCATGAAATCCAAACTATTAGCCATTGCATCTTGTTTCGCACTTGTCGCATGCGCCACTGAGGATACTGCGCAAAAGCAAGACGTCGAAATGTTGAAAGCCGACTCGAGCGAAATCTGCACGAATATGGGGCCGCAAACGCCTCGCGATATTTCTAATCTATCAGGCAAAAACTTGATGGACTTTGCGATGGCACCAGCAGCCACAGAAATGAACTTGTGCAACATTCACACGCACACAAACGCCGAACACAAAGGCCCGGGCTTTAGTGTTTTCGTCAATGATAGCGACAACGGCGGTTACGCCTGTAACGACGCTGACAGCTTGACGGCCGCTGAACTTACTGATCCGTTCGCAGGGAAAGGCGCTCATAAAGGCGTGGCACCTGGCGATACGATTGAGGTGCATTGGGTGCATACGTCATGCGACATTGAGCCTGGTGAAGGCCTGGGTTCATGCCTTAGCGATACCTGCACAGATCCACTCTTGCGGGTGGAAACACAGGTATTCTTAGTCGTCAACGACCCTGTGAACGCGCTCGACTTCACAACAATGGACTATAAAGGTATTGCAGCCAATGGCATGCATCAAGCTGGCGCCTTGCCAACGGATACGGGCACGCCCGTTGTCTTCCGCGGATCGACGACTGGCCCAAGCTACACAGAAGCTACCTGCTCCCCGATGAAAGTCACTTGGAGCGTGCGTCCGCAATGTGCGCGCGTTGACATCAGTTCGCTGCACAAGTGGGCTGAGCAAGGCAATGTCTTTAACGAGACGAAGTCCCACGGCGTTCGCCAGTTGGTTACAGCTCCGGAGTTGCTATCCCCTATTCAATAATGTCTTCCCTGACCTATTGAGACACCTCGCTCAGCAAATCCCTACTGTTCCCAATATGTGGCGGTAGGTGTTTGTTGAGTATTTTTTTGACTGAATTTTGGACTTATTCTGCGGGTTGAGGCGCACCACGCATAGGCTCACCGTGATCAGAATTAGGCGTGTTTTCTGCCTCTTTTTCAAGTCGCCTTGCAACATCTTGCGGAGAGCCTGTGCCGCGCGCAATCAATGCATAAGCGGTCGGCACGAATAAGACGCAGACAAGTGCCGCAGCTATCACACCAAACAATATGACCACACCAATCGCGGCCCGCGTTTCTGACCCAGCGCCACTTGAGATGAGTAGCGGGATCGCGCCCGCCGCAGTTGTCAGTCCCGTCATTACAATCGGACGGAAACGCGTGATCGCGGCCTCTTTAATGGCCGCATTAAATTCCATACCCTCATCTCGCAGCTGGTTTGCAAATTCTACGATGAGAATCCCGTTCTTCGCCGCCAAACCAATCAACATGATCAGGCCAATCTGCGTATAAATGTTCAGCGAGTTGCCTGTGAGCCAAAGCCCCAATAACCCGCCCGCCACTGTCGCTGGCACACACAGAATAATTATGATCGGATGGCGGTAGCTTTCAAACTGAGCCGCGAGCACCAAGAAGACGATGATAAGTCCTGTCGCAAAAACGAATATGATCGACCCGCCAGATGTTTTAAAATCCAGAGATTGCCCTTTGAAATCAATCGACGCTTCCTGCGGTAAAACCTCTCTCGCGGTCGCTTGCATTGCATCCAGAACATCGCCCAACGCCGCGCCGTCTTCTAAACCGGCCGAGATTGTAATCGCTCGCACGCGGTTATATCGGTTGAGTGTCGCGCTATCGGCGCGCGCTTCAATCGTCACAAGGTTCGACAATGGTATTAAGCTGCCAGAGCGGTTGGAACGCACATATATATTGGATACATCGTTAGGATTATTCTGCTCATTCCGCAGACCTTCCAGAATTATATCGTATTCCTCGCCCTGATCGATGTAGGTCGTAACACGTCGTGAGCCCAGCATCGTCTGTAGCGTGCGGCCAATATCGTCGACAGTCACACCGAGGTCTGCAGCACGTTTATAATTAATTTCAATCCGATATTGCGGCTGCGTTTCTTTGTAATCCCAGTCAATATCTATGAGGCCTGGATTATTGTCTTCCAGGGCCTTAACGAACACATCTCGCCACTCCGTTAGTGTTTCATACGAGGGCCCACCCAGTACAAATTGGACAGGCTTACCCGTGCCGCCGCCAAGGCCTTGCCGCACAATCGCAAAAGCCTGAATACCTGGGAGGTCAGACAAATTGCCATTGATCTCATTGATGATATCTTGCGCAGGTCGCCGTACCGCCCAGTCGTTGAGAACAACAATGACAAAACCCCCATTGAAGGAGTTCCCGCCAAACCCTGGCGCTCGAATGAGCAAACGGTTCATCTCTGGCGCATTGCCATTTTGGCTCTCCGTATAGGGCAAAAGCCTACGCTCTATTTCGTCCATATACCTTTCCATATAGGCATAGGACGCACCCTCTGGCCCACGCACCCTAACAAAGAAACCGCCACGATCTTCAATTGGGACATATTCCTGCTGAATATTATTTACGCCGTAAACCGCCCCGCCGAGCAGCCCAACAAGAATAAGTCCGACCAAGATAGGGCGCTTCAACAAACGGTCGATCAACCAGCCATACCCTTTTGTAACTTTCGCAAATATCCGATCAACAGCTTTCGGCAAGGCAGATAGGAAGTTCGTCTTATCGCGGTTTTTCATCTTGATCAGCTTAGACGCCAACATCGGAGTCAGTGTCAGCGCGAGCAAGCTTGAGAACACAACAGCCGCCGCAATCGTCAAGGCAAACTCTCGGAAAAGACGGCCAATATCACCTTGTAAAAACGTGATAGGCAAAAAGACCGCGATCAAAACTAATGTTGTCGCAACCACTGCGAAACCGACTTGCCGGGTTCCCCGATAGGCCGCCACCAAAGGGGTTTCGCCCAAATCATTGATCCGCCTGACAATATTTTCCAACACAACAATCGCGTCATCCACGACTAAGCCAATGGCCAAAACCAAAGCGAGTAAGGTCAGTAAATTAATGGAAAGTCCCAATGCCAACAAAATGATGAACGTCGCGGTGATTGAGATGGGAACTGTAATCGCAGGGATAATTGTCGCTCGTAAACTGCCAAGAAACAAAAATATAACGAGCGTCACGAGGCCCACAGCAATGGCTAAGGTCGTGTAAACTTCTCGGATTGACGCAGAGATAAAGACGGAGCTGTCAAAGCTTTTTGCGATCACAATGCCTTCTGGGAGAGTTGCGTTCAGCCGATCTGCTAAATCTCGCGCCCCCTGCGCAACGTCGACAGTATTCGCGGTGGATTGCTTGATGATACCCAAGCCGACCATAGGCACGCCGTTTCCGCGAAACATATTTCGGTCTTCTAAGGTGCCGCGCTCCACGCGCGCGACATCTCCTAATCGGACTAAATACCCGTCATCGCCTTCCGCAATAACTAATTGCGCAAAATCATCAGATGTCCGAAAGGCCCGATTGAGGCGGAGCGTGTAAATACGCTGATCAGACTCCAGATTACCCGCGGGGGCTTCAATATTCTCAGATCGTAAAGCGCGCTCAATATCGGCTGCCGTCAGATTGCGAGCCGCCAATTTGCGGCGGTCTATCCAGACCCGCAACGCATAATTGCGCGACCCACCAACACGCACACGCGCCACGCCGTCCAGCGCTGAGAAGCGGTCTACGAGGTAACGGTCCGCATAATCGGAAAGTTCTGGAACCGTCATATTATCGCTGGCTAAATTCAGCCAGATAATCACGTCATCATTGCTATCGGCTTTTTCAACCTCTGGCGGCTCTGCTTCCTCTGGCAGGTTATCGAGAACGCCAGAGATGCGGTCGCGAATATCATTCGCTGCCACATCAATATCTTGGTCAATGCCAAACTCAATACTGATCCGCGACCGTCCGTCAGAACTGGTCGAGTTTATAAATCGGATACCTTCTACACCCGCAATACGGTCTTCGATGATCTGCGTGATACGCGTTTCAACGATTGATGCAGAGGCACCAGGATAGCGCGTATCAACAGAGACAATAGGCGCATCAATATCTGGATATTCCCGCAATGACAGCCGGTCAAAAGCAATCACACCAAAGATGATGAGAACAAGTGAAATAACTGACGCGAAGACGGGCCGTTTCACGGAAATGTCAGAGAGGATCATTGTTATGGTCTCTGGCTAGTGCTTGACATCCCAGGATTTGACCCGCTAGCAGTATTACGCATTTGCCCTTCTTGAGAGGGCTTGAGCATAGAGATATCTTCAATTTTGATTTCGCCCCCATCCCTTACACGAATGATGCCCTCTGTAATAACCCGGTCTCCTGTGCTTAGTCCTGATAGCACTTCAAGATAACCTTTCTCCAACGCTCCAACTTTTACCTCCACGCGTTTTGCGGTCAGCTGACCTGTCGTTTCGTCCACCTTAAAGACGAAGGTTTTAGGACCGACGGGCTGAATAGCTTCCTCGGGAATAGCGAGATTTTGGCGTGGATTTGCAGTCAAAACAATCTCCATGAACATGCCAGACATTAGGACGCGGTCTGGATTAGGTAGCGTCGCGCGCACGCGAACAGATCTTGTGACAGGATCGATCGCATTATCGATTGTCGCAATCGCGCCTTCAAATGTCATGTCTGGCAGATCATCTGTGCGTGCTGAAACTTTTGTGCCAGGCTTCAGCGAGCGGAGAAATGTTGACGGCACAGAGAATTCAAGGTTCATCTCGCTATCATCAATCAAACGCGCCACCACGTCGCCAGCCCTGATAAATGATCCAACACTGACTTGGCGAAAACCCAGTACCCCGTCAAATGGCGCAACGAGAACACGGTCTTTCTGGCGCGACTGTACGGCCCTGAGTTGCGCATTGGCGGCGTTCAAATCACGATTTGCTTCATCTAGCTCTGCCTGGGACACTGCATTACGTTCTGCCAAACGCGCAATACGTTCCAGTTGCTGACGCGCCTCATCGGCATTGGCTTCGGCGGCTTCAGTCAAGGCAATCTGTTCGCGTTGCGCGAGAGACAATAGCGTCTTGCCTTTGCGCACACGCTGGCCGTCATCAAAGTAGAGTGACTGCACGCGGTCCGCCGTATTCAGGGTCAGATCGACAACTTCATTGGGCTCCAAAGTCCCCAAGGCTTCGACTCGCACAGCGAATTCGCGTTCGGCGACAGGTTCAACAAACACGCTGGCGGGGCCGCGTTGCGCCTGCGCGACGGAAGAAAGCCCTAGCGTCACGAGCATAGTGAGAATGAGGATATATCTGCGATAGGTCATTGCTATTCTACTTTAGGTCAAAGTTTTCAAAACGGTTGGCACTCAACATTATTATTCAATGCCGCCAAGCTCTTTATACGTCAGAATTGTCAAACGAGTCGTTTGCAATCGATTCTCTGCTAGCCGATCCTCAGCTGCCAATAATGTGCGTTGCGCGTCTAGCACGTCCAGAAAGTCGTCAACGCCTTCCTCAAACCGCAACTGCGCTAACTCTTCGGCGTCCCTCGCTGCATTAACAGCGCGCGAAAGGTCTTGCTGTCGACGCGCTTCATTTTTTGTGTTGGACAAGGCTGCTTCAACATCCGCTAGGGCTTGTAGCACAGTCTGCTCATACACACGATAGGCCTGCTCGGTTTGTGCATCTGCAATGTTGATGTCCGCCCGAACGCGCCGTAGGTCTGGACCTTCCCACCGCAACGCAGGGCCAACCCCAAACCCAAAGCTCGAGAGCTGATCAAGACGGTTACCCGCCCCAAATAATGCCAGAATATCAGCGTTAAAAACCACTGTCGGGAATAGTCGAGCGCGCTCTACATCACTGAGCGCCAACAAGCGCGCGATCTCTGTTTCCGCGAGACGTATATCAGGTCGGCGGCGCAGCAAGTCTTCAGGTGACCCCATCGCAAGACCATTAGTCAGCGAAGGAATGGGTCGTGCATTTTGTTTGAGGCTCAGCAACTCAGAGTTAGGCTCTGTCGCAGATGATCCGATGAGGACAGCCAGGCGACTGATTGCGCTCTCTATCGTTGCCTGAAAGCGGGGCAGATCGGCGAGTGTTGTGCGGTATTGTGCCTCCGCTCGACTAACGTCCAAGGCTGTTGCGCGACCATTATTAAGAAGGGTTTGCAGCAAGTCCAAGCTCTTCGCCTGCGCTTCCGCATTATCTTGAGCCACAGTGAAACGTCGCTGTGCGCCTCGTAAGTCCACGTAAGCCAAAGCCGTCTCACTACTGACGATAACAGCTACATCGCGGCGAGCCTGTTCCGCAGCCTCCACGTTTAATTCGCTCGCTTTTATCGCAGCTGCAATTCGGCCAAAGGCGTCATATTCCCAACTCGCGCCGAGGCCGCCTGAGGCCGTGCCAGTCACGTCTCTATTAGGGCCAGTGGATCGGCCAATTTCTACGCCAAGCGTGGTCTGCGTTGAATAGCTCGTCTCGAGCGTTTGCCGCGCCAGACCTGCACGCGCTACGGCGATGTTAGCCTCTGCCACATCTAGTTGTCGGTTCTCATTTAAGGCCCGCTCAACAAGCTGCGTTAGAATGGGGTCGTTAAAGCCAGTCCACCACTGCGTCGCCATAGGCAGTGATGCGCCTGATGCGTTGAAAAATTGTGTTGGCGCACTCGTATTCAGAATTTCAGTTGGCGAGGCATCTGGCTTTTCTGGCACAGAAATCGTCGCGCAGGCGGACAAGCTAGTCGCGAAGGCTAGTCCTATCGCAGAGGTTTTCATAAATTTATTCACAATGTTCTCTCTGACGCATGGTGTTGTTACGGCGCAGCAGGGCGAAATGATTGTTATTTGCGGTGACACTTAGGATTGATAGTCGGCCGAAATGCACACGACAAATCACGAATAAATGATATGTCGGGCCATAAATTTAATCTTCGTCATCGAACTCAAAATCTGGCAATGCTTTAAGCGCTTTTTTGAGTGCTTTTCCCCAACTGTTAGAAATATGCCACACATATTTGTCATCGCGGTTAAACCGCCGCGTGACCCCGATGGTCAATGAGTCTGCTTCATACGTCATCAAATCTAGAGGCAAGCCCACAGATAAATTTGCTTTTATCGTAGAGTCGAAGGACACAATCAGTAATTTGACCGCGTCCTCGAAACTCATATCAGGGTCTTGGGCCCGGACTAAAATAGGGCGTCCGTATTTGGTTTCGCCGATTTGGAAAAACGGTGTGTCATTCTCGGCTTCGATAAAATTACCCTCGGGATAAATCAGGAAAAGCCTCGGCGACATACCCTTGATCTGCCCGCCAAGTATAAGCGTGGCGTTAAACGCCGAAGACGCCGATTGGCCCGTGTCCGAATTCGCTTGGATAACCTCCTTGAGAGTATCGCCAATCAAGCGTGCGACTTGGAACATGGTTGGCGCGGCCAGAATAGATGGATTGCGATCTTCGGGAACTTTAGAGCGTTCGTCCAACAAGCTAACCAGCGCTTGCGTAGTCGCCAAATTACCAGCCGTCATCAGAGTAATGACGCGCTCACCCTCAATCTGCCATGTGTGCATTTTCTTGACAGTCGCAATATCATCAACACCCGCATTGGTGCGGGTATCAGACATGAAAACAAGTCCCTGATTGAGGCGAAGGCCAACACAATATGTCATGATTTATCTCTTATTGTTGAACTTGGACGTCGACAGAAATCGACTCGTTCTGGCCGCCAAATGTAAGACCCGAGATAGGCGCTGCGTCGGAATAATCAAGTCCTGTTGCCACACGCACATAACGGGCATCTGGTGATATTTGGTTGGACACGTCAAAGCCGACCCAGCCTAAATCCTGAATGTGGACTTCTGCCCAAGCATGCGTGGCGTCCTGTGCAATGCGGTCATTCATCATCAAATATCCGCTGACATAGCGCGCGGGGAATCCAGATTGCCGCGCGGCTGCGATAAAGATGTGGCTGTGGTCTTGGCAAACACCGACCCCCGCCTTGATGGCATCTTCTGCTGTCGTCATAGAATCTGTTGTGCCAGTTTCGTAGCGTACATTTTGCCCGATTGCTGCGGAGAGGGCATGTAGCTTTTCTAGCTCTGTCCCGTCATGTTCTGCCAGTCGCTGAGCAAGCGCAGCAATCCCTTTTCCTGGTTCGGTCAGCATTGTATCGCGAAGGTAAAGCCAGAGCGGAGCATACCCCCTATGTGGCCCTACAATGCCGTGTTGATCGGTCATGTCCACTTGCCCTGCTGACGTTACGGTCAAATGCGTTGATCCTGCATCAAGGCTGATTAAATGGGTCAGGTTATCATTGTAATCTGTGAAAATGGCTTCGCACTGCCCACCTTCAAAATGAATATCCCATACCTTAATAGCCTGCCCAGTTTGTGACTTCGGTGTCAGCCGAATTTGCTGCAGACCATATTGCGGCGCTTCGTCGAAACGGTATTCCGTTTTATGTGAAATATCTAATATCATGACTATCCGTAAAAGCTGTAGTCGGTTTCGATTTGCAAAGCGAGCGCCCGATTTTGATCGAGGAAGGAGGTAATAAATTCATGCAATCCCAGACTCATAATGCTGTCAATCGTATGACGCTCCAAACTCGCAAGTAAGTCGGCGGCGAGGTCTTGGCTGGGGTGATGTGCTGCGTATGCCCGGCTTAGATGCCCTAAATTATGCGCGATTTCCCACTGACAAAATGCGAGGGAGCGCGGCATAGACCGATCAAGGATCAGGAAGTTCGCAATGCCCTTGGGGCTAATCGCGCCCTTATTAACCCAGCGGTAGGAGCGATTGGCGGACACGGCACGCAAGATAGTTTCCCACTGCACATTATCTAGCGATCCACCAACAAGCGATACAGACGGCAGTAGCACATGATATTTAACGTCAAGAATTCTCGCCGTATTGTCGGCTCGTTCGATAAACATGCCTAAGCGGGCAAAATCGAAAATATCGTTGCGTAACATCGTCCCTTGCAAAGTCCCCTCAACCAGCGCTGTTTGACGTTTAATGAGGGCCAATATTTCTGGCAGAACCTTTGGAGCGATCGGATTTTTTAAGGCGTCGCATATATTGAGCCAAGCTTCGTTCACCGCCTCCCACACCTCTCGTGTCAGGGCTGTTCTCGCAGTTCTCGCATTAGACCTCGCCAAATCAATCATAGACCTCACGCTGGCGGGATTGTCGCGATCTCGCAGAAGGTAATTGATGACGGACGACCCATCATAACTTTCATGGCGGGCTTCATAATCCCCCTCCATGCCTGCGGCTTTAATAATAGATTGCCATTCATCTTCAGCTGATTTTGATCGGGTCAGCGCAATGTAGAACCCTGCCTCTGTCAGCCGCGCAGTATTCTCACACCGCTCCATATAGCGGAACATCCAGAAAAGACTGCCTGCTGTTTTGCCTAGCACCGCCCTAGTCCTCCAAAACCCAAGTGTCTTTAGTCCCGCCGCCTTGGCTGGAATTGACAACGAGTGAGCCTTTTTTCATGGCAACGCGCGTCAGGCCGCCTGGCGTCGTCATAATTTCATTCGAGCCGACCAGCACAAAAGGCCGTAAGTCGACATGGCGCGGTGACAGACCTCCCTTTTCTAAGATCGGTGTTGTCGAGAGAGCTAATGTGGGCTGCGCAATATAATTGTCGGGATCATTGATCAGTTTCTTGCGAAAGCGCTCGATCTCTGCCTTTGTCGATGCAGGCCCGACGAGCATACCGTAACCCCCCGATCCATGAACTTCTTTGACAACTAATTCAGGCAGATGCTCAAGCACATATTTTAGCGAATCCGCGTCCGAACACCGCCATGTTTCGATATTGCGTAGCAAGGCCTTTTCACCTGTATAAAATCGTACAATGTCTGGCATATAAGAATAAATCGCTTTGTCATCGGCAATGCCTGCACCTGGTGCATTGGCAATCGTGATGCCGCCTGCGCGGTAAATATCCATCACACCAGCTATTCCCAGCATCGACTCTGGCTTAAAGTTGAGCGGATCAAGATAGTCGTCATCGACCCTGCGGTAAATTACATCAATAGGTGTGTAACCCTGCGTTGTCCGCATGCAAACTTTACCTTTGCGAACTCTCAAGTCATGACTTTCGACCAGTTCAGCCCCCATTTGATCAGCCAAAAAGGCATGTTCGAAATAGGCAGAATTATGAATTCCCGGGGTCAAAACTGCAATCACAGGCTTACCGTCGCACTTTGGCGGGGCGCAAGCTTCTAGCGATTGGCGGAGCATTTGCGGATAATTATTGACCCGTTGAACCTTGTTCTTTGAGAAAAGCTCAGGGAAAATTTGCAGCATCGTTTCCCGGTTCTCGAGCATGTAAGACACACCCGACGGCGTGCGGGCATTGTCTTCTAGGACAAAGAAATCATCTGCCCCTGTGCGGACTAAATCCACACCTACAATGTGCGTGTAGACTTTGCCCGGCGGCGTCACCCCTATCATTTGCGGTAGATAGGCATCATTATTTTCAATCAACGCACTGGGAATTATGCCAGCTTTCAGAATTTCTTGACCATGATAAATATCGTGCAAGAAAGCATTGATGGCTCTCACCCGTTGCTCGATGCCGCGAGTAAGATGTTGCCACTCGCGCGCTGCAATGATGCGAGGAATGATGTCAAAGGGAATAAGTCGCTCATCCGCGTCCTTTTTGCCGTAAACATTAAACGTGATCCCCGTGCGGCGAAACACAGCCTCAGCCTCAATCATTTTTCGCTTCAGCAGTTTCGTGTCTTGGCTAGAAAACCAATCATGATAGCTTTGATAGCTCTCCCGCGGCTGATCCCCTGCAAGCATTTCGTCAAAAAATTCCATAAATCCCCTTTAGCTAACCCTATACTGACGGTCGCAAACTACAACAGAGTAACGACGGATAGCCTTTGGCGTTCCAAGATTGCACAATTTCGGGGCAGCAGGGCGTGTATTTTGAAACCAATATCGAACCCTTTCAGTGGAAATCACTTTCGAATTATGGTTTAGCAAATCATGGACAATGATTCCTCCCACTTCGAATTGGATGCCGTGCTGCACACTTTGGTGGACGGCGTCATCATGATTAATGGCAAAGGGGAAATCGCCAGATATAATCCAGCCTGCGAAAAAATATTCGGATATAAGTTTAGCGAAGTTGAGGGGCGAAACATACGGTGTTTAATGCCAGAGCCCTACCGTGAAAATCACGATGACTATATTGCAAATTATCAATCATCGGGAACCGCAAAAATTATTGGTATTGGTCGAGAGGTGTCAGGCAAGCGCAAAGATGGCAACATTTTCCCAATGTATTTATCCGTTGGTGAAATCCCAAATGTCAAAGGCCGAGCCTATGTCGGAATTATTCGGGATTTAACCCTAGAAAGGCAACGCCAAGAAGAATTTGAACACCTACAAAACGCTCATTTCCACCTTTCGCGTGTGTCAGCAATGGATCAAATGGGGGCTGCGATTGCGCATGAACTTAACCAGCCCTTGACCGCGATCATGAATTATTTGGATGCTGGCGTCACAATTCTGGCGCGCCCGAAACCCCCGATCAAGCGCTACTATCTTCCCTGATGCAAAAATCGTCAGACCAAGCTGACAGAGCGGCAAAGATCCTAGCTCGGTTGAGAAAGTTTATTGAGACAGGCGATCTTGAGAAGAAGATGGTGGCGCTGGACGCTGTCATTCATGTGGCTGCTGACCTCACGCTTCCCCAATTCAAAAATACGGGAATTGAAATCATATTTGAGATTGAAGATAATCTACCAAAATTGCTCATTAGTGATGTTCAAATCCAGCAAGTCATGGTCAACTTGATCAAAAATGCTTGTGAGGCTATGATGGATACGACTCCGAAATTGCTACAAATTATAGCCGTACAGGACGACGATCAGCATATTAAAGTTGGCGTTATAGATACGGGTAAAGGATTGAGCGAAGAAGATTTCGCAACTCTCTACAAACCGTTTTCAACAGATAAGCAGGGCGGCTTGGGCGTCGGGCTATCGATCAGTCGATCCATAATTGCTAATCATGACGGCAAGTTTTGGGCCGAGCGCAACGCACCGCAAGGGGCGTGTTTTTATTTTACTCTGCCAACTGCATAAGGAAACAGCATGGCACAAACATCCGTTTATATCGTTGATGATGACGAGGCTGTGCGGGACAGTCTCAACGTCCTGTTGCTCACCCACGACTATAACCCAAAGCTCTATCCGAGTGGTGAAGCTTTTATTGAGGCTGATCTCGGCTCAATCACAGGACCGATCCTGCTTGATGTGCGGATGCCAGAGCCGCGATGGATTGGAGATTTTAAAAATCGCATTATCGCGCAATCCTACGCTCAAAGTCATTATGATGAGTGGTCATGCCGATGTTTCCATGGCGGTCCGTGCCTTAAAAAACGGCGCTACGGACTTTATTGAAAAACCGTTTTCGGCTAAAGACATGCTAGTCGTCTTGGAGTTAGCTACCGCGAAGGTGGAAAATAACCCGCCCCTATCTGCAACGCAACAAGAGGCGCGGGACACATTGGCAAAGTTGACGCCACGAGAATCTCAAATTGTATCGTGCTTAGTCAAAGGCCAGCCCAATAAAGTTATAGCACATGAACTTGGTATCTCAGTTCGCACGGTCGAAACGCATCGTGCGCATGTGATGAGCAAGCTGGACATCCGCTCTCTATCAGACCTCGTCAAGCTCTCGCTAGCGGCTGAATAAGACAAAGCGAGTTACGGTCAAATGACGATTGTTTTGACCCGCGTCAATTTCTTTAAATTTGAAAAATATACGCTACAATGATTCTAGCAGCGTCTGATTTAACATGCACACAGCCGATCCAAAAACCGTATACATTATTGCGTGTGATAAAGACCTGTCGCAATCAATGAGATGCCTGCTTGAGGCCCACCTCAATATCGTCAAAGTTGTCATCAGGGCAGAACGGGCGCTCACGGATATTTCATTTCGAGAACAAGATATTATTGTGCTGGATTTGGATAATGGCGAAGCGGAGCCGTATCGTTTGCTCAACCACTTGATGTCGTCCGTTGTCCGTCCCGGCATCATTCTAACAACCGCACTCAAATCTGCGCTTAAACCAAATGACACGTTTCTAGGCAGTCGCGTCGAATTATTGTTTCACCCTGTGGCGCCAAAACTCCTCCTTAAAGCCCTAGATCACTTATCTTTACGATCCGCATATACGTAATATTACCTAAGTAATCTCCCTCTCTAGAATTTGTTCACCGCGGCCATAAAACTTGTCTCATAATAATGTGATCAAGGGTATGAACATGGCTGGCGTGAATTACGACACTGCGATAAAATCTATTGAAGCACAGTCACAGACTGGTCAGGGCTATCAAAACATGTGTCGGGCGCGCGGACGTATTTTGCCTGACAAAGCAAATTTATATCATCAAGGAGATGAGGCAGAGGTTTTTTTTCGCGTCAATAGCGGCGTGGTAATGGTTTACCGCTTACTCGAATCGTCTCAACGTCAAATTTCCGGCTTCTACACAAAAGGCGATTTTTTTGGTCTATCCTCAAATGGTATTCACCAAGACAGTGCCGTCACAGTGACCACATCAAATATTGCCGCGCTGAGCATGAGTGATGTGCGTGAAAACATTGACCTGCAGCGCGACTTATTTGCCATGACTTGTAGCCAGCTTGAGGAAGCGCAGACCTTAATTACAACGCTCACAAAAAAAACAGCCTCTGAAAAGGTTGCGTCTTTTCTTCTCATGCTTGCAGATCGGCAAAAACGGGACGGTGAAAGTTTTGATATTCGTCTGCCAATGAGCCGTCTTGATATTGCCGATTATTTGGGCCTTACGATTGAAACTGTTAGCCGTCGCCTAACGTCGCTTAAATCGCAAGGCATCATCTCACTCCCTAATCGTGATACGGCTACAGTCTGCAAATATGGGCAGCTTCAAAGCTTGGCGGGCGTATAATAATTTACAGAAATAAAGTCTGATTTGATCAACCTCAAATTAGAACAATACAACAAGGCTAGTGAGACAGTATGCAAAATCTTATCGTCTCAGCTATTGTTTTGGGCATGACGGCAGCGCCGTTCTCCAGCGGTTTTCAGACATCGTCCACACAAGGATTTTGGGCTCCGATTTGCGGTAGCGGCTCTCCTGTGTGGATTGATCTAAGCTCGAAAGACAGTGAACGCGAGAACACACCGTTGCACAGCAAAGCCTGCCATGCGATTTGTTGTAAGCGAGAAGATGGGCAAAACATCGACGCTGACAAATCAGAAAGCTAGCGCTTAACTCGCTCCTTCAGCGGGCGGTCATTGTCTTCTAAAATGCGGCTAGCATCCCCGCTCAGATCTTCAAATTGCCCACTTTTCATCGACCAGAAAAAGCCTAATAGCCCCGTCCCGCCGAGGATCAACGCGATCGGAATTAGCCAGAGCAGCGCACTCATGATACGCCCTCCGCTTCAAACACCGAATGATTGTTGCGGTGTAATCGTAGCGCGTTGAGCGTTACAATTAGTGACGATCCCGACATAGCAACCGCCGCAATTAACGGATTAACAAACCCCAGCACAGCCAAGGGAATAGCGATGAAATTATACCCCACCGCAAGCGTGAGGTTTTCTACCACCCGCCGCTGCGCTGCGCGGGCTATGTCGATGGCGACAGGCAAACTGCTTAAGCGGTCGCCTTGCAAAATAATATCAGCGGCTGACCGAGACACATCTGCAGCGCTGGCAAGAGAAGCCGAGCTATAACCCGCTGCCAGGGCGGGCGCGTCATTGATCCCGTCACCGACCATGAGCGGATAACGACCCTCTATCCCCCGCGTCTGAATTATTTGCATTTTCTGTTTAGGGGATACGCCTCCCTTGGCGCGCGACAATCCAAGTTCGTCTGCCACATCTTTGACCACAGCCGCCGCATCGCCTGACAACATTTCAACCCGCAATCCTTGATCTTGCAATGCCGCAATCGTGTCTGCAGCATCCGCTCTGGCCATATCAGTAAATGCTAGGCATTGGGCGGGACGGTCGTCGATTTTCAACCATACAGATGAATGGCGAGCAGCAGGTTCTGCGGCTTCGCCAACTAATTTGGCAGACCCGAATCTTACAGTGTGACCCGAAACTTTGGCACTCAACCCTTGCCCTGCAATATCGACAACATCTTTGACATCTAAATCAGACGCATAAGCGTGCAGAGCGCGCGCCAGAGGATGCGTCGACTGCTTAGCGAGAGCGGCTGCAATCGCAAGGTCGGTTGGTGCATTATCTGCTGCATTCAGCAAATTAAATTGCCCCGTTGTTAGCGTTCCTGTTTTATCAAAAATCACTGTTTTGGTCTTGGCCAGTCGTTCGAGGGCATCCCCCGATTTGACCAATACACCCGCCTTAAACAAACGACCCGCTGCCACGATTTGCACAGCCGGAACAGCCAAGCCAAGCGCGCATGGACAAGTTATAATTAACACAGCAATCGCGTTCAGGGCCGCGACGCGCAGGTCTCCGCCGACGATCATCCAGCCAATGAATGTCAGCGCAGCAACGCTGTGTATGACTGGCACATAAGCGCGGGCGGCCTTGTCAGCGATCCGCACGAAGCGGCTTTTATTTTGCTCACCCGCCTCGACCAGTGCGGTGATTTCCGACAAAAAGCTATCGCTATGTTTCGCGATCGCTCGAACCGTTAGCGGTGCACCCAAATTCGTGGTTCCTGAGTATAGCGTATCGCCAGGCCCGAAACTCTGCAGCTTGGTCTCGCCCGTAGCAATCTGCATATCAATGTCTGACTGCCCACTTTCAATGATGCAATCGACTGCAATCCTCTGGCCCGCAGGAATCAGCAAGCGGTCGCCAGGATGAATATCGCGGGCGGGCACAGTCTCAATCACGCCAGTGTCAAGTAAACGGGTCGCTGACGTGACTTGCATCGCCGCGAGACGTCGCGCCGCCTCCCCAGTGCGCAGGCGCAAACGTGCATCCAGAAAACGTCCTATCAATAGCAGAAATAGCAACATGACGGCCGCATCAAAATAGGTATCAGGATTGCCTTTGACGGTCTCGTAAACGGAGAGGCTACACGCCAACAAGATTGCGAGAGAAATCGGCACATCCATATTTGTGCGCTTATTCTTGAGCGCAGCCCAGGCAGACCGAAAGAAAGGACGTCCAGCATAAGCGACCGTTGGCAGAGCAATCGCAGCTGATATCCAGTGCAAAAGCGTGTGCGTTTGTGGACCCATATCGGTCCCGCCTGACCACACCGCAATAGATAGCAACATGACGTTCATGGCAGCAAACCCTGCAACGGCCATCGCGCGCAACAAAGCTTTGCTTTCCGCTTCGCGCCCATCATCTGATTGCGTGATGTCATATGGCGCTGCGCCAAATCCGAGCTTTGAAAGCGTTTGGGCAATGACAGAAGCTTGCGATTTATCGCCCGTCCATTCGACACGAAGGCGCAGGGTAGATAAATTCATCCGCGCAGTTTTCACACTCGCAATCGCGCCAACGCCTCTTTCGATTTTTGTTAGACAGCCACCGCAATGCGCGCCTTGTACAATCAGATCAATTCGCTGATGGCCCTCTTCTGTACTTTGTACATACGGCGTCAAATCCAGCTGCACAGATAAAGGATCTATCTGCGCGACAGGAATATTTTGGAGACCAGATGGGCAACCCGTTGCCGCCGTGTCCGATAGACGAATGGGGTCAAGCGCACCCATGGTTAGCGCACGCGAACATCATGCTGAAACGATAATCTATCCGTCCCACGAACGGCCTGAGCCTTGAGCGTGTATTGCCCTGGTGGCCCAGAAATAAGTGCCGTCAGGCGGCCTGCACCTGTATCTTCAAATGTCAAAGGTTGATCCAAGGCCGTATCAATGCGGTGATGCAAAGTGCCCGTGACGTCAGCGCGCGTCAATGCTCCGCCGTCTGCATCAGTTAGTTTCAAGATTAGGGTTTGATCACCCGCGATGTTATCAACAACATTCGCGCGAACCTCCCAACCGAGCTGACTCGCCTCTGCGCGGGCCTCAATGGTCTGGTTATACTCTAAGCCTTGACGATAAGAACCCTTGACATCTTCGCCGCGAAAAGACGTCACAGCCTGATAAATAAAATAGCCATTCACGGAAATGAGGATCACAAAAAACGATAGCAAAATAACAAGAACATGCCCCCCGTTTAATTCCCAACTTGCTTCCTTTTCTTGAGCCATTACTTCGGCCCTCCGCTAATAAAGATGGCTTTCGCTGTCGTGCGATTGCCTGTTTCAATATCTTCTAGCAGAAAATTGAAATCAGTTTTTTGATCTAGGCCCAAAATATCTGATTCTGCGATGTAGATTTTGAAATCAGATGTTTCGTCGGCGGGAACTTTAAACTCAAGGCTGGCATCACTGCGCTGTCCTGCAATGGTCACGACAGGGCTGGGCAGCGTGTCGACGGCCAATTTGAATGTCCGGTCTGTTGTTTCCTTATTCAAGATTTTGATCGTGTAGCCATTGCGGATAGACCCGTCAGAGAGCTGCACATAATTGGGTTGTCGATCGCGTAAGACATTCATGTTCAGTGTTGATCGGGTCAATAAAGAGTATAGCATTAGCACTCCCACCGCGGCGAACAGAACTGCGTAAATGACGGTATGAGGGCGCACCAGATTAAATCGCGATGGTTCACCTTTTAGGCGGCGCTGCACATTTGCATCTGTATCAAACGCTATTAGCCCTTTGGGTCGGTCGATCTTTTCCATGATCTCGTCGCACGCATCAATGCAAAGCGAGCAGCCGATACATTCAAGTTGCAAGCCGTTGCGAATATCAATTCCAACCGGACACACGGCGACGCATTGACGACAGTCAATACAGTCGCCGCGGCCCTCCCACGTGGCTCCCTTTTTATGCGGGCCGCGTGGTTCCCCCCGATCATAGCGATAGGTTACATTTAGCGCTTCTTCATCGATCATGGCGGCCTGAATCCGCGGCCAAGGGCACATATATGTGCAAACTTGTTCGCGCATATGCCCTGCCAAAGCATAGGTTGTCGTCGTCATCAAAGCGGCAAAGACATAGGACGTCATGGGTGCGTGACCCGTCAGGAAATCACGGGCCAAAGTCGGGGCGTCATGAAAATATAAAATCCAAGCTCCGCCCGTCGCTGCCGCAATCAAGACCCAAACAATATGCTTACTCGTTTTCTTGAAAATTTTTTTGACCGACCAAGGTGCTTTGTCGAGCTTCATGCGGGCATTGCGATCGCCCTCAAAAAACTTCTCTACTTGAATAAATAAATCCGTCCAGATCGTCTGCGGACACGCATAGCCACACCAGACACGCCCAAAAAGTGACGTGGCCAAGAACAACCCTAGTGAGGCGAGGATCAAAAGCCCTGTGATATAATAAACTTCCTGTGGCCAAATCTCGATGAAGAAGAAATAGAAACGCGCATTTTCAAAATCAACAAGGACCGCCTGATTAGGCTGCCCCGGGCCTCGGTCCCAACGAATCCAAGGGGTGATATAATAAATGCCCAAGAGGACGAATAATGCGAACCATTTGATATTGCGGTAAAACCCGTGGGCCAGCTTTGGATAGAGCTTAGTGCGTTTGACGTAGAGGCTTTGCGGGGTAGAGGGCGACGTTGCCACCCCACGGGATTGCTCTACGCCTTCGGCGACTTTCTTCCGTGGGGGAGTATTGTCAATAAGGGTGGTCATAGCACCTTATTGAAGGTCCTCTTGCGACGCGCCGTCCACTGGCATTGATGGGCTCGGCGTATCGACACCGCCGCCCAAGCTATGCACGTAAACAGCTAGAGCCGTAATTGTTTCGGGGCTGAGGCGTTCATCCCAATTCGGCATGACACCTTGGCGACCGCCGTAGAGCGTTTGCACAATGTCTTCCTTTGTGCCGCCATAAAGCCAGTAATTATCTGTTAAATTCGGCGCACCTTGGCTTTGATCACCCTTCGCATTTTCGCCGTGACACGACACGCATTGTTCCGCAAAAATAGTCCGTCCACGCAACACAGCTTCGCTGTCCCGGTCTGTGCTATTAAACGCTAGCAAATACTCTGCGAGGTCGTCAATTTGTTCGTCGTCTAGCAATCCATCGCGGCCATAAGCTTGCATCAGGTTGGCCTGAGTCTCTGCGTGTTCAGCGCGGATGCCAACGACAAGGGTGTGGCGGATTTGATCAAACGTCCCACCCCATAACCAAATGTCATCATTGAGGTTGGGATAGCCTTTAAAGCCCTGCCCACCGCTCCCGTGGCATGTCGCACAATTATTGCCAAATGACGACTTGCCTGCCGCCATAGCAAAACGGAACAAGTCTGGATCAGCCTGGATGCCTTCGAGAGATGCTCCTGTTAACCGGGTCGACATGCTGTAGCGTTGTGCATCCATGGCTTCGACATCCATGGCGACTGCGGCGCGATCAGAGTAACCCAAAAGCCCTTTAAAATGAGAATTAAGAAAGGGAATAGACGGCATCAAAATAGCATAGCCAATCGCCCACAAGATACAGAGGTAAAACAATCCTAACCACCAACGTGGCATAGGCGTATTTAATTCTTCAATTCCATCCCATTCGTGGCCAGTGGTTTCTGTGCCAGAAATTTCGTCGATATTCTTATTTCCATCGGACATCTAAAAACTCACACTTCCGGAGTATCATCTTGCAACAATGGGAGTTGCGCGGCGCGGTCAAAACGCTCTTTGTTTTTGGGCCACAAGGCATAGAGAATTGTCAACGTGAAGAAGCCCGTGAAAAAGACTGTGCCGCCAAGTTTAATAAAATGGGCAAGAGTGTCGTAGCTCATCGTAAGTTCTCATCTTTCTGCGCTTGGTATTCGTCGAAATCAACGAGCGTGCCGAGCATTTGCATATAGGCAATCAGAGCGTCCATCTCTGAAATCTTGTCAGCATCCCCATCGAATTCGCGCACAACGGCTTTTGGATAGCGCGCAATGAACCCATCATAATCATCTGCGAATTCATCCAGCTGCGTACGCAAATCGGACTCCGCCAATTCGACCATTTCATCGGTATAAGGCACACCCAATCTTTGATTGGTTTTCAACTCCGCCTGAATTTCGCGAAAGTTAAGCTCGCGTTTGCTGAGAAATTTATAGGGCGGCATGATGGATTCTGGCACAACAGCACGTGGGTTTTCCAAATGAAGCTTGTGCCACTCATCGGAATACTTCTTTCCGACACGTGCCAAATCTGGCCCCGTCCGCTTTGACCCCCACTGGAAAGGCCGATCATACATCGATTCTGCGGCGAGCGAATAATGGCCATAGCGCTCCACTTCATCACGCAGCGGACGGATCATTTGTGAGTGACACGTATAACAGCCCTCGCGAATGTAAATGTTGCGTCCCGCCAGTTCGAGCGGCGTGTAAGGGCGCATCCCTTCGACCTCTTCGATCGTGCTTTCAATGTAAAATAAAGGCGCAATTTCGACCAGGCCGCCCACAGACACGACACCGATAATGCCGAGCAACAAGCCAAAGGATTTCTTTTCCAGAAATTGGTGGAGCTTTAAAAACATGATCTATTCTCCAACCGCTGGCATCGGTTCTGCCGTTGGTGTGTTAGGCTTGGCAGCCAGAGGGGTCTCGCCGACAATAGCTTTCGCATTGCCACGGCCCAAAATGGTCATACGAATGTTAAAGGCCATCACGAGGGTGCCGAGGAGGAACAATCCGCCCCCTGTCGCCCGCACAGCGTAAGAGATGTGCTTGGCAGAGACTGTCTCGATAAAGGCATATTCCAAGAAACCAAGATCAGTGTAGGCGCGCCACATTAGGCCTTCCATAATCCCGGATACCCACATGGATGTGATGTAGAAAATGATGCCGATTGTGGCGAGCCAGAAATGCCATTCCACCAAGCGGTTTGAATACAAATCCTGCTTCTTCCACAGCCAGGGATACCAGGCAATAGAGCGCGCCAAATGTTACAAATCCATTCCAGCCAAGGGCTGCAGAATGAACGTGCCCAATGCCCCAATCTGTATAATGCGATAGCGCGTTGACATAACGAATAGACATGAGCGGGCCTTCAAAGGTTGCCATGCCGTAAAACGCGACAGATACAACCAGCATCCGCAAGACAGGGTCTGTGCGAAGTTTGTCCCATGCACCTGACAAGGTCATCAAGCCGTTAATCATTCCGCCCCAGCTCGGCATCCAAAGCATAACGGAGAAAACCATGCCCAAAGTCTGCGTCCACTGCGGAAGAGCAGTAAAGTGAAGATGATGCGGCCCTGCCCAGATATAGATGAAGATCACCGCCCAGAAATGAACGATCGAGAGCTTGTAAGACCAAATCGGACGGTTCGCCCGCTTTGGAATAAAGTAATACATAATCGCGAGGAAACCAGCTGTGAGGAAAAAGCCAACGGCATTATGGCCATACCACCACTGCGTCATGGCATCTTGAACACCTGAGAAAAGCGAGTAGCTTTTGGCGCTTGTCATGCTGACTGGCAAAGCGAGGTTATTGACCAGATGCAAAATCGCAACGGTAATAATGAAAGCGAGATAGAACCAATTCGCCACATAAATATGCGGCTCTTTACGCTTGGCAAGCGTGCCGAGGAAAATCAGCAAATACGCGACCCAGACAATAGTCAGCCAAATATCAACATACCATTCTGGCTCGGCATATTCTCGGGACTGCGTGACGCCAGACAAATATCCAGTCGCCGCTAAAACGATAAAGAGCTGATAACCCCAAAACACAAACCAGGGCCACATGCCACCTGCTAGGCGAGTCCGACAAGTGCGCTGTACCACGTAAAACGAAGTCGCGATCAACGCATTCCCACCAAAAGCGAAAATTACGGCTGATGTGTGAAGCGGGCGAAGACGCCCAAAATTGGTCCAAGGGAGTTCATCAAAATAGAAAATATGTGGCCAAGTCAGTTGGCAAGCAATGATGACCCCCACCAACATCCCCGCTATGCCCCAAAATGTCGTGGCGATAACGCCAGCTTTGACCACACCGTCTTCATATTCGCTGTGGTCTATCTGAGGCATGCCGTCTGCGACTTTGTAGACGACCGCTGCAATGCCGAGCAAAAACGCTGCCATCATCATATAGCCGTGCATTTCAAGCGTGGGATACGCCAAAGCCGAAACACCCGTTGGAAGTGCGGCGAATAAAGACCAGAACAGGCCCAAGACGCAAATCACCAAAATGAGAATTAACGAGTCGTCTTGCTTGATAAAGCTGCGTGAAGTTTCAACGCTCATTTTGATACTACCTTTATTGACGAGAATCCGAATGATCCTAGTGAGATAGCCATCAAGGTAGCGCTTCGCGAAAATCAAAAAATTGACCGGGGTCAATTTTGATCAAGTGACAGGGCGAAGAACAGGTTTTTTGATAAGAGTTTGGGCTAAAAGATACGAGACAATAACCGTCATCTAACACAAATGTTCGTGCACAACATCTTCGGGAAAGAGAGACGTATCAAAGTTTGAAAATCCTTGGTGGAGCCTAGGGGAGTCGAACCCCTGACCTCTTCGCTGCCAGCGAAGCGCTCTACCAGCTGAGCTAAGGCCCCTTTTTCAAGGAATATGCGACCTAGCGAGAAGCCGCGAGGTGGTCAAGCGGGGAAATTCCCCGCCTGCCAATATTTTAAATTAGATTTCGATTTCTTCAGCGTCGTCGTCATCGTCATCGCTGTCGTCAGGTGGCGGCAACTCATTGTCATCATCTTCAACAAGAGCCGCGTCCTCATCTTCATCTTCGTCTTCAGAATAGCCGTCATAGCCAGGCTTGTCGTCATCATCGCCGTCTGCACCGCCGATAACAGCAACGTCGTCGCCGTCTAACTCTAGCTCTTTGGCGGCGATTTCTTCTTCGTCGATATCGTCTTCATCAACTTCCTCGGCTTCGACCTCTTCTACTTCGTCCTCATCATCGTCGACGTTAGATTTTTGTGGTTTCAGCGGGCCAGTTGGGACAACGGGCTTGATGTCTAGTTCGGCGGGATCAAAGCTATTTTGACACATCGGGCAAATCGCAGGATTCTTGGCGAGGTCGTAAAATTTGGCTTCACATTCCGGACACACACGTTTTGTGCCCAAATCTTTTTTTGCCATCGGTCTGCACTCCAGAGGAAGGGTCGAAATCAGGGGCTTGCACATTGCCGCGACCTCTATAAGAACCCGTAGCGCACAAGTCAGACCGCGTCTTAGCGGTTGGATTTCGCAAGTCAACTGACAATGGACCGATAGACTCAGTATGCCAAATAAGCCTCACACCGTTAGCGCGCGTAAATCTGGCCCCCTTAACGGCAAAGTTCGCGCGCCTGGCGACAAATCGATTAGTCACCGCAGCCTGATCTTTGGCGCCATGGCTGAAGGCACAACCACAGTGACAGGCTTGCTTGAGGGCGAAGACATTATGTCGACGGCCAATGCTATGCGGGCTTTCGGGGCAGACATCACACGAGCAGCGAACGGGACATGGACAGTCGTCGGTGTTGGCAAAGACGGGCTTCAAACCCCTGATGCACCCGTTGATTGCGGCAATGCCGGCACTGGCGTGCGCCTGATCATGGGAGCAGCGGCGGGATATGCCCTAACAGCGACCTTTACAGGCGATGCCTCGCTCACCTCTCGCCCCATGAACCGTATTTTGCATCCGCTTCGCGACATGGGTGTGACGTATAAGGCGGCAGAGGGCGGGCGTTTACCGGTGAATCTATCGTCAGGCGGCGACCTTAAGCCTATTAGCTACACACCGCCACACGCCTCAGCTCAGGTGAAATCAGCCATTCTACTGGCTGCACTCAACACCGAGGGGGTAACAGAAGTTATAGAGACAACCCCAACCCGCGATCATAGCGAGAATATGCTGCGCGCGTTTGGCGTGACTGTGAACACGCGAAAAATTTCTCTCCCAGGCATGACCGAAGGCGACAGTATTTCCGTCAAAGGCCCTGCCAAATTGACGGCGACAAAGATTGATGTGCCAGGCGATCCGTCCTCTGCCGCTTTCCCCATCGTTGCAGCTTTGATCACGCCTGGATCAGATGTCGTTGTCGAAAATGTCATGATGAACCCGACCCGCACAGGGTTATTCGAGTGTTTGACAGAAATGGGCGCCTATCTACGCGCAGATAATTTCCGCAAGTCAGGCGGCGAAGTCATCGCCGATTTTCATGTTCGCTATTCAAAACTGCGCGGCATTGTCGTGCCGCCACATCGTGCCGCCAGCATGATTGACGAATATCCAATTTTAGCCGTAGCCGCTGCCTATGCAGACGGCGTAACAATCATGGACGAAATCGGCGAATTGCGTGTGAAAGAAAGCGACCGTATCAGTGCGACCATGGCCCTACTGATTGAGAACGGTGTTGATGCCACAGAATTAAAAAACGGCATGCGAGTCCGCGGCGGCGCAGTCGCTGGTGGAGCAACCGTCAAAACTCACCACGACCATCGCATCGCCATGAGCGCACTTGTGCTCGGCCTAGCCGCTGCCAACGCAGTCAGCATTGACGACGCCGCGATGATCGCAACCAGCTTTCCCAATTTCTTTGAGATGATGCGTGGGCTGGGCGCGGAGATCAGCGAATAATGCCTCGCGTGATTGCGATAGACGGCACCTTCGCTAGCGGCAAAGGCACACTCGGTAAGCGCTTGGCGAAACATTACGACATGCCCTATCTCGACACAGGGAAACTCTACCGCGCGACGGCGAAAGCTGTACTGGACGCAGGCGGCGATGTGAATGACCCAAAAGACGGGGCAAAAGCCGCCAAAGCATTGCAACTTCACCAGATTAAAGACCCCGCACTTAATAGTGGCGGGATTGGGGCGGCCGCATCTAAAGTGTCAGTGCATACAGCCGTGCGCGTCGCGCTTTATGATTTCCAGCGTGACTTCGCGGCCAAAGGCGGGATTGTCGATGGACGAGATATTGGCACCGTGATTTGCCCTGACGCCAATGTGAAACTCTATATTGACGCAAAAGCCGATATACGCGCGCGCCGCCGCTATGACGAATTGCGCGGTTACGGAGAAGACGTCACATATGAAGATGTGCTGGCCGCATTGCATGAACGTGACACGCGCGACAAAACGCGTGCTGAAGCGCCCCTTAAACCCGCCAATGACGCGCACCTAATTGATACATCCGCCCTCGATGCGGATGCTGTTGAGGCCATTGCTATCCGAATTATCGACGCTGCTTTTACTGTGAGCTAGGGCTTTTGGTCGAGCCGCATCCCCTCTTTACTCTATGGCAGCAATCCCCTATAGGGCGCTCGTGCTGGAACGGCGGAGCAAGGCTCACGCCGTTTTTGTACTTTTTTAAGCCCGGATTGGCTGGGCTAGACCGCGACCGAATAGCGTCGTTGGCAAAACACACTATTGGAGATCCAAGAGCATGGCTCAGGACACCCTCACCCCCTCTACTGATGATTTTGCATCCATGTTCGAAGCGAGCATCGAAGCCAGCCCTATGCAAGAAGGCAATGTCATCAAAGGCCTCGTCACAGCGATTGAAAAAGACGTCGTGATCGTTGATGTCGGTTTGAAAACCGAAGGCCGTATCCCGATGCGTGAGTTCTACTCACCCGGTTCAGACGAAACAGTTTCAGTTGGAGACGAAGTTGACATCTATCTAGAGCGTATCGAAAACGCGCTCGGCGATGCGATCTTGTCACGCGACAAAGCCCGTCGTGAAGAAAGCTGGATCAAAATGGCCGCTTTCCACGACAAAGAAGAGCCTGTTAAAGGCGCTATCGTGGGCCGCGTTAAGGGTGGCTTTACAGTCGACCTTGGCGGTATCAACGCATTCCTGCCTGGGTCACAAGTTGACATCCGCCCTGTGCGTGACGTCGGTCCTTTGATGAACCAAGAGCAACCATTCATGATCCTCAAAATGGACCGTGCGCGCGGTAACATCGTTGTCTCACGTCGCGCCATCCTCGAAGAGAGCCGTGCAGAACAACGTGCAGAGCTTGTCGGTCAGTTGACTGAAGGCGAAGTCCGCGACGGTATCGTCAAGAACATCACTGATTACGGTGCGTTTGTTGATCTCGGCGGCATTGACGGCCTGCTCCACGTCACAGATATGAGCTGGCGTCGCGTCAGCCACCCAAGCCAAGTCCTCAATGTGGGCGACACGGTTCAGGTGAAAGTTGTTCGTATCAATCCTGAAACACAACGCATCAGCCTCGGCATGAAGCAGTTGCAGGAAGATCCGTGGAACGCAGCCGCCGCTAAGTACACTGTTGGCTCACGTCACACAGGGACTGTCACAAACATTGCTGACTACGGCGCATTTATTGAGTTGGAAGAAGGCGTTGAAGGCCTTGTCCATGTCTCTGAAATGTCTTGGACAAAGAAAAACGTCCATCCAGGCAAAATCGTCTCTACATCACAAGCTGTAGACGTCGAAGTTCTGGAAGTTGATCAAGAGAAACGTCGTATCTCGCTTGGTATCAAGCAGGTTCAAGACAATCCTTGGGACAGCTTTGGCGATCGCTTCCCTGTTGGCTCCACGATCAAAGGCGAAGTTCGCTCTGTCACAGAGTTCGGCCTCTTCATCGGTCTGGACGGCGACATTGACGGCATGGCTCACCTCTCTGATCTGTCTTGGGACAAGTCAGGCGAAGAAGCTTTGCAAGACTACAAAAAAGGCGACGAAGTCGAAGCCAAGATCCTCGAAGTCGATATCGACAAAGAGCGCATCAGCCTCGGTATCAAGCAGCTCACGAAAGACACTGGCGCAGGTGCTGGTTCCAGCGCGTCACGCGGGGCGACTGTCACATGTACAGTCAAAAACGTGCAGCCTGCTGGTCTAGACGTTACCTTTGGCGACAATGACGAAACGGAAGCGTTTATCCGCAAGGGTGATCTTTCCCGCGAGCGTTCAGAGCAACGTCCAGAGCGTTTCGCAGTCGGCGACAAGGTCGACGCTATGGTGACACGCGCAGGTCGCGGTCAGTATCAGTTGTCAATCAAGGCTTTGGAAATCGCCGAAGAAAAAGAAGCTGTCCAGCAATACGGCTCTGCCGATTCTGGCGCGTCTCTGGGCGACATCTTGGGCGCCGCTTTGAAAGGCGACAAGTAAGCCAAACTGACTTACATTCGCTTATTAAGCGACCATTAACCATAAAAGGTCCTGATTTCATTACGATTTCAGGGCCTTTTTTGTGTCAAAAGCGAATCTGGCCCGAATAGGAGTTGACGGCCTGCCACAGCATTTGCTTTAAGTCTTACATGCTAAGATCTGAACTCATCGATACACTTCATGCAGAGAATCCACACCTGACGCGCAAAGATATGGAGCGCGTGGTCGCTGTTTTTCTCGAATCGATTACACAGACTTTGGAGCAAGGCGCGCGTATCGAGCTTCGCGGCTTTGGTGCATTCTCTGTGCGTCACCGCAAGTCACGTCAGGGCCGCAATCCCCGCACGGGTGAGGACGTCTTCGTCCCCGAAAAACATGTGCCGTTCTTTAAAACGGGTAAAGAACTGCGCCATAAAATCGATAGCTAAGCGACGCGCCAGTCGCGATCGACGCGCGAAATTAACCTAAAATTAGCCATATTGACGCAGGACAGCCGTCATTGCACTATGTGTGCGCTCAGCTGCGAATAAGGTGTTCGCACGATCTATTTTAGGGGAAAATCATGGGAATGATTTCAGAATTTAAAGAGTTTGCTATGAAGGGCAATCTCGTCGACATGGCCGTTGGCTTCGTCATGGGCTCAGCTTTTGGTACGGTTGTTAAATCGTTTATCGATGGTGTCTTCATGCCACTCATCAGCCCGATCATGGGCGGCATCGACTTGGCCAGCCTTAAATACACAATGTCACCAGCTGTTATGAACGGTGACGAAGTTGTCGAGCCTGCAGTGGTCGTCAATGTCGGCGATTTTCTGACAGCGTTGATCAGCTTTATCATTGTCGCCTTCGTTATGTTTATGATCATCAAAGGCATGAACAAAACGAAGAAAGCCGAAGAAGAAGCGCCAGCAGCTCCGCCAGCCAACGAAGTCTTGCTTGCCGAAATTCGCGACCTGCTCGCCAAACAAAAATAATCATCAAACGGGCTTAGCCCTACTGATCATTCAATAGTGAACCCGCTCTCTGGCATGACTGGAGGGCGGGTTTTTTTGTGGGCGTTTAGGCGCGCGTAATTTGCAGCTTCCCAAAGCCGTGGCTGCCCCCTATCATTTCCCAAATATTGGAGAGATGTGTGATGAAGAAAATTGGCTTGATAATTCTTGCGGCCTTTTTGGGGCTAATCGCCTACCTCTTGTTCTGGCCCGTCAAGATTGCGCCCGTTGCGTGGGAAGCTCCGATCAATCGCGGTTATACGGGGGCCTTCGCTCCGAATACGGACTTGGCCAATTTAGAGCGCCTCTCCATCGGCGACGCCCACGGCCCCGAAGACATCGCAATTCGTGACAATATAGCTTACGTGTCCTCGCAAGAAGGCGCTATTCTCCGCATTGATCTCGCTTCCAAAGACGTCGGTGAATTTGCCAGAACAAGCGGCGTCCCGCTTGGCCTTGAATTTGATGCAGACGGGCATTTGATTGTCGCGGACGCCTATCGCGGATTGCTGTCCATTGCTCCCAACGGCGAAGTCACAACGCTCACAAATTCTGTTAATAACACACCGATCAAATATGCCGATGATGTCGATATAGCAGATGACGGTGTGATCTATGTCTCTGATGCATCAACGAAGTTCGGCGCGGAGGAGGTGCAATCCACCATGGCGGCCAGCTTGCTAGAGATCATGGAACATGGGCAGACAGGTCGCGTGCTGGCTTATAATCCAGCGGACCAAACCACCCGTATTGTGGCTGATGGATATAGCTTTGCCAATGGCATCGCCGTCCACACCGACGGTGATGTGTTGGTTGTTGAAACTGGGAAATATCGCGTCTTAAAAGTCGATCCTGTAACAGGCAAGCAATCGGTTTTCATCGACAACCTTCCAGGCTTTCCAGACAATATCAATCGCGGCTCCCGCAGACGCAAACGGCAACGCCACCTTCATTCTGGGCCTGATCAGCGTTCGCTCTGACTTTCTGGACGAGCAAGCAGGCAATCCATTTATGCGCAAACTTGCCATGCGCCTCCCCGCCTCCATGCGGCCCAAAGCGGTGCCTTATGGCCATATAGTTCACCTTGCCGCTGATGGCTCCGTCATCCGCACATGGCAAGACCCAAGTGGAGATTACATTGACGCGACGGGCGGCATCATCCATGACGATTATCTATATGTGTCCAGCCTTCACGCAACAGAGCTGGGCCGTAAACAACTCAAATAATATCTGGGGAGATATAGATGCGATCTGCGTTCAAAATTGTTCTGATGGTGTTAAGCCTCATCCCGTTGACCTTTGCTATAATCGGGCTGCTCGGCGGCGCCGCTGGTGCTAATGGCGGGGTCGAAACAAGCGCGGCGCTTGATAATCAATTCCGCTACCTGTCAGCTTATTATCTGAGTTTGTTTTTTCTAATTTGGTATGTGCTAGCAGATATTGATACACGCGGGACAGTGTTGCGCCTTTTGATTGTAGCGATCTTCTTAGGCGGATTGGCGCGGCTCTATAGCTACTTAAATGTTGGCACGCCTGAGCCGCAGCAAATGGCGGGCATGGCGCTAGAACTTGGCTCCCCTATTCTCGCCCTTTGGCACCGTATAATCACTCACAACCCCAAATATAGCGAAGCCGTTTAGGAGAAGACTATGAGCAAAGATTTTGATGTCGTCGTTTACGGCGCAACTGGATTTACAGGCCGCTTGGTTGCGGAATATCTCGACAATGAATATGGCAGTGACCTGAAATGGGCGATGGCAGGCCGATCCCTAGACAAGCTAAAATCCGTGCGGGACGAAATGGGCGTCTCTGATGCAGTTGAATTAATTGTCGCCAATTCAGACAAGCCCGAAACTCTGGCCGACATGGCGTCGCGCACCAAAGTCGTTATCACAACTGTTGGCCCATACCAGCTTTACGGCGAACCGCTTGTTAAAGCCTGTGTCGAAGCGGGTACGGATTATGTTGACCTTTGCGGCGAACCCGCATGGATGGTCGATATAATTGACCGCTACGATGCGGCAGCGAAAAAGAGCGGGGCGCGGATTGTGCTGTCTTGCGGGTTTGACTCGATCCCATTTGATTTGGGGGTCTACTTTTTGCAGCAACACGCAATCAAGAAAACTGGCAAACCTAGTCCCAAAGTTCGCGGCCGAGTGCGCAAGATGAAAGGTACTTTCTCTGGCGGCACAGCGGCGAGCTTTATGGAAACAATGAAGCGCGCCCAAAAGCAGCCTGAAATCCTGAACTGGTTAAAGGACCCATTCGCGCTAACGCCTAATTTTGAAGGCCCTAAGCAACCGCACGGTGCCAAACCAATACACGAAGACGACCTCGGCAGCTGGTCAGCGCCTTTTATTATGGCGTCGATCAATACTAAAAATGTCCACCGCTCTAACGCGCTTCTTGGGCATAAATACGGCGAAGATTTTGTCTATGACGAGATGATGTTTACGAGCCCTGGCGAACAGGGTGAACAGATTGCGCAAGGGATCGCAAAGGGAAATGCGTTCGGCGACAACCCGCCCAAGCCCGGCGAAGGCCCATCTAAGCAAGAGCGCGAAACGGGCTTTTACGATGTCCTCTTCATTGCGGAAACAGACAGCGGAAAAATGATGGCCTCTGTGAAGGGCGACAAAGATCCCGGCTATGGGTCAACATCAAAGATGATTTCAGAAGCGGCATTGGCTTTGGTCAAAGATGTGCCGCACAGCCAGACTGGCGGCGGTGTTTATACCAGCGCACCTGCGATGGGCGACGCACTCATCAAACGATTGCAAGAGCATGCGGGCCTGACCTTCGCGATGGAAAGCTCATAAAACAAAACGAAAAAGCCCGCCTAGATCATCCGAAGATAGATCAAGGCGGATCAGTTCACTTTGCCAATTTAAGACAAAGACCATCTCGCATCGGGGAGATAGAGATGGGAGGGAAAGTCTACTTGTTTTCAACCAAACGGATATTCAAAGCGGTCTGGTTAGCTTTTGCTTCTTCCAGCTCTGGATTCAGCGCGAGAGCCGCTGCACAAGCTTGAGCCGCCTGCGCCGTATCGTTCAACATAGCGTAAGACGCACACAGATTAGATTGCACAATCGCTTGGCGCGACTCTGACAAACCCTTGGTCAAAGCTGTTTCGCTAAACCGCACAGCGCGCTCGTAATCACCTTTTTTGAAAGCTTTTACTGACATTTTGACGTGCGCATTCGTGGTGCGCTTCATCGTAAATTCAGCAGCACTGTCGGCGGCGAAAGCTGTTGTTGTCATAGCGAGAGCTGTGGCACCAGCGATCGCGCATGTTTTCATAACATTTAACATGGTAGTCTCCTTTAGAGTTAGGCCCTTTACTTATGTCCATCCAATATAGAATGAAATTGACAATAGCCGCACTTATGCTATTCATATCCGCATGAAATACTGGTCAGATTATCCAATTTTGTTTGCTGTTGCAGAAACAGGCAGCCTAACCGCTGCAGGAAAGAAACTCGGCATGAGCCAGCCCACAGTTGGGCGGAGAATTCGCGCATTAGAAGATCATTTCGGCACACCGCTCTTGCGGCGGGAAGACGGCTCGCTAGTTCCGACACAATTCGGCCTGTCCATGTTGGATCACATCACGCGCATGCAGGAAGAGGCTGATGCGATTGAGCGCAGCTCTGCCACGCTCGAACACTCGCTCGCAGGTGTCGTCCGCCTATCTGCGACGGAAGGGATCGGCACGAGTTGGGTGCCGAAAGTCCTTCAAATTTTTCGACAAGAGCATCCAGATGTTTTGGTCGATCTCGGCATTGGGTTTCGTAGCTTCAACCTCGCGCAGCGGGAAGCTGACATAGCCCTACGCTGGATGAGTCCGGGGGAGCAAAATAGTTTAATTGGGCGCAAGGTGGCGTCTGTTACCTTCGGCTTGTTTGCATCTAAGGAGTATGTATCGCAGCGAGGCATGCCGCAGACTCCCGAGGAATTGGTTGATCATGACGGCGTAACTGTCACGATTATGGACGATAAAATGCTCTGGCTGTCTGACAGTCACGGCGTGCCCGTTCATGTCCCAAAACGCATCACATTCCGAACAAACTCAGTCTGGGCGTTTGAAGAAGCCATCAGCAATGGCTACGGCATTGGAGCTTTGCCGCTTTGCGGCGGGGCAATGCGCGACTCAAATTATGTGCAAGTCCTGCCGAACTTCACGCAGCAAGAAGACCTCTTCCTCGTCTCTCATCAAGACTTACGGCGTAGCCAGCGGATCAGGGCGGTCTTTGATTTTCTGGTTGATGCCTTTAAATGCGACTCGGATTTGTTCCTCAACGGGGGTGTGTCAAAATTTCTCGCGCAGAACCCTATCGCCAAGACAGGGACTAACCTACAAGCGGCAGAGTAATCGCAACAAGGCCTCGTCATGGCAAAACCCACCACCCAAAAAACTGCCCAAAAAACGTCTGAAAAAACGATTGATTTTGGCTTCGAGAACATTCCTGAGGCGGAGAAAGTGCAGCGTGTCAAAGGCGTGTTCAACGCTGTGGCCTCTAATTATGATCTGATGAATGACGCTATGTCCGTCGGCATTCACCGCGTGTGGAAAAACATGGTCATGGCCAAGCTTAACCCGCAACCTGGCGAAATATTGCTGGATGTGGCGGGCGGCACAGGTGACTTGGCGCGACGCTTTATCCGTGCAGCTGATGACGTGCGCCTACGACGCGGCGGAGACCCTGCCAGCGCTATTATTTGTGACATTAATGATGAGATGTTGCTCGCGGGCGTTGACGCCAAAAAAGATGCAGGCCTAGCACTATCTCGCGTCTGCGGTAATGCAGAAGCGCTGCCCTTTGAAGATAATCAATTCGACGTAGTCACCATTGCTTTCGGAATTCGCAATGTCACGGATCGGGATCAAGCGTTGCGGGAGTTTTACCGCGTATTAAAGCCGGGCGGACGTTTGGGCGTGTTGGAATTTTCAACGCCGCCAACTGAATGGCTCCGTAAATTCTACGACGCCTATTCCTTCGCTGTCATTCCCCGCTTGGGGCAAGTCTTGGTCAATGATCGCGATAGCTACCAATATCTCGTCGAGTCTATTCGGCGCTTTCCCCGCCAAGAAGCGTTCGCAGACATGGTAAAGGCAGCAGGGTTCTCACAAGTGAAATGGGTCGATTATAGCGGCGGGATTGCGGCCCTCCACACAGGGTGGAAAATCTAATTCATCGCAAAAATTACTAGGCGTATTTCTCGCCCAGATAGACGCGGCGCACATCTTTATTGGCGCGAATTTCGTCTGGCGTACCTTCAAATAAAGCCTCACCCTGGAATAAGATGCTCGCGCGGTCAACAATATCTAGGGTTTCGCGCACGCGGTGATCTGTGATCAAGATACCGATACCGCGTTTTTTGAGATAGCGCACCAGCTCTGAAATATCGGCAATCGCAATAGGGTCAATCCCCGTAAACGGCTCGTCCAGCAGAATAAAGCTAGGACGGCTCGCCAAAGCGCGAGCGATTTCGACACGGCGGCGCTCCCCGCCCGAAAGCGCTAGCGCAGGGCTTTTACGAATATGACCAATATTGAGTTCATCCAAGAGCGCATCGACATTATCCGCCCACTTGCTGCGGTCTTTTTCCGTCAGTTGAACAACAGCACGAATATTTTCTTCGACTGTCAATCCGCGAAAAATAGACTGCTCTTGCGGCAAATATCCAACGCCCAAGCGGGCGCGTTGATACATGGGCAGTTTTGTGATGTCCTGACCGTCCAACGTAATCATACCCCGGTCCGCTTCGATCAAGCCCATGATCATATAAAAGCTGGTTGTCTTACCAGCACCATTCGGCCCCATCAAAGCGACGACTTCGCCGCGCTGCACGGTCAGTGTGATATCTTTGACAACAACACGGCCGCGATAGGCTTTGCCAATATTATTGGCCGCCAGCCCTGTCGCGGGTGGTGTTATGGTCGGAGTTGGTTTGATGGAGGGATCAGCGTCAGCCATGAAGTCTCTTCCCGCGCTAAGAGCGCGCGCCGGGATTGCCGGAGTTTTTGATCAAAATAGATACGCGGTTTTTTGTACCGCATTTGCGGCCCTGACAATTAGACGTCACGCGTGCCGTCTGCTCGCCCACATTATAGATAAGTGTTTCGCCCGTCACAACGCTTTCGCCCTGCAGCAAGATGACGTCTCCTGTGACAGTGAATGTATCAGTATCTGCCAAGTAAATACCTTGGCGCCCGCGCACCTCTTGCTCTTTGGTGATGTAATAAAAATTCCCAACAGCCTTAATACGGTCAATGTCAGAGGCCACAGACGCCACAGCCGTACCCGTCTGACCTTTGGAATAAAGCTCGACACGGTCAGCCAGCATACGCACATCGCCTTGGCGAATATCGACTTGTCCAGTTAGCGTTGTCACGCCGCCCTTGTTAATGACGTCATCAGCATCAATCGCGATATCCTGTCCTGAATTGGCGGAGAATTGTGCGAAAGCTGACATGGGTATTAGGCAATATACGAGACTGGCGCTAATGGCTAAGAAAATCTGTTTCATCACCTTGAATCCTGTTTAATCTTGAATGAGGTATGACCGGTTTTCATACACCCCTTACCTGTAACTTCGTTTCGGCACTGACCAGAGAATTGGAGTGCTTCGGTCTTCACATTATAGATCAGTCTGTCCGTGTCCACCATATTGCCGCCGGGTTGGCGCACACGCACATTGCCTGTCACTGTGATAAGACCTTTTTCGCGTTCGTAAACACCTTGGTCTCCGCGAATATCATTTTCTTCAGTGACATAGTGAAAATTGCCTTTGGCCGTGATCGTCTGGATCGCACCAAGTTTAAGGCTGCCTGCTGTTTGAGAGGCTTCGGATGTTCGCACAATATTCATGACATCAGACGTTAAAACTGCCCCGCCCTGCACGACCTCTACATTACCTTCCAAGTCAGTCGTATTGCCTTGATAGATCGCCTCGTCCGCTGTGACGTTAACGGGGCCATCGCCGCCAAATGAGAATAGGCTGCTGCTAGTATTGTCCGATGTGTTATCTACTGTTGTCGCTTCATCTGATGTGTTTTGCTTGATCAGCGCGCTCATACCGTCCTTAAATTTAAAGATAGAATAGCTATCTTCAATCGCGTAGCTTTGTCCTTTGACGTCACCAAAGCTTCCATCGCAAGCAATCGGCTGATCGCCTATAATTCGTTTATCTTTGGCGAAAATTCGAGCGTGCGTCGTTTGGCAGCGATAGCCGTCATCTGTTTCCAGATTAACGTCAGTCGTCAAATTGAGAACTTTATTGATGTCGTCATATGTGCCTGTCGCCGATTCCACGAAAGAGCTTTCAACGCCAACCTCACGGATAAATTCCAGAACTGGTTTAATCAATGCGACTTCGTTGCGGTTTTCTAGCGTCCGCGTAGCCGTATCGGATGTGACGAAAAATGGCGCACCGTCTTCCGTGCGTCCGCTATAGCGCGGCTTTACCATTTTCACAGACTCGGTCGGATTGTCGACCAGAATAATACTACCTTGCTGCGTCGCAAAATTATAGCCAATACTGGCCACCAAGGCGACTGACAGACCGATTAAGCCAAGGCGAATAAGTTTGATGCGTTCACTATGACGTCGCGCAGCTTCGAGCGTCAATGTACGCTTCGGCTCCCATAAGCCAAGCGCTTCGCTCGCAGCGTGATCATTTGATGGCGCAACAGAAGAATTCATAATTAAATTCTATAACGAAGAGAGGCTTCAAACGCGATAGGGAATTACCGCATATGACGCTTTCTTAATTCGCTCCAAGGGGGGCACAATCGGCGAGATGATTAATCTTGGCGGCGCATGCGGTGGGAAAAAATATCAACATCCGCCCATCCATTCATATCAAGGGCTGCGCGCGTCGGCAGAAAATCAAAACAAGCCTTTGCCATATCAAACCGATTTTCCCGAAATAGTCGCGCGGTCAAGATGGTTTTGAGCTGATGTAAGTATAAAACGTCAGATGCAGCATAGGCTAGCTGAGCTTCCGATAGTTCATCAGATGCCCAATCAGAACTTTGTTGCTGCTTTGACAAATCAACATTCAACAACTCTTTACAAAGATCCTTCAGGCCGTGCCGATCCGTATAAGTCCGCACCAGACCAGACGCAATTTTTGTGCAGAAAATAGGCTTCATCTCGACGTCAAGGTCACGCGCTATCATGGCAACATCAAAGCGGGCGAAGTGGAAGATCTTCTCGACAGTTTCGTCCGCCAGCAGAGCTTTAAGGTTCGGGCAATCATACGTTTCTCGGTCAACTTGCACGATATGCGCATTTCCATCGCCAGCCGATAACTGCACCAAGCACAATTTATCACGCACCAATGAGAGGCCCTGTGTTTCCGTATCAACCGCAACACTGCGCCCGAAATCCAGACCTTCTGGCAAGTCGCCCTTGTGAAGTGTAATCGTCATAATATCTGTCCATTCTTTTGCGCCTTGATTAGGGAATGGAGGCCTAAATAACAATGGCAAATAATGGGATTGTAAAGCTTAGGCTAACCGTCCCACACACAACTCCCCATAAGCTATTCCATTGTCATGCCTGTTTTTCGGCGACACGACCTATGTGCCTCTGATAAGAGAACTTATGGACACGCTTGATCACGAGACCTGCTACAAAATTTTGGTAGAACGCGACACGCGTTATGCGGATCATTTTTTTGTGGGCGTCCTCTCAACGCAGATATTCTGCCGCCCCGGATGCCCTGCTCGCACGCCTAAACCTGAGAATTGTATGTTCTATCCAAGTGCGGAGGCTGCCCTGCAAGCTGGCTTTCGCGCCTGCAAACGCTGCCACCCTGCCCACGCATCTGGCGAAGCGTCAGACCTCGTTAAAAAATTAATTGCTTTAGTCGAAAGTCAGCCTGATCAGCGGTGGACCAAAAACGACTTACAAAACCTCGGCATTGACCCCTCGACCGCGCGGCGACAATTCCAACGCTGTTTCGGTATGAGCTTTTCCGCCTATGCCCGCGCAAGGCGGCTCGCTTCGGCTGCCAAAACTCTACAAAAAGGAGACCCCGTGATACAAGCGCAACTAGAAGCGGGCTATGCCAGTGCGTCAGGATTTCGAGAGGCCTTTACCAAAACATTTGGCACAGCCCCCCAAAACGCGAACCCCGACCCCCTACTGATTGATTGGCTGCCGACACCGATGGGGCAGATGCTGGCTGTCGCCGACGCCTCACATCTATACATGCTCGAATTTACCGAGCGTAAAAATATGACGCAGCAATTTTCCAAACTTCGCAAAGTACAGCGACGGGCGGTCTTGCCTGGCCGCACGAAAATTCACGATCAGATCGCAGCCGAATTAAATCTCTATTTCAAAGGAGACTTAGAAAGCTTTCAAACACCCATCGCGACCACTGGCACAGAGTTTCAGTCCCGCACATGGGCCCAACTGCAAGCTATTCCGATAGGCGAGACGCGGTCTTATGCAGAACTGGCAAATATGGTCGGCGACCCCAAAGCGGTGCGCGCCGTGGCAGGCGCTAATTCTAAAAACGGCCTCGCAATCGTCATTCCATGTCACCGCGTGATTGGCAGTGACGGCAGCTTGGGAGGCTATGCAGGTGGTGTCTCGCGCAAAGCAGATTTGCTCGCGCATGAACGCAATCCAAAAACGAAATAACTCCGCTACTCTGAACGCCTTTTATCGATAATCGAAAATAATTGTTGTTTTTCGATAAAAATTTAGGCTATATCTTTCTCAAAATCTGGAAACCAAAAGAGAGGTTTATCCAATGCTGTCTATTCAAAATGTCCATAAGCGTTTCGGCGATGTTCACGCGATGAACGATGTCACATTAAACTTGACGCCCGGACTATTTGGCTTGCTCGGCCCGAACGGGGCGGGGAAGTCGACCTTGATGCGGACGCTGGCGACGCTGCAATCGCCCGATGAGGGCACGATTACCTATAACGGCGAGGACATTGTCAAACACCCCGACACTATGAGGTCAACGCTTGGCTATCTCCCGCAGGATTTCGGTGTCTATCCCCGCATGAGCGCCAAAGCCCTGCTTGATCACATAGCGATCTTAAAAGGATTGAATGATAAAAAGGAACGTGAAGCGCAGATCATCTCGCTGCTGGAAAATGTGAACCTGCTCAAACATGCATCAGCCTCTGTCTCCACTTATTCGGGTGGTATGCGGCAGCGCTTTGGTGTGGCCCAAGCCATGTTAGGTGATCCGAAAATCCTGATAGTCGATGAACCAACAGCAGGTCTGGACCCGTTTGAACGCCAGCGTTTTCTGGATCTTTTGTCTGAGGCCGGTCAGGAGAAAATCATCATCCTCTCCACCCATATCGTAGAAGACGTTCGCGACCTATGCCCCGATATGGCGATTATGGGTGAAGGTAAAATTGTCGCGCGCGGTGCACCCGAAGCGCTGATCGATAAAATTCGTCATTCTGTCTGGCGGAAGAAAGTCGAAAAAGACCGCGTCAAAGATTATAAAGACAATTTTCCATTTCTTTCCAATCGGCATTTAATGGGTGGCGTCATCGTCTCTATTCTGTCGGATAGCCAGCCTGAGGCGGGGTTCGAGCAATCGGAGCCAACGCTGGAAGACGCGTATTTCGCCCATCTTTACAAGCTAGTTTAGGGGCGCCGCATGTTTGGTAAACTCCTAAAGTTTGAATTGTCCTTCCACCTTCGCCAAGTTGGCTTTTGGATCACCGCGCTTGTCATGGTGTGTATCGGCCTGCTGGCGACGACTGAATTTTTACAAATCTCGATGGAAGGCGGCGCCAAAATTAAAACCAATGGCGCTATTCCTCTTGCGCTCAGCATTTCAGCGCTGAGCATGGGCGCTATTTTCTTTGGCGCAATATTTGTTGTGAACGGTGTCATGCGCGATGACACGTTTAAGTCTCTTGAAATCATTCACGCCACGCCCGTCAAAACCCCAGCTATGATCCTCTCACGACTGTGCGGAGCATGGATCGTCACAAGCCTCGCACTCTGTTCGGCTGTTCTTGGATTAATGCTTGGTCAGTTTATGCCGTGGGCTGACGCAGCGTCATTTGGGCCGTTCAACGCTCTCTATTTTATCCAACCTGTGATGATTTTCGTTCTGATTAACGCTCTCCTCGTATCGGGAATATATACCGCTTTCGCAGTCACAACGCGCAATCGCGCACTCGTCTATGTCAGCGCAGTAGGCCTATTTGTTTTTTATTTTTCCGCCAGCCTTCTCGCGGGAGAAGATGCGCCAGACCTCATACAATCGCTCATTGATCCTTTCGGCAGCTCAGCCCTTGCGGTCACAGCGGAGTTCTGGCCAGCGGCTGAACAAAATACAGTTTTGACGCCCTTAATGGGTTATGTTGGGCTTAACAGAGTAGTATGGGGCAGCATTGGCATCGCGCTATTTGCGTTAGGGTACATATTTTCCAGACGTGGATTGGTGACGCGGAAAACCAAACGCGGTCAAGCTGAAATTATGACCGCCCCAACGGACGCCATCGTTTTAAAACCTGTGACGCCAGACCTATCATCACGCAATACGCGCACTGCGTTTTGGGCAAGGTTTAAATTCGAATATTTGACAACGGTGCGAAGTGTTGCCTTTTTAATTCTTATCGGCATCGCGCTGGCTCTGTTTGGCCTGGTCGCATTCGTGAATTTGACTCTGTCCCCAGACCCAAGCCTTCCAACCAGTAATTTAATTCTGCAAATCGTCTTAGGTTCGCTGTCTATTCCAATGATCATCATCATGATCTTCTTTGGCGGCGATATTATCTGGCGGGATCGCGCGGCAGGATTTCATGAAATCTTAGACGCGACTCCCGTTAAAAATGGTGTGCTACTATCATCTAAATGGCTCGCCTTACAGGCTGTCATTGCGACCATTATTCTGATCGGCATAGCTTTTGGCATGGCGCTACAGTTTTTTGTCAGCGGCGGCGAGATACCCATTAATATTAACACCTATCTGACGATTGCGTTTCTGAATTTCTTTATTCTTTTTTTCTTCCAAGCTATTCTCGTCATGTTCGTGCAAAACTTTGCGCCCAACCGTGTCATGGGCATGTTGATCGCCACAGGCGTCTTGGCGGCGTTGGCATTTGGCCTGTCGCGTCTACCATTTTATCACCCCTTAATTAATTACGGCGATGCTAACGCAGGCAGTTATTCTGAAATGTCGGGCTTCCGCAGTTTAACAGAATTTGGGTGGTTCCTCGCTTATTGGATGGGCTTCGTCTTGGTCATGGCAGCCTTATCCACTTGGATTTTCCGTAGGGGTCTGCAGAGTAAATTATGGCAACGCATGAAGGGCTTTCGCGCTCATATCTCCGCCCAATCTCTGGGCGTAGCCGTGCTGGGGCTGGCCGCAATTTTGGTGACGGGTGGCACGATTTATAAGAGCTACAACATCGATAATGATTACCGCAACAGGAAGGCGAATGAGCGCCGCACGGCCACTTATGAGCGCCTCGTAAAGCCGTTAGAGGACGCCCCAACCCCGAAAACACTTGCGGTCGACGTGAACGTGCAGTTTTACCCGTCAAAGCGCGAAGCCATTGTCTCTGGCAGTTTCATTTTAGAGAACACCAAGGACGCCCCAATCGAGGTTGTTTATATCAATAGCCCTGTGGCCCACATGGAAGATGTGCGACGCCTTGATTTACGCGGCGCTGTGCGGGAGACTGATACAGACCTTGCAAACGACCTCGCGGAATATGACGTTCTGGTCTACCGCTTTGATCCGCCCCTGCTGCCTAATACAAAAACAGAACTATCTTTTGAGCATTTCTACCACGCACCACGACTGGGTGATGGGAGTAGTATTCTCAAAAACGGAACATTTGTGGATAGCGGTGCCGTGATGCCGCAGATGGGAATTCAACCTAATTATCTGACAAATCCTGACCAGCGCCGCAAAAATGACCTCCCTGAAAGAGAGAAAATGCCAGAGCGTACGGATGCCGACGGTATTAGCAAAGGCTTCTTTGATGCCAATGCAGATTACGTTGCTTTCAAAGCAACTGTCTGCACCGACGCCAATCAAATTCCTATTGCACCCGGAGAGTTATTGCGTGTTTACGCTGGGGAGACCAAAGATCGAACTTGCCGCGATTATGAGGCGATCAACCCGATCGCGAATTTCTATGCATTCCTATCGGGTGAATATACGGTGAAGGAAGATATTTGGAATAACCCCAATGGCGACGATGTTGACTTGCGGATTTTTTATCACGAGACACACGATTATAATGTTGACCTGATGATAGAGGCGTCCAAATCATCTTTCGATACATTCACGGCTCTCTACGGCCCCTACCAGCACAAACAACTCCGCATTATGGAGTTTCCATTCCGTTCATTCGCGCAAAGCTTTGCTGGCACTGTTCCATTTTCAGAGAATATCGGATTTGTTATGGACCCCGGCGATCCAGACGACATCGAGTCAATCGACATCGCCACTTATGTCACGATGCACGAAATTGGGCATCAGTGGTTTGGCCACCAAATCCTACCCGCCCAAGTCAAAGGGTTCAATGTTCTGTCAGAGGGTTTGACCGAAAATGCAGCGATGACCGCCTATGAAGCTAAATATGGCTGGCAGAAAGCGCGACGGATTTTGGAAGTGCGCTCAATCAATCACCCTCTTCGCGGTTACCTCACAGCGCGTGTGCAGGACAAAGATGCTGAGCCGCCCTTGGGTCAGGCAGAAAACCAATCTTACCTAGTTTACAGCAAAGCAAATTGGGTTTTTTGGGGCTTAAAACAATATATGGGCGAGGATAATATGCAGCGCGCCATCCGAAATTTTATCCGGGATTTCGGCTATAAAGGCGCGCCCTATCCGACGACGTTAAATCTGATAGAATATCTAAAGGCTGAGGCTGATCCTGACTATCACCAGCTGATTGATGACTATTTTGAACACATCACCTTTTGGGAATTAAAACTCCAAGATGGCGTTGCGGCAAAGCCTAATTCTAAAGGCGGCTACACGGTTAGTTTGACAATGGACGTTGATAAAAAATACGCATCTGAAGCTGACGGCAAAGAAACCTCAGTTACAGAGATTGACGGCGAAGCTTTAGATGAGTGGATCGAGATTGGCTTTTACCAGACCGACCCGAAAAAGACTTTGGGCGATGAGTGGACAGACCTCAAACGCGTCCGCGTCACCGATTTACAAAGCACAGTCACCTTTGATCTGGCGGAACGTCCCAACTATGTCCAACTAGACCCGCGCCGCTTGTTAATCGAACGCAACGTGGGCGACAATGGCAAGGAACTCCCCAAGCAAATCGCAGCTACTAATTAGCCAAGATCACGAAGGCATAGGCTGAACTGTCCACAGCGCGAAGTCCCGCTTGCCCCTGATTGCTTGCCCTGATAGACGGGCGCAAATCTGCGGACAAGAAACGAGACACGCCATGAAAATGAACGGCAATGAAATTAAGCCTGGCAACATTATCAAACACCAAGACACGCTCTGGGTGGCTGTAAAGTGTAATGCAGTTAAACCGGGCAAGGGCGGCGCTTTTAACCAAGTCGAACTTAAAAACCTCCTAGACGGGCGTAAGCTCAATGAGCGGTTCCGAGCGGCGGAGACCGTTGAGCGTGTGCGCCTTGATCAAAAACCGCACAGCTATTTGTTCAAAGACGGCGATATGCTTGTTTTTATGAACCTCGAAACCTACGAGCAAATTATGCTCGACCCTGAGTTTATTGGTGATCAGACTATCTACCTTACTGACGGGATGGAGGTCGCTGTAGAGTTTTACGAGGACCGCGCGATTACGATAGCTCTGCCCGAACAAGTCATCCTCGAAGTCGCCGATACAGAACCTGTCGTCAAAGGCCAAACGGCCGCGAACTCTTTCAAGCCTGCGACGTTATCTAACGGCGCGCGGACGAATGTGCCACCCTTTGTCGGGGTTGGGGAGCGCCTAGTGATCAACACCACTGACGGCACATATGTGAAACGGGCTGATTAAGTCATGGAACACCTCTCCCCCATTATGCGCGTCATGCAAGGCGCAGCCCGCAAAGCCTCTCGCGGTCTGCTGCGCGATTTTGGCGAAGTTGAAAACCTGCAAGTGTCCCGCAAAGGGCCAGCCGATTTTGTGTCCCGCGCTGACAAAAAAGCTGAAGAGGTTATATTTGAAAATCTCGACCGCGACCGCCCAGGTTATAGCTACCTCATGGAAGAAAGTGGGGAGATTGTTGGGACAGATAAAACGCACCGCTTCATAATTGACCCACTGGACGGCACGACGAACTTCCTTCACGGTATTCCGCACTTCGCGATTTCTATCGCGCTAGAACGCGAAATTGACGATCAGCCGCGCGAAGTCGTGGCAGGTATCGTCTATAATCCTGTGACAGACGAAATGTTTATGGCGGAAAAAGGCAAAGGCGCGTTTTTGAATGATGGTGCCCGCGGCGGGACAGATCGTCGTCTTTATCCGACCAAACGGGATATTTTTACAGACTCAATTTTTGCGACGGGTATCCCATTTTTGGGGCGCCCAGGCCACACGAAATTCTTGAAGGAACTTCATCAGGTCATGGGGGCATCTTCTGGAGTGCGCCGTATGGGCGCTGCCTCGCTTGACTTGGCATGGTGCGCGGCTGGGCGCTATGACGGGTTTTGGGAACGCGGCCTTGCGCCGTGGGATTTGGCGGCAGGTGTCTTAATTGCCCGTGAAGCTGGCCTAATGGTCGAGAGCCTCTCTGGCGGTGATCCCGTAGAAACGGGCGATGTTATTACAACCAACGCCGCTCTGATGCCACACCTTAAAAAACGCGTCCAATAATAAACTCGCTTAGCCAAACGGGTCGTCTATCGATTTGCTTGGTTGTGTGAACCACACTGGACCGGTTTGTCCCATGTAAAAATGGTCTTCTAACCGCACGCCAAATTCGCCGTAAAGACAGATCATCGGCTCGTTCGAAAAACACATGCCTTGCGCTAAGGGTGTATCATCGCCCCAGTTCAAATATGGCCATTCATGAATATCAAGGCCGATCCCATGACCCGTCCGATGCGGCAAGCCTGGTGTTTTATAGCCTGAGCCGAAACCACGCGCGTCTAATTCTGCGCGCGCAGCCAAGTCTACATCTCCACATCGCACGCCAATTTGCGCCGCCTCAAACGCACGGGCTTGGGCCGCCTTCTCCGCATCCCAAACCTCTCTTTGCCGCGCCGTCGGCTCGCCAAAAACATAAGATCGCGTGATGTCAGAGATATAATCATGCAACTGACAGCCCGTATCAATCAGAACCATATCGCCACGTTCCAACGCTTTAGGCGTTTTTACACCGTGTGGATATGACGAGTCTGGCCCGAACAAAATAATCTTGAAATAAGACCCTTTGGGTGCGCCGACTTTTCGGTGAGCGGCGTCAATAAACGCTCCGACATCCGCAGTCGTTATACCCTCATATAACATTGACGCAGTTGCCTTGTGAACGGCCAGCGTCATGTCTTTTGCGCGCTGCATCAGGGCGATCTCCGCATCCGATTTGATCATGCGACATTGCGCAGTAACAGACGCGCCATTGGTGAAATCAAAATCAGGGCTGGCTTTCGCAATACCATCAGAAACAAAAAACGGTGTGGCTTCATCAATACCAATCACCCCCGACCTCACGCCTTTCTCTGCCAGAATGTTTGCCAATAATGGGTAGGGACTGTCATGCTCTTCCCATGTTGCGACCCTGCCTTGAATGGTCATAAATTGCTGCAACGTCCCCTCTTCGAAAGCGGGCGCAATGTAGATGGGGGCGCCTTTGGGCGGTAGGACCACTCCGACCATACGCTCTGAGCTATGCCAACGCGTGCCAGTAAAATAATACAGCGACGTTCCAGCGTGAAGGTAAAGCGCCGCCAAATTTTGCTCTGCCATCATTTTTTGTGCTTTGTCGATCCGCAACTGATATTCCGCCTCAGTGATGGGCACGACACCAGCGCTCATATCAGACAGGGTTGCCAAGGCTTCCTCAGCAGTTTTTCCGCCAACACCGTGAGTCATAAATCCGTCCTTGAGAGCCATTGTTCAGACGCATCCTAGACTGAACAGCGCACATAAAAAAGCCCCGCAGCTTGCAGGGCTTTTCTTTATTTAATTAATGAAGGACATTCTAGTCGAGCACGCGGTCCAGCATTTCGACAGTGAAGCACTCAATTTGATCGCCTTTGCGCAGATCATGGTAATCTTTGAAGCCCATACCACATTCCATGCCCGCTTGCACTTTAGGCACTTCGTCCTTGAAACGCTTGAGGGTCGATAGCTCGCCTTCGTGGATCACAACATCATCCCGCAATAGACGCACACCAGAGCCGCGCTCAACGCGTCCTTCAGTGACTTTCGCACCCGCGATTTTGCCAAGCTTGGAAATATCAAAGACTTCCAACACTTCAGCGTAACCGATGAATGTCTCGCGACGCTCTGGTTGAAGCATCCCTTCAAGGGCACCCTTAATCTCGTCTAGCAATTCATAGATGATTGAGTAGTAACGAATTTCGACGCCTTCGCGCTCGGCCAATTCCTTCGCCTGACGATTAGCCCGCACATTAAAGGCGATAATCGGGGCGCCAGATGTGCTAGCCAAATTAACGTCAGACTCAGAAATACCGCCAGCTTCAGCGTAGATCACGCGCGCACTGACTTCGTCATTACCAAGAGATTCCAGAGAAGTTTTGATCGCTTCGGCAGAGCCTTGAACGTCAGCTTTGACGACCAAAACCATTTCGGAACTGACCTTATCGGCCATCTTCGCCATCATCTGTTCCATAGAGGCCATGGCAGATGGCTTGACGTTTTCTTTCTCCTTGCGGAGGCGGATACGGTATTCAGTGAGTTCGCGCGCTTTTTGCTCGTCAGAAACAACCGCGAAAGGCTCACCAGGCATTGGCGCACCGTCGAGACCCATGACTTCGACAGGTGTCGATGGCCCAGCTTTTTTCAGCTGCTTATTGCGCTCATCCATAAGGGATTTAACCTTGCCCCAATACTCGCCCGCCACCACAATTTGACCACGCTCTAGCGTACCGCGCTTGACCAAGAAAGTTGCGACAGGGCCACGACCTTTCTCGATCTTAGACTCGATAACTAGGCCGTCAGAATTCCGCGTTGGGTTAGCTTTCAATTCCATCAATTCAGCTTGTAGCGCAATCGCTTCAGCCAAAGCGTCCAGACCCGTTTTCTCTTTCGCAGAGACCTGAATAGCAATCGTTTCACCGGACATAGATTCCGTAATCACATTGTGCTGCAAAAGGTCCATTTCGACTTTTTGCGCATTCGCTTCATAGGCGTCCATTTTATTGATGGCGACGATGATCGGCTTTTCGGCCGCTTGCGCATATTTAATCGACTCAATCGTTTGAGGCATGATGCCGTCATCGGCTGCAACAACGAGGACAACGATGTCCACCGCTTCAGCACCGCGGGTCCGCATTTCGGCAAAGGCGGCATGGCCAGGTGTGTCCAGCACAGTAATCTGATCACCAGATTTCAGTTTAAGCTGATAGGCCCCGATATGCTGCGTAATCCCGCCAGCTTCGCCAGCGGCTACATCTGTGGTGCGTAGAGCATCCAACAGAGACGTCTTACCGTGATCGACATGACCCATGATCGCAATGACGGGTGGTCGAGGTTTGCGATCTTTTTCTTCAGACGGTGTATCATCGATGAGGAAGTTTTCTTCCACATCCGCTTCCGAGACACGCTTCACAATATGGCCAAAATCTTCGACGATTAGCTGCGCTGTATCCGCGTCAATGACGTCGTTCATCGTTGTCATCTGACCTTGCTGCATGAGGTATTTTACGACATCCGCTGCGCGTTCCGCCATACGGTTTGATAATTCGGCAACCGTGATCGCTTCTGGCACCACGACTTCGCGCTGCACTTTGTCCCGCGATCCACCGCCGCCGCGTTGACGTTGCTTCTCACGCTCGCGCGCACGTTTCATAGAGGCCAGCGAGCGTTGACGTTCATTATCACCCGACAGAGCGGAGACGATTGTCAGCTTGCCGCGGCGGCGTTTCGTTTCACCTTTTGAACGTGCAGGCGGTGGCGCTGCTCGTTTTTCTTGATCCGACCACCAGCTTTCTCAAGCGCGGATTGCTCTTCCACAGGTTTGGTCGGTGCAGTTGGCGCGCCCACAGGACGGCGAGCAGCTTCTTGTTCAGCTTCCGCTTTCTGGCGGGCTTCTTCTTCGGCCTCTAAGCGGCGCAGTTCAGCTTCTTCCTCTTCGCGGCGCTTGGCATCAAGGGCGGCTTTTTCTTCTTCCATGCGCGCACGGCGTTCAGCTTCTTCGGCGCGGCGAAGCGCATCGCGGTCTTCTTGCTGAGCTTGCGCTTTGGAAAGAGCGGCTTGGCGCTTTTCATATTCCGCTTTGGATAGGCCTAATTTGCGAGCTGCTTCCGCCGCTTCATCAACTTTTGGCGCTTTTTTAATTTCCATGCCTTTTGGCGCCGCGTCAGATTTCGGCGCGGCTTTGCTGGGCGCTTGGCCCGGCATGATCAATCGTTTCTTTTTCTTCTCGACGACAACCGCCGTTGTGCGGGAGCCGGAGCGGCGAGGTGCGCCTGTTCCCTTGTTCAGGGAGAGAGGGCGTCGTGCCGGTTTTTTATCAGGTGTATCGTTCATAATCTTTCTTTCAAAGATTTGGCAAATATTTCGGCCTTTGGGTCATAACGCCGGGGTCCGTATATGTGCGTTTCTATCTTTGCGCTTTGGCGCGTAACCTAACGTCCCGTGCGTGTTTATCAACATACAATACGGGACGATCTGTTATTTATTAGCTCGTATTATTTGCAGGATTATCGTCCTGCAACTCATCAAATGTGGTGGCGTCGTTCTCGTCTTCCGACCTCTCCCGCGGCAATCCGCGAAGTTCGTGTTCAAGATCGGGCCAGTCCAGTGGGATGAGGCTCTCAAATCCAGATAGGCGTGCAGCAAGAATTTTCAACCGCTTGGATAATTTTCCTTGGGCCAGCGCCGCATGTGTAATCGTGTCACGTCCAATGATCTGACCCAGTTCCGCCGTATCAAAACAGCCTAAAACAGATGGCAAAGGCTGCTCTAATTCACGAGCGACGGCTTTGGATAAAGTCCGAATTTTACCACGCCCATCAGGGGAGCCGTCTGACGCCTCAATTCGCCAGCCAAGGGCAGTGCTACGCGCGGCCCCTAAGACTTGATCAAACCCCATAATGAGCTTGCCTGACTTCTTTGTCATGGCGATGTGGCCTAAGACTTGACGCCGCAGGCCTGCGTGGACCTGGTCAATCAAGTCTTCTGGCACAATAACTTTGCCCTTAAATCCGCGTGCAAAACCATTGGTCTTAATCGCAGTTTCCAGGGAAGCACGGTCAGACGTCACCCAAACACCACGCCCTGGCAGTTTGCCCATAATGTCAGGCACAACCACATTATCGGGCGAACGGGCGAAGCGGATCATGTCCGCAGGATCGCGAACCTCACCAGACGCAACGCAGCGCCGCTCACGGGATTTATGCCCGCGCTTATCGACGAAGTTTTCGTCGACTTCGGGTGTGTTATCTGACGGAGTCTCGATAATCGGGCCTGCAATCACCCTCTATTCAAAGAGGTTGTCCTTTGTGATTTCAACTTCGCCAGCCTCTTCGGCCTCGGCGTCTTCGTCGACCTCTGGCTCCAACGCAGACGCGTCAATCCAGCCCGCTTTGACACGTGCTTGCATGATCAACATGGTCGCTTCCTCATTCGTCAGACCCATGTCTTCGATAATGCCGGCTTCGTGTGTGCGCTCACCGTTTTTATATTCGGTGTAGCCGTTCAGATCGTCCGGCACGAGGCCCGCAACATCTTCGACAGTTTTGATTTCGTTCTGACCAAAGATAACAGCCATTGGCAGAGTAACGCCTTCAATCTCTAACACGTCATCTTCAACGCCGGCTTCTTTCCGCGCAGCATCTTGCTCGGCGGCGATCTTTTCGAGATATTCACGCGCACGCACTTGCAGCTCTTCGGCTGTTTCGTCATCAAAGCCTTCGATGTCTGTTAGGTCATCAAGCGCGACATAGGCGACTTCTTCCATCGTCTCGAAGCCTTCTGAGACCAGAAGCTGCGCGACCATTTCGTCCACGTCGAGGCCTGTCATGAACAACTCAGAGCGGACTTGGAATTCTTTCTGGCGACGCTCTGATTCCTGCTCTTCGGTCAAAATGTCGAGGGCCCAACCAGACAGCTGGCTCGCGAGGCGTACGTTTTGACCGCGGCGACCAATGGCGAGCGATAGTTGCTCATCAGGGACAACGACTTCGATACGCTCATTCGCTTCATCAATCACAACTTTCGCCACTTCAGCAGGCTGAAGTGCGTTGACGATGAATGTACCCATATCTTCTGTGTAAGGAATAATGTCGATGCGTTCGCCCTGCAATTCGTTGACCACAGCCTGCACGCGCGAACCGCGCATACCGACACAAGCGCCGACAGGATCGATAGATCCGTCATTGGAATAAACCGCGATTTTGGCACGAGAACCCGGATCACGCGCAACGGCGACGATTTGGATAACGCCCTCATAAACTTCCGGCACTTCTTGTGCGAAGAGTTGCGCCATGAATTGCGGATGGGCGCGGGAGAGGAAGATTTGGCTGCCGCGCGGCTCTTCGCGCACGTCCATGATATAGGCACGGATACGGTCGCCTGATTTGACGTTCTCACGCGGAAGTGCTTGATCACGGCGGATCACGCCTTCAGCACGACCGAGGTCGACGATAATGTGACCATATTCGACGCGCTTGACGATACCATTGATAATCTCACCAACGCGGTCTTTATATTCAGCGTATTGACGGGCGCGCTCGGCATCACGGATTTTGCCCATGATGATCTGCTTGGACATTTGCGCTTGCACACGACCAAACTCCAGCGGCGGCAGAACTGTTGAAATTTGATCCCCGACTTCCGCCAATTTGTTGTCCATGCGTGCGGTGGAGATACCAACCTCTGTTGTGTCATTCTCAACAGCATCATCTTCGACGACCGTAATAACACGGCGCAGGGATTGTTCGCCCGTGACAGGATCAAGCTTGGCGCGAATATCCAACTCGGCACCATAACGCATACGCGCGGCCTTCTGGATGGCTTCTTCAATCGCTTCCAAAACAATGGTGCGATCAATAGATTTCTCGTCAGCAACCGCTTTGGCGATTTGTAGCAATTCGAGTTTGTTGGCGCTAATTCCGGCAGTGGACATGAGTGTCTCCCTAATTATTCGGCTTATTCTTCTTCGGTATTCGTGTTGTTCTGTGCGGCCTTAGCGGCCTCTTTGGCTTTTTGGCCCGCTTCGATCAAGGCGTCTGTGATGACCAGCTTAGCTTCGGCGACCCAAGCGAACGGAATGGACGTTGTTGTGTCATCATCGCCGTCCAAATCAATATCAATGTTATCGCCGTCAACGCCCGCAAGGACGCCGCGAAATCGCTTGCGGCCTTCGACCAAACGATCAAGTTCGAGCTTAGCCAGATGACCCTCATAGGCCTCAAACGCGGCCATATCGGTGAGCGGGCGGTCAAGGCCAGGCGAGCTGACTTCGAGGACATAGGCATCGATGATCGGGTCTTCGACTTCCATCAGCGCGGACAATTCGCGCGAAAGGTCTTCGCAATTCTCAATGCCCATGAGGCCGTCAGATTTACGCTCGGCCATAATCTGCACGGTCTGGCGCTTACCCGCCATCACGCGTACACGCACAATATGCAGGCCAAGGTCTTCAGCCACAGGTTCGGCGAGGGCGAGAATTCGCTCGTCAATATGTGTCTTCGTTTTCATTCAAATCCTTAGTCGGTTTGTCAGTCAATTCGTCTTCGCGCGCTTTTGCAGGCAATAAAAAAGGCGACCCTTTTGGGGTCACCCTGCTGGCATCCTGCGCCAGAGGCTTATGTCTTGCTGTGCATATAGGCAGGAAATGAGAGTTTGGCAAGGGTAGAATTCACGTCATCAAAAGTATGCTATTCTATTGGCTTACTGCCGTCGAGGAGGTCGGCGTCTTGTCCCGCCAATCGCTCCTCATTCACTTTGTCTTCCAGATGACGATCTTTGGACACATCCATAACAGGCGGCGTAAATTCCGTAGTCTCTTTCTTGGTTCTGGACTTCGCTTTGGTCACAGTTTTATTGGTTTTGTCAGGCTTAGCACTTGACTGGTCCGTGATTGTCTTGAGCGTTCCGTCAAACGCATTTTGCAAACGCAAGCGATAGATTGGCTCCGGCAATGTAAATCCGCCTGCCTCCAAAGCAGACTTCACGGTATGAATAGCCTGGCTGCGAGCTTTGGCGAAATCAGTATGCGTCTGATCTACCCAGCCATAGAAATCGAGAACGATATTAGAATCCCCCACTGTTTTGATAATCGCAAACGGCTCGGGATCATTTAGAACAAATTCGTGGGTCCGCAGCGCGTCCATACCAACTTGTATCGCCGAAATGGGATCATCATCCGCATCGACACCCAATTCAAATTCAAACCGTCTTTCAGGGTTAGTCGTGTAGTTAAGTATGATACCCTTAAAAACAGTCGAGTTCGGAATACGCAAATGATTGCCGTCCACAGTCATCAAGATCGTCGCACGAGAGGTTAGCCTGACGACAATGCCCTCTTTATCATTGATAACGACATGGTCTTTGGCCCGAAATGGCTGACGCAAGCTAAGCATGATTGACGAAATATAATTTTCAAGAGAGTCGCGCACAGCGAAACCGATTGCGATACCAACAACGCCAGCCCCGCCTAAAATGGTAGCAACAAAGCCCGATGCACCCACAAGGTTTAGCGCAATGATCGCGCCAAGCACCCAGAATGCCAGACGTATGATTTGTGAAAATATTTCGGCCAAAAAAGGATTGGGCGCAATCTTTTGCCACAGACTTTTTCGCCGTGCGAGCCAGCCACCCAGCAGAACGAATGACAAAAATACAATGAAGGACAACAAGATTAGCGGCAGTGCTCTAACGAATTTTTTGCTGTTGACGTTTACGCTTTCGATGAATGGCGTCACATTTCCTCGCACATCCAGAGTACGGTTTATATTATCTTCAATCGTCACAACGCCCGCCGTTCGGATCGCAATATCGCGGGCATCCTGAGCTGCCGCATCATTGGCGACTTCGCCGGAGAGCGTAACCACGCCCGCATCGACAGCAACCACTACGCCGTCAATCGCTTCAATTTTTTCGAAGATAGTAGAGATACGGTCTTGGATTTTTTGATCCGTAGTGTCTTGGGGGCTCAACGCAATGACGGGTTCGGGATCTTCGACAGGCGGTGTATTAGGGACTTGCGCCAATGCCGAGGCAGAATAGATCGCCCAGATAAGACCGACACAACACAGATAAATAAAACGCAAGATAAGCTCCTTTCTAGAACCTCACGATAATAACTCTTGAGGAACCCGTTAGTGCCATTCGTCTAGCAAATAATTACACGCGTTGAAATGTGAAGAAGTGGCCCGTGCGGCCCTCGCGTAGCGCTTTTTTTAGATAACGCGTTTCGGGCCAGTCCTCGCCTCGCATGCGCCAATCAGACACTTGCGTTGGCGACCAACTAAATCCGCCATGCCGATAAAACCGCGTCATCGCCCAATCGACATAGTGCAAAATGTCACTGCCGAAGCGCAACTCTCCACCTGGCTTAATCACGCGGTGGAGTTCTTGTATAAATTCAGTTCGCAGCAAACGTCGTTTGTGATGGCGCGTTTTGTGCCAAGGATCAGGAAAGAGGACGAAGACTCGATCCAGCGCACCGTCAGGGATAAGCGACAACACGTCTCGTGCATCCCCGCGATGCAGGCGTAAATTCGTCATTGCATGATCATTGATCCCCTTGGTCGCCTTCGCAATACCATTGAGGAACGGCTCAACGCCCAGCAGAGAAACATCGGGATTATGTTGCGCCTGCCAGATCAAATGCTCCGCCGCGCCAAAACCAATTTCCAGCCAAAGCGGCCCTTCAAGGCCCGCAAACGGATTTCGGCCTGCCTTAATATCGGGACCGACATCAAATTTTGGAAAGACATCATCCATCAATGCCTGTTGCCCAGCCGTCAGAGCTTTGCCCTTGGCGCGTCCAAAAGTTCGGAATTTCTGAGTATCTCGATTAAACATAGCGCCCGCTCATAGAGCGCGCGGAACTATGTGAAAAGCAAAAAAGCCAGGTCAGCCTAGCTGTCGTCTTTCTCAGCATCTTTAGCGAGCGAACGTGCAAGCTCCAGAATTTGACGACGCACAGCTTTATTCTTGATTTGACTGACCGCTTTGGCCAAGGCCACACCGTCCGACGAATTAATAAAATCGTAGACGATTGGCATTTGATCGTCTTCACCAAACTCTGCGTGATCAATTCCGTCAGACAGCCCATCAAAGAAAAACCCGATCGGCACATTCAGGACGTCGGAGATTTTCCATAGACGGCTCGCGCCGATACGGTTCGAGCCACGCTCATATTTTTGAACCTGTTGAAATGTAACTCCGAGTTGATCTCCGAGTTTTTCTTGGCTCATTTTCATCACTTGACGGCGGAGGCGAACCCGCGTGCCAACATGAATATCGACTGGATTGGGCGACCGAGGCCCCTTAACTGCTGTCATAGATTTCATCCCTTTATGTTCGGTGCTGTGGTGCCCCCACCTGGAACGAACAAAATATTAAGTGCGACGCAGTCCCAACCTGCGTCTGGTGAAAAGGTGTATGCAACTTATTAATGAATTGATCAAGGCAATGATAAAAGTGACAAGTGATGTTGCCATTTTTGCATCCAAACTTTTAGGTAGAACTGTATCAATATGAAACGCGTCATCCATATTTATCTGCGTCACAATTTGTCCGTATGGGTCAATCATTGCGGAGAGACCGTTGGACGCTGAACGCACTATGGGCAGCCCCTCTTCTATCGCGCGGTAACGCGCAATATTAGCGTGCTGCGCTGGGCCCCAAGTTTTTCCGTACCACGCGTCATTTGTTTGATTAATAATTAATTGCGCCGGACGCACAGCATCTCTGGGCGTCAGCCCTGGGAAGTCGGCCTCATAACAAATTTGCGCGCTCACTCTCGGCAGTCCAGGAATATCAATAAGAGTTTTTTCGGGGGCAGCTGAAATCGACGCGAGCGCTGTCGAAAATACGGGGAAGTTATAGGATTCCAACCATTTGCCGCCCGGGAAAAATTCACCAAATGGCACTAATCGGTGCTTGTCATTCACAGCGACAATCGCGGGATAACCACCTGCATCAAACTCCACCGCAACTGAACTATTATAATAATTCGTGATAGGTTCTCCGCCGCGTGGATGTGGCATGATTTCAGACCGCAAAGAATTCATAATCCAAACGGGCGGCGAATTATCCACGGATAGCAAATCGCGCCCCATCGCATTTAATAGCGGCGCATTATCCATAGCCAGTCCATTGACCGCACCCTCTGGCCAGATGACATGCGTCACATCCTCCGCGCCAGGTGCGATGGAGGCGGTTAGGAATTGATTAACTATAGCATTGGATTTTTCGGCATTAAACTTGTCAGCTTGCGAGAATGGAACGCTCACGAGGCGAATATTAACATTTGGCACGGTCTCAGTCTTTGCGTCCGACAAACGGACATGCCCGAACCCGTATAATCCTGCCAATATTAGTCCGGACAACGCTGCCCCTACCAGTCGTGTTTTGGCAGTGAACAATAAAGCCACAGACCCGCTGAGGAACAACACTACCCAACTTAGCCCGTAAATATTGCCAAGACTGGCGAATTGCGATGGGCGTGAACCTGCCTCAAAAATATAGCCCGGCAAGTTCCAAGGAAAGCCTCCAAACGCATGACCTCTTGCCAATTCTGCCAGCATCATCGCGGCTGAAAATGCGATCACTGCGGATAAGCCAGTAAGCCGCCAGCGTATAAAAACCCCACCCGCTAAGCCCCAAAATACGGCCAGCAATGCCGCGAGCGCCAAGACGGCGGGCGGCATGATTGGAATAAATTCTGGCCCCCGCGCAATAAAGGCAGACCCAACCCAAAATATACCTGCGCCGAAAAACCCAAGCCCCTGCCAAAATGCGGTGCTGAGGCCCGCTTTAAATTGTGGGTTGGTCTGCCCGACAAGCACAAGTCTTAGAAATAAGAGGGCAAAGCTGATCAGGCCCAACGGCCAAAGATGCAGAGGGGCAAACGCAAAGACAGCCAGTGCGCCGCATAAAAAACCAATCCCACGACCCATCCAACCTTCGTAGCGTAGCCAGAGTGGCGCAGCGAATGTCTCGCTCGTCATCTTGGCGGGTGTCATGGGTTAGCCATCGACAATCGTATCCTGGCTTTCGTCAAATGCTGGAGTTTTGTCGTCATTACGACTAACATCATTGATCCGCAAACGCTTCACGCGACGGGGATCAGCATCAATCACTTCAAATTCTAAACCGCCGGGATGCAGCACAATCTCGCCGCGTTCGGGGACGCGCCCCGCAATCCGAAAGACCAGCCCGCCCAGAGTATCGACCTCGTCTTCTTCGTCATCGGTTGCGAAATCTCGGCCGAGTGTCGCCTCAAAGCGGTCAATCGTAATCCGCGCATCAGCCTCCCAAACGGAACGCCCACCCTTGCCAGTCACGATTTGCACTTCTGGTTCAATCTCGTCATGCTCATCGTCAATATCGCCCACGATCGGTTCGATCAGGTCTTCAATCGTCACAAGGCCATCTGTGCCGCCATATTCATCGACTACAATCGCCATATGTGTCCGCCGCGCCTGCATCCGCCGCAAGAGGTCTTGGGCGAGCATAGACGGCGGCACAAATAGGACCGGACGGCGAATATATTGAATGACTTTTTTGTTGGGATACGTTTTCCCGCTGCGCCCTTTGGCGTCCAGCATTAAGTAGGGCAGCACATCTTTGATATGCACCATGCCTATCGGTTCATCCAAAGATTCGCGATAAACAGGGACGCGCGAATGGCCCGCCTCCTTCAACGCCGCTGACAACTCGGTTAGGGTTGCGCTGGTTTCAACGGCGACAATATCTGCGCGTGGCACCATAACGTCTTCGACGCGCAAAAGGTGAAATCGTTCCGCCGCGTGCATCATCAATTTTTGAGCCGCCGCATTTTCCTCACCCTTGGTCGGAACAGCTTCGGCATTTGCATCCGCCGTCTCTCCGCGACGGAATAATTTCCCGAGTAAACTCGGCGATGGTTCGTCATTGCTCATAGTCGTTCAAGCGTCCTGATTTTCATATGGATTGTCAATGCCCAAGCGCTGCAGTGCGCGAATTTCCAAAGCTTCCATAATGTCGGCCTCATCTTTGTCTTCATGGTCATAGCCCTGCAAATGCAAATAGCCGTGAATGAGTAAATGACTGGTATGTGCGGCAAATGTTTTATCCGCCGCCTCCGCCTCGCGGGCTACCGTTTCAAATGCCAGGATAATATCGCCCAGCAGCGGGCCGTCTTGCGGAAATGACAAAACATTGGTCGGCGTGTCTTTGTGGCGGTAATCGCGGTTGAGGACTTGCACATGGGCGTCGTCTGAAAACACAACTGACAATTCGCCCGTTCGCGCATCCGTTAGAACAGCTTGAGCCGCGTCAATCGCAGCCGCCACGTCTAGCTCCGGCCAGTCACCAGCTTGGAACAATACGTCAATGTCAGGGGGCGTCTGGGCCATGCGTTTTTAGGTCTTCGCATCCTTGTCGTAAGCGTTAACAATTTTGCCTACGAGCGGGTGACGTACGACGTCAGAGGCCAGAAATTCGATTTGACTGATGCCTTTGATGTCTTGCAAGATTGTCAAGGCGTGGGCGAGGCCAGAGATTTGGCCATGCGGCAAATCAGATTGGCTTGGGTCGCCCGTCACAGCGTATTTCGCCCGTTCGCCTAGACGGGTCAGCACCATCTTCATTTGTGGAATTGTCGCGTTCTGCGCTTCGTCAATCACGACGAAGGCGTCTGATAATGTCCGTCCCCGCATGAAAGCCAGTGGCGCAACTTCGATATCGCCAGCCGCGCGGCGACGGTCCACTTCATCGCGACCCAAAACCGCATGAAGCGCATCCCAAATCGGCTGCATATAGGGATCAACTTTTTCGTTCATGTCCCCCGGCAAGAAACCCAATCGCTCACCCGCTTCCACCGCAGGGCGGCAGGCGATGAACTTTGCGACTTCCCCACGCGCTAGCAATGACGCGCCGTAAGCAGTGGCCAGAAAAGTCTTACCCGTTCCCGCTGGGCCTACCCCGAAACAGATCGTATCGTCGCGCATGGCGTGAATAAATTTTTCTTGGCGCGGCGTCTTTGGTACAATCGGGCTGCGGCGCGGGAAGGGAATAATCGCATCGACCTTGGCCGCTTTGACTTTCCCTGTACCCATAGCACGGATCAACGCGCGAATGTCAGAGGGCCCGCACGGCCAACCGCGCTCTAGCCGTTGGTAGATTTCCTTGACCAACTCACCCGCACGAGACCTACTCGGCCCATCGCCATTGATATGAACCGCCGCCCCAGGTGCCTCGATATAGACCCCAAAGGCCTCCTCGATCAGCGCCAAATGCGCATGGTTAGGCCCGCATAATTTGCGCACCAAATCAGCGTCGTTAAATTCAAATATTTCAGTTTGTTTAGACATGAGTTCCAGATAGGGAATGTTGCGGCAGATTACTAGCCATGATCATGGCGCCAAATGCCCCACCAAAGAGTTCCGTCCTGCATCTGTGATCACCACATTCACGATTTGGCCGACCAGTTCTGCGGGGCCGTCAAAGTGAGTGCCTTGGAGGTAGGGCGAGCGACCGAAGAGTTGGCCATCTTCGCGGCCTGTGCCTTCGACCAAGACTGATAATGTCCGCCCGATTAAGGATTTGTTGAAATCATGCTGTTGCGTGTAGAGCAAATCTTGGAGGCGTTTGAGCCGCTCTGATTTTATAGCCTCAGGGACCTGTCGCGGCATAGATGCGCCGGGTGTGCCAGGGCGAGTCGAATATTTAAACGAGAAGCTGGAGCCGTAGCCGATCTCCTCAACGCAGGCCATTGTCTGCTCAAAATCGGCATCGGTTTCCCCTGGGAAGCCCACGATGAAATCACCTGACAGCGCAATGTCTGGCCGTGCCGCGCGTATTTTAGCAATTAATTGCTTATAATGTTCGTAGGTGTGATCACGGTTCATCGCGCGTAAAATCTTATCACTGCCTGCTTGGATCGGGAGATGAAGATACGGCATAAGCTTTGGCTCTGCGCCGATAACTCGAATTAATTCATCGTCCATATCGCGTGGGTGGGACGTGGTGAACCGAATACGATCAATACCGCCGATGAGCGCCACATGTTGGATCAATTCGCCTAAGCTCCAGTCGCGACCATCTGGCCCTTCGGCGGAGTAAGCATTGACGTTCTGCCCGATCAAAGTGATTTCCCGCACGCCTTGGCTCGCCAGCGAGCGTGCTTCTGCCACGATTTGCGAAACAGGGCGGGAAACCTCCGCACCACGTGTATAGGGAACGACACAGAAGGTGCAGAATTTATCGCACCCCTCTTGGATCGTCAGGAACGAACTAAACCCCTTGGGCTTACGGGCTTCTGGAAGTTGGTCGAATTTTTCTAAAGTATCAAAATCCACTTCCAGCACATCACCTGTTTGGCGATGCACTTTGGCAATCATTTCAGGCAACTTATGGTAGGTCTGCGGCCCCAGCACCATATCAACGACGGGGGCGCGGCGCATAATCTCAGCCCCCTCTGCTTGCGCGACGCAGCCTGCAACGGCGACTTTCATATCGGGCTTATTGTGCTCTTTGTGCTGCCGAATACGGCCCAGCTCGGAATAGACTTTGTCCGCAGCCTTCTCGCGAATATGGCAAGTATTGAGAATGACGAGGTCGGCATCATCAGGCTTATCGACAGGCGCGTATCCGATGGGCGACAGCACATCCGCCATACGCTCGCTGTCATAGACATTCATCTGACAACCATAAGTCTTGATGAAAACCTTTTTGGTCGGCGTAACATCCAGGGTTGCGCCGTCTGCGGCTTTCGCAATGACAGGCGCATCAATATCTCGCGCTTGAGTATGGCTTAGAGGTTGTGAGGTAACATTGCCGTCCGCAGCTGTTGTGCCAGCTTTTGGAGCGTCAACGTTACGGGACGCGTTTTTATCGCGCGGTAACAGGACGGTCATGTGGTAACTCTCATTGGTTTCGTGCGCGGGCTATAGCGGGGAGTTGGGAGCGGCGCAAGTTTGCAATATTTGAATAAATGTAATTATATAGCTTTATGAGAGGGCTAGTTTCATTTGTATTATTTTTCTTGTTCGCATTACCCGCACAGGCCTGTATGTGTTTTTATGACAAAAACATATCCGACTTTTCTGAAGAAGTAGATGCTGTCTTTCTTGCATCACCTGTTGGAACAAATTTTGTAATCGGCACGTTCAACAAGCAAACAGCAACACGGTTTAAAGTCTGGAAGACATATCAAGGCATAACATCAGGTTATGTTGATTTGGATGTCAACGAAAACACAAGCTGCGCAGCTACTTTTCCGATGAATCAGTCATCCATTATCGTAACTCGAAAGCCTGCAGCTCGCACTGGAGTTACGACATCTATGACCACATTTGGACCTAAATCAAAAAGTAGTAAAGTTGAAAAAAAGACTGATTATTGTACGGCCTATCTCTTCTCGCGCCAGCAATGGCTCGATTATTTTGAGCTCGATATAGATGCGCCCTCAGAAGGGCTTTGCTTACACAAAATCAAACGGGCTTATGACACGGAAGTTTCTGTTGGCGCGTTTAAATTAGACGAAAAATGTAAAGTTTTCAAAAAAAGCTATGACGCAAAGTTTCGCGTCAAGATCATCGAGGACTAGCTACTTTATCTTCTTCCCATACAGCTCCAACCGGTGATCTACCAACTCATAGCCGAGTTCTTTGGCGATTTTATGTTGGAGGGCTTCGATCTCGTCATTGACGAATTCGATAACGTCGCCTGACGTCACGTCAATGAGGTGGTCGTGGTGGTCGGCGTCGGCGGTCTCGTATCGTGCGCGGCCATCGCGAAAGTCGTGGGTTTCGATAATGCCCGCCTCTGTGAATAAGCGCACAGTGCGGTAGACTGTCGCGAGGGAGATTTTCGGATCTACTTGGATCGCGCGAGAATATAGCTCCTCTGCATCGGGATGGTCATCCGCATCTGACAGCACTTGCGCAATGACGCGCCGCTGATCCGTCATACGCAGGTTACGTTCGGTACATTTTCGTTCAATCCAGTTTGGCATAGATAACTGATAACGCGCACAACGCTAGGCGTCCAGCTTTTTAGATAATGTCAGTGCGGCCATACGGCCTGCCGCGCGGCGATAATAGGCGGGACGACGTCCAATCCCGATAAATCCCGCTTGGCGATAAAGTGCAATAGCGGCAGCATTGTCTTCCGCCACTTCGAGGAAGAGCGCTGTCACACCGTCTGCCAACAACGCTTTGCACGCGGCATCCACCAAAGCTTTCGCCAGCCCCTGTTCGCGATGATCGGGATGTGTCGCAATCGTGAGAATTTCCGCTTGATCGTAAGATGATCGGCAAATGATGAAGCTGCTTAGCTGATCTGTCTGCGGGTCGCTTATACCAAGGCAGAGATCGTTTTGCGTGTGAGTGGCCATGTCGAGCGCGGACCAGCCGCGTTCAAAACTCCGGGCGTGAATATCCGCCATGGCGTGTGCATCAACAGCAGAGAGCGCTCTCATTTTGGGCTTTTACCACCAGGCAGTTTCGCATCTGGCGCGCGTGAATATAGCGGCACTGCGGGGTAATCAGCGGGGTCAGCGTCCATTGCGAGCCAAGCAAGGATACGCGTGTCGATATGAGTCGATTCGTAGATCGCAGCCTGCAGCGTTTCCGCGTCAGTTTCAGCCTCTTCCAATGTCATGGCGCGGGGCGGCTCTATGGCTTCGCCGTGACTGTAAGTGGCGTAGAAGACTTGGCCGCGTCGAATGTCTCGCATTACCCCCACAAGGTGATCATTTTTCGAAAATCGTATAGATTGCGCCGTCACGGCCAGTGCATCTATTCCAATTACAGGCAAGCTCCGTGGCAAGGCAAATCCCTTGGCGTAGGCGAGGGCGACTCGCAATCCAGTGAAACTCCCCGGCCCTGTGCAAACGGCGATCCGCTCAATAGCAGACGCGTCAACGCTGGCCTCAGTCAACACCTCGTCTACCATCGGCGCGAGGCGTTCGGCATGGCCACGGTTTATTTTTTCGGATATATGCCCCAGCACCCGCGCATCATCAACAAGACTGACCGAGCAATAGGCGCTCGTGCTATCCAGCCCCAAAGTCAACATGGCTTAGACCGCTTGTTCGACCGAATTTACTTCGGGAACATAATGCTTGAGCAGGTTTTCAATGCCTGACTTTAGCGTCATCGTAGAAGACGGACAGCCCGCACACGCCCCGCGCATTTCCAGATAGACAATCCCGTCCTGATCGTCGAAATGCTTAAACACAATATCGCCGCCGTCTTGCGCCACGGCAGGGCGAACACGAAGTTCGATCAGTTCTTTAATTTGCTCAACGATTTCTAAGGTGACGCCTTCATAGACTTTTTCGTCTACATCACCTGCTTGAAGCTGGTCCAAGAGCGGCACACCCCCCGCGACATAAAAATCCATAATCGCGCCTAGCACGGCGGGCTTTAGGTGCTTCCACTGCGCGTCTTCGCCGCGGGTCACGGACAGATAATCTGCTCCAAAAAACACCCGCGCGACGTCGGGAATCATAAATAACATCTCGGCCAATGGCGCACGGCTAACGTCTTCGCCTCGCGTAAACTCCATGACAGGATTGCCAGCCCCTGCCACATCGCGGCCAGGTAGGAATTTCAGGGTCGCCGGGTTGGGCGTATCTTCGGTCTGTATAAACATAGAAGCTATGTGGCGACTGTCGTTCAAATGTTCAAGAGGAATTGACCAAATGCCGCGCGCCCGCCATGTTATATATATGTGGCGAAAACGACATATCCTCAGTGCAATGCTCGCGGCAAGCTTGCTGATCAGTTGTGCCAGCGTGGCAACGCGCCTACCAGACATTAGTATGCCTGCCCTCAGCCTCGAAAAGCTGGCGCAAGAAGACATCGCTATGACGGAGCTGAATGAGCGCTCTAAAACCTTGCTCAACATCGGATATCCCGTGCTGCGGGACAATGCAGCGTTATGCCCCAAGACAAGGTTGGGCATTGGGGCGGCGACACATTCGCAAGAAGATTATGACAAGCGGCTGCGTGTGGCGAGCTTGCGAATATTGGGCGCGGGACCACGTGAGAGAATATTTCAAATTGTTGAAGGCGGCCCCGCCGATCAGGCAGGCCTAGAAATTGGCGACGAATTGCTCGCCGCAGACAACGCGCCCCTCGCCCCAGATTCTGATGTGTTCCAAGACATGCTAAAGGCGGGGCAAGCCACGCCTATCCGCGTGAGGCGGGAAGACTTTATCATAACCAAAACTGTGACGGCGAACCGTGTCTGCGATTACGACCTTAAACTATCGTCTAGCGCAGCGATCAACGCCTATGCCAATGGTCGAGCGATCACGATCACAACGGGTATGATGAATTTCGTTGAAAGCCCAGACGAATTAGCGCTCATCATCGGCCATGAGTTAGCCCATAATACGATGGGGCACATTCGCAAAATTATCGGCAATTTCATCTTGTCAGGTATGGCAACCCGCTACACTCGCCCCTTTGAGTCCGAAGCTGATTATGTCGGGCTTTATTATCAAGTCCGGGCGGGTTACTCCCCTGACAACGTCGAAGATTTCTGGCGGCGTCTGGCCAAGATAAATCCGAAATCAGTCAATCGCGCCAAGACCCACCCGACCTTCCCCGACCGTTACTTGCGCTTGGCGGCAGCGCGCGCAGAAATAGAAGCCAAGCAGGCAGCGGGGGAAATACTGGTTCCAAATTTTAAAACCGATGCGGATACTGTTTTGCCGAGCGGAAAGAAATGACGATGCTCCGCCCCCTTATTCCAACCTTCGCTTGTCTCGCGATCCTAGGCTGTGCGCCCAGTGATGCAGCGGAAAATCCTGATGCACCCACACTATCTGCGATTGCGACGCGACCAGACAATACGCAATTCGCAGATGTCTTGGCAGAGTATCAAGACCTCAACACTCGCTTGTCCCGCGTGGCAGCGCCTTTGCGGTTGCGCAACTCTGCGCTCTGCCCAGTGACGGAACGGGACCCAGGCTATATTACGCACCGCCTTGATGACTATCCCGAGCCATTGCGCGATGTGGCGAAGAGTCTTCTGGGACTGTCAGATACAGGTATTTTCATTCATACCGTCCGCGCAGGCTCCCCAGCAGAACAAGCCGATATTATGGCGGGTGACCGCCTTATCGCGATGAATGACTTCCCTGTCCCAAGCGAAGGTGTTGCGATTGATAGTTTTTACAATGCGATCTCGCGACAAGCCTTAGCTGAACCCAGCACGCGGATCACATTGCGCACACCGCAGGGTAGTGATTATACCACGACACTCAACGCGCAGACAGCTTGTGATATTCCCGTCAATGTCATTTTCTCAGATACTGTCAATGGCCACACCGATGGCGAGCAAGTGTTGATGACGTCAGCCTTGATGCGCACAGTGCCAGATGACGTCAATCTTGCGTTAATTGTTGCCCATGAAATGGCTCATGTTATCGCGGGTCATCAAGGCCTGCCGCCAAGCCAAGCGATTGAGCTAGAAGCGGACCGTATGGCGCTCGTTTTGATGACGCAGGCAGGGTATGAAATCGACGATGCGATAGCCTATTGGCAAGCCGCCGCGCACCCACTTCGCGAAAGGCAAGATAATTCCAGCTCGCATCCGTCGATCAAAGCGAGGTTGGATAATTTTAATGCGGAGCGAAAACGTATTCGTCAGCTGCAAAAAACCAACACGCCACTTGGGTTTAATTAAGTCCTAGTGACCCGAATGGTCGCCTGAATGATCTTCTGAATGAGCGTCTTCTTTCGGTTCCCCAATCGGAGCAATCAAAGTCACGGGTTCAGCATTTGCGTAAGTAAATGTCAGGGACACGTCCTCTGTTCCTTCAGGCATATTCGCGTCAAACATCATGAGGTGGTAACTTCCAGGCTTGAACACGACGGTCTCGCCCTTCGGCAGGTCAATCCCGTCGAGCTTGATCATTTTCATCATGCCGTCTTCTTGTATATGAGTATGAATTTCGACGGTTGAGGATGCATCGCTCATGACCGTTAATAGGCGATCATCCGCACCGTGATTCGTGATCTCGAAGAATCCTGCCCCGACAGTTTTGCCTGGAAAAGGCGGCATAACATAAGCGCTCGAAATCACGATACCACTCTCCATATTATGCGTGTGATCGCTATCATTATGCGCCATTTCATTCTGGCATGCTGTTACGAGCCCTGCTGCGAGAACTGTCATCAATGTAAGAGATAATTTTTTCATACTAGGCTCCTCTGAAACCAATAATCTTGCGCACGTCCGCAACGATAGGGTCAGCAATTTCCGCCGCTTTATCCCCTGCCTTGGACAGGATGCGGTCTAGCTCATCTGGATCAGCCAAGTAACGCGACATGAGGTCCGTAATCGGCGCCATGGCTTCAACCGCGACATCGGCCAGAGCGGCTTTGAACGGCCCGAACTGGCTACCTGCATGCTGCGCGAGAACATCTTTTTCGGAAATGTTAGCGAGGGCCGCGTAAATGCCGACGAGGTTTGCAATGTCGGGACGACCTTCTAACTCTTTCATTGTCGCAGGCACGTCCCCCGTATCAGTTTTCGCTTTACGTATTTTCTTTGCGATCGCATCAGCGTCGTCTGTGAGGTTGATACGCGAGGCGTCGGAGGGATCAGATTTTGACATTTTTTTCGTCCCATCACGTAAACTCATGACTTTTGCACCTGGCCCGTCAATGAGAGGCTTGGGGTGCGGGAAGAAATTCGGCACGCCAAAATCATTGTTGAATTTTTGCGCAATGTCGCGAGACAATTCCAAATGCTGCTTTTGGTCTTCACCAACTGGCACATGGGTCGCTTTAAACGCGAGAATGTCAGCGGCTTGCAGGACGGGATAAGTATATAAGCCAACAGACGCTTTTTCCGCGTTCTTACCGACTTTGTCTTTGAACTGCGTCATGCGATTGACCCAGCCTGTTCTCGCGACGCAGTTGAAGTACCACGCAAGCTCTGTATGCGCTCGGACAGCACTTTGATTATACACGAGCGCTTTGGCTGGATCGACGCCTGATGCCAAATATGCGGCCGCAATATGCCGCGTTTGATCCGCGAGTGTTTTGGGGTCTTGAAAGACTGTGATCGCGTGCAAATCGACAATGCAGTAGATGCACTCCATGTCATGCTGCAAGAGCGCGAATTTTTTCAGCGCACCTAAATAATTGCCAAGATGCAAAGCCCCTGTGGGTTGCACGCCAGAAAAAACGCGTTCCGGGCCTGTATATGTAGTAGTGCTGTCAGTCACGCTTTGATCTCGCTTTATGTTTTAGACGACCTTGAAAACGCATCGCGTATATCTGCCAGCCCGTAAGCCCGCAAGAGGCCAGCGACAAGGATATAAACCAAAAAGCCAACACCGCATACGCAAAGTAAAACCGTATAATCTATCAAAATACTATTCGCAAAATATGGACGAGCGATGGGTGCAAGCCAAACCAAAACACCGCCCATAGCCAATGCCGACAGCGCAATCCGCGGGACACGCAACATAAGCCGCTTATCCATAACAAAATGACGATTGCGTTTAAGAATGATAGCCAGGCAGATCACATTCCCCCACGCCGCGATTGATGTTGCCAAAGCGAGGCCGTAAAATCCGACGGTAAAGAATAGTGTCGCGCCTAGAATCAGATTCACGACGGCCGATATGCCTGCATAAATCATCGGCGTTTTTGTGTTTTCGCGTGCAAAAAATGCGGGCGTCAAAACTTTCAGCAGCACAAAGGCTGGCAATCCTATGGCAAACATGCGGAGGGCTTTGGCCGTTTCTTGCGTGTCCATCTGTCCGAACTGTCCGCGCTCAAACAACCCTGCAATCAAAAATTCCGGCATGACGATGAGCGCTACCGTGGCAGGCAAAGTTAGGATTGCAGCGATTTCCATGGCGCGGTTCATGGTCATCATTGCCCCGTGATCATCCCCTGAGCGCAGCCGTCGCGCGAGCGCTGGTAGCAGAGCAATACCCATCGCAATTCCAATCATGCCCAGCGGCAACTGATAAAGACGATCAGAATAATAAAGCCAACTCGCAGCGCTATCTTGGGTCGTCGCAATGGAATGACTCACCATCAAATTAATATGTGTGATGCCCGCACTGATCATGCCTGGCACTCCCAAAGTGAAGAGCCTCCGCACACCAGGTGTTAATCTGGGACGTTTGATCGGGATACGAATACCCGATCTGCGCAGCCCCCAAATCAACATGCCTGCCTGCAACACACCCGAAACTGTCCAGCCAATCGCAAGATATAAGGCAAGCTGTTCGAGGTTCCAATCAGCCCGTGAAGCGGCCGCTAACAAACTAATTAAAACAATGTTGAGCAGGACAGGCACAAAGGCCGCCGCTGCGAAATAACCTCGTGTGTTTAAAACACCAGAAAACAGGGCCGCCAATGACATCAATACCAGATACGGCATTGTTATACGCGCATATAGCACGGCCAGATCATAAGGTGCCGTTGCGCCAGCCGCTGCCGTTCTGTCGAGGCCAAAACCAATAATGTTGAGCGTCCACGGCATCGTGATCTGGAAAAAAACTGTGATCAACGCGACAAGCATGAATAAGGCCGCAAGCGCTTCGCCTGCAAAATTAGCGGCGTCCTTATCTCCGCCCCCTCAATTCTTCGCGCATAGAGCGGCACGAAAGCGGCGTTAAACGCGCCTTCGGCAAACATGCGACGGAACAGGTTTGGCAATTTTATCGCTGTTACCAAGGCATCATTTACAACGCCCGCCCCCAAATATTTGGCAAGCATAATATCGCGGATCAAGCCAAGAATGCGGCTTAGCATTGTCAACGAGCCGATGATGGCAGTTGACTTTAGGAGGCGCATTAAGCTGCGGCCTTGTGTGATTTTTTAATTTTCAGCACTTTTACAAAGCTCGCTTTAAGCAACTTTTGCTCCGCTGCAGTCAAAGCCAATTTATCCTTGGTCGTGACATAAAACGTGTCAATCGCTGTCGTTCCGACGACTTCAATATGCGCCGACAAAAGATCAAATCCACACTCGCTAATGGCGACTGATAATGCGTGAAGTAAGCCAGGGCGATCGCGGCCTTGAAGTTCAACGATGGTCGATGTGTTTGATGCGCTTTCGTGAAACGTGACTTTAGGTTTCACAGGTATAGCCCCTGCGCGCTTGGATTTAATTTGATCAGGAATGGTCAACCCTGACACGTCCCCCGCGCGGCGCGATCTGTTCTGCGCCGCAAAGTTTCGAGTGTGTGGGAGCTTTTGGCGCCAAAGGCCTGCCCATCAATCGTGTGCAAATAAAACACATTCATCACGCGGCCTGTCTCCCCCGTGTGTAATCGCGCACCAACAATGGTCGGGCCACAGGATGATATGGCCCGCGTTAAATCCGCAAATAGATGCGAGCGGTCTTGAGTCAGCACCCAAAGCTCCATCACATTGCGCGTTTTATTCACCCGCGTCTGAACGGCCGTATGATCGCCAGCTTGCAGAACGCCATCGTAAAATCTTGCATGGCGCATGAGGTCTGACATATCAAAATTGAGCCAGTAATTATTTGGCAAATCTTCGAATATAGGTCGCACCCGCTCGGCCATATCTCCGGGCAGTTTTTCGTTGACCTGCTCTTGCATCGCATGCGCCATGGCGGCTGGGGCTAACTCCTCGCGACCCTCCAAAAATGCGGCTGTATTTTTGTATAGTCCCCGCAATAAAACCGCTTTCCAGTCATTCCAGATCCCCGAGCTCCACGGCATGTATATCGACAATCGTCAGCACATATAACAGCTGCAAGCGCTCCAACGACCCAACTAGCTCTCCGAATTTCGAGATAGTTTCGGGATCAGAAATATCACGCCGCTGGGCCGTCTCGCTCATATCTAAATGACGCCGCACGAGCCATGCAACGGTGTCCGTCATAGATTGGCTAACCCCCAGCCGACGACAGGCTCGCCGCGCAAGCTGCGCGCCTTCAATACACTGGTCGCCCTGCCCCTTTCCCGTATCGTGCAACAAGCAGGTCAGGAAAATCGTCAGCATTTCAGTCTTGTCAAAATTCTTAGCGATCTCAGTCCCAATAGGCACAGCTTCAGCCATGCGGTCTTTGCGAAGATTGTCGAAATGATCAATCAGGCGCAACGTATGCTCATCCACTGTAAAAGCATGGTGCATATTAAATTGCGTCCGGCCTACAATCCCGCCAAATTCTGTTAAATAACGCCCCAAAACGCCCGCCTCGTTCATCGCCTTTAGCGTGGCATATGGAGCCTTGGCCGAGAGGAGAAGTTTTTGGAAAAGTTTAGAGTTTTTAGGGTTCCGTCGAAAATCAGCATCAATGACATTCCGCCGAAAATCAATCGCTGAGAACGCATCAGGATGTATATCGAGATTGCGACGACCTGCCGTCTCAAATAGCTGCAAAATAATGGACGGATCGTTGCGGATGTTCATGGGGTCAGAGAACATAAGCCGTCCGTGATCCAGGACCAAATTCGGGTTTTTGAGATTGCGGCGAGAGCCAGGCAGATACGTCTCAAGCCCTTTCGGCAAGAGAATTGATTTTTCTTCCTCGAGCTTTGCACACGCAATCCGAGTTAGCGCCCCCACCTCTCGCGCATTGGTGAAATATTCGCGCATAAAGCCTTCGACGGCCACTTCCACAGGGCCAGACGCATAGCCCATTTTACGGCATATCTCGACTTGCTTATCAAATGACAACGTCTCCGTGGCGCGGTTCGCTGTGAAGTGAAGCCAAATCCGCGTCCGCCATAAAAAGTCTGCAGCATGAGTGAAGCGCTTCGCCGCAGCTTTATTAAATAAACCCATATCCACATAATCATGGCCAAGTTGCGGGTCTGTGATTTGGCCTTTTTTATCCAAAAATCGTGCGATCCAATAGAGCACATGTAAATCGCGGAGGCCGCCCTTACCCTCTTTCACATTCGGTTCAATAACGTAGCGCGAATTGCCTTCACGGTCATGGCGCTCGTCCCGCTCCGCGAGTTTTTCGGAGATATATTTGCGCCCGCGTCCACGCTTCACGCTCGACTGGAATTTCTTATATAGGCCGTCTGCCAAGCCTGCATCACCGCGCAGAAACCGAATGTCTAGCAAGGACGTCAAGATAGTCTGGTCCTCTTTTGCGAGCTTTACGCATTGATCTACAGTGCGTGTTGAATGACCGACCTTCAGCCCTAAGTCCCAGAGCATATAGAGCATGTATTCCGTCAACGCCTCCGTATGCGGAGAGCCTTTTTTGTTGGCGATCAAAAATAGCAAATCCAAGTCACTCTGCGGCGCCATTTCACCGCGACCATATCCGCCAACGGCGCAAAGCGCCATTCGCTCCGCCTGCGTGGGGTTGGCGGCAGGAGTGACATGTAGGAGCGTAAAATCAAATAGCACTGTTACAATATCATCGTGAATTGCCGCTATCATTCGCGCCATTTCCAATCCGCCTAAACGACCAAATTCGAACAATTTCTTGGCGTGCTCCATCGCGTCAGATAAGGACGACTTCAGCACTGCAAGGGCGCCATTGCGGACATCGCCGCCCGCCAAAGCCAGCTCTGTTAGCTCCGCCAATAGGGCCGCACTATCAATGCCACTATCAGGGCCCACAATGCGGTCTGGAATGACGCTTGCTTTGGCCTTAGCTTTGGCTTTGGCTTTCTGTTTTAATCTTTGAGCCATTACGTTGCGCCCCTTTGGGATTTCGATTTTAATTCATACAGCAAATCAAGGGCGGCCCGCGGCGATAAAGTGTCAACATCAAGGTTTTTAATCGCTTGATCAATTTGCGAAGGCTTCGCTTGGGCAGGCGGCGGTGTCGCCGTGAAAAGCGGGAGCGCGGCCAATGTCGCATCTGAATTTTGTGCCTCGTCTTCCAGCCGTTCTAATACAGCCTTTGCACGATCAACCGCCGCCATTGGCAGGCCTGCCAATTTCGCGACTTGAATGCCATAGGACTTATCCGCTGGGCCTGGGCGCACATCGTGCAAAAAGACTAAATCACCATTCCATTCTTTCGCTCTCAAGCTGGCATTATTGGCGCCGTCCAGCGCCTCAATCAGGTCTGTCAGTTCGTGATAATGCGTCGCGAATAAAGCGCGGCATTGATTGACAGCGTGCAGATGCTCGGCCGTCGCCCACGCGATCGCCAGACCATCAAATGTCGAAGTCCCGCGGCCAATTTCATCTAAAATCACAAAACTTTTTGCTGTGGCTTGATTAAGAATACTGGCAGTTTCGATCATCTCCACCATGAAAGTTGACCGTCCTTTAGAGAGGTCATCACTGGCCCCGACGCGAGAGAACAACCGATCGGCCACACCGATTTCTGCATAATCCGCTGGTACAAAGCCGCCCGCTTGCGCCAGAACAAACATCAAAGCATTTTGACGCAAATAGGTCGACTTACCTGCCATGTTCGGACCAGTAATGAGAGTCAGCCGCGCACCCTCTTTCGCGTTGGCGTCCAGCACGCAATCATTAGCCGTGAACCCAGCCGCCCCCGCAGACTGCAAAGCTGCCTCAACAACAGGATGGCGGCCACGCGTAATTTTCAATCTAGTATCACTGAACATTTTGGGACGCACAGCCTTTGCATCCTGCACCCAGACGGCCCACGCCGATTGCACATCCAATACAGCCAAGGCCTTAGCCGCTGCCCGAATTGGATCAGCCAAAGCCCGCGCTCGCGATACGAATTCTGCGAACACTTCTAGTTCCAGCGCGAGCACTTTGTCGCCAGCCCCTGAAATTTGATTATCGAGGTCTGCGAGTTCTGTTGTTGTAAACCGCACGCCCGACACCAAAGTTTGCCGATGAATAAAGGGGCTATCCGCACCCTTAGACAGCATGGCGTCAGCGTGTTTTGGCGTCACCTCAATAAAATATCCCAAGACGTTATTATGTTTGATTTTCAGAGAGGGAACGCCTGCTTGCTCCGCGTATTTTACCTGCAGACCAGCAACAATGCGGCGGCTATCATCACGCAAGGATTTCAGCTCATCAATCGCAGGCCGCCAACCAGTGGCCACAAATCCGCCGTCCCGCGCCATCATTGGACAGTCAGCTTTGATCGCTTTGCCAATATCCCGCGCCAAGGCTCCCAGCTCTGCTTTATCTGCGAGGGATAGGATATCTAATTGCGAGGTGATGTTTTGCGGCGCTCCTTCGGGCACAGATTTCATAAATGCCGCGCAGATAGATTGACCATGGTTGAGGCCGTCAAATACCGTGCGCAAATCACGGGGGCCGCCGCGATCCAAGGCCAGCCTGGACACAGCCCGTGCCATATCTCCGCTAGACTTTAATGTGTCCCGAAGGCGCTCCGTGAGGCGCGGCTGTTCGGTAAAAAACGTCACGGCATCATGGCGCGAGCCAATCGCTGCGACGTTCATCAGCGGGCGAGATAACCGATCAGACAACTCGCGCGCACCTGGCCCAGTTACCGTTCGGTCAATCACTGACAACAAAGAGCCTTTTCGCCGCCCCGTCTGTGTTCGCTCTATTTCAAGGCTGGCGCGCGTCGCAGGGTCAATCGCCAGAAACCCGCTCGTGCGCATTTGTTGCGGCTTGGACAACTGTACAGGATTGCCAGCTTGAGTGAGTTCTAAATAATCAAGCAGGGCGCCAGCGGCCGAAATCTCGGCAGTGCTGAAATCACCGAGGCTCTCCAAGCTAACCAGTGCGAAGCGATCTTTGAGGCGACGCTCCCCCGCTCTGGCATCAAATTTCATCGAGGGCTGCGGCGTTAGGGCGATCCCATCCAGCGGCAACGCCGCCATGATATTCGCGTCCTGATAGAGTGCCTCTGGCATAACCAATTCTCGCGGGGCCAGTGCAGCAATCTCTCCGCCTAACGCGGCCAATGTCACGCCGCACACTTGAAAGCTGCCTTCTGACACATCCGCCCAAGCCAAGCCGTAATCGCCCGCCAAAGTTTGAGACACCGCCAAGATTAAGCTGCGTCCGCGCGCGTCCAATAAACTATCTTCCGTAATCGTGCCTGGCGTTACGAGACGCACGACCTCGCGCCGAACTACGGATTTACTGCCGCGTTTCTTGGCCTCTTTAGGATCCTCAGTCTGCTCACAGACAGCGACCCGAAAACCTTTTTTGATCAGGCGTTGCAGGTATGTTTCAGACGCATGCACAGGCACGCCGCACATTGGGATGTCTGCGCCGTCATGTTTCCCGCGCTTGGTCAAAGCTATATCGAGGGCTTCTGCCGCACGGACTGCGTCATCAAAAAACAGCTCGTAAAAGTCACCCATACGGTAAAACAACAAGGCTTCTGGCCCTACGCCCTCCTTGATCGCAAGGAATTGCGCCATCATCGGCGTGACTTTGGAGCCTTTATCGGGGGTCGTTGGGGCGTTCATAACGGTGCACAAATTCGCGCATTCCGCGGCTGGGTGCAAGACTTATATAGAGCCCTGCCCAGCCTTCTTCGCTTTACCGCGCTCTAACAAATTGATTTGCCAGGATACGATAACCGCAATCAAGGGCGGAAGGCCGAACATCGCTGTCACTATAAAGAAGTTTTGATAGTCGATCATGTCCGCGAGGGCGCCAGAAAATCCTGCCAAAGACTTGCCTGAAAACGCAACAAGCGATGAAAATAACGCATATTGCGTGGCGGTAAAATCTTTATTGGTTAGCAAGGACATAAACGCGATAATCGCCGTGCCTGCAAAGCCAGCCGCCAAGTTATCTGCGCCGATTGTGACTAACAGATAGTGCGTGAGCGGCGCTTCAATTTGAGCCAACCAAGCAAAGGCTAAGTTTGTGACAATCGTCAAGAATGCCCCCACAATTAGGGTTCTGGGTAGCCCGAATTTTACGGCTGACCATCCGCCCGCAAATGCGCCGACCATCAACATCACAACACCGAACAGACCTTTGACTTGTCCTATTGTGCCTTTGTCATATCCAAGGTCGATGTAAAGCGGCATCGCCATGACACCCATCGTGTAGTCGCTTATCCGGTACGTCATCACAATAAGTAGAATAAGAAGTGTTAGCCAACCATAGCGCCTGACGATATCGGCAAAATCACCAACGATTGGCATTTCGTAAATCGCTGAACCAGATAGAGCTGTTTTCCCCCAGATTAAGAGTCCTGCGGCGAATACGAAAGGTAATGCCAACACAGTAAGTATGAGATAAAATAAATCTCCAATGTCTGCATATTTTTTAAAAATCAAAACGACTGCTATTATTGGAATAATTATTGCGAAGCGCGACCACTTAATGTCTTTGAATGGTTTCGCTTCTGGCTCTGGCATACGACTGGCCCAAAAAGGTATACTGGCTCCCACCAAAGCGATAGCGGCGACACACCAATAGGCAATGTTCCAAGAGGTAGTTTGAGCGACCCAGAGAACGCCTGAAATGGCTAATATCATCCCAAATCGATACCCAAGTTGATATACCGCAGCCAGCGTGGCTTGCTCTTTATCCTCGCCAGCATCGACCCGCCAAGCATCAACACAAATGTCTAATGTGGCGGAGAAGAACGCGATGAAGATCGCGCAAATCGCGACATTTTGGAGGTTTTGTGAGGGGTCTTGAAACCCCATTGCGACCATAGAGATAACAACACCAATAATTGCGACAAACGTCCAGGCTAGTCGATTTCCGATCTTGTCAGCGAGTATAGGAATACGAACCCGATCGGTCAGCGGCGCCCAAAGGAATTTTAATGAATACGCAAAACTCACCCAAATGAAAAAGCCAATCGCTGTGCGGCTGACGCCCACTTCGCGCAACCACGCCGAAAGGGTCGTATAGACCAACATGATCGGCAAACCTGCGCTAAACCCCAGTGCCAACATAGCCGCCATTTTTCGGCTGGCAAAAATTTCAGAGATTAGAAAAAACTCATCGACTTTTTTAAGTATCGTGAGTGTGGGTGATTGATTTTCCATACTGTTAGCCCTGCCTCAAGCGGAGTGAATGGTAAAGGCTGTTACAAACAAATAAGGCCGCCCGAAGACGACCTTATGGTTATTGATTGGGGGCGATTTAGCTGGCAATCGCTTGGCGGTCGCCTGACATCCAGTTTTCGACCATTTCTGATAATTCCTCGGCCGATACAGGTTTTGTCATGAAGTCATTCATACCGCTATCGAAACAAGCATTGCGATCATCGTCGAAGGCATTCGCCGTCAGAGCGACAATCGGGAGGTTTTTCGGAACATTTGGTAGAAGTCGAATTTTTCGTGTCGCTTCAAGACCGTCCATATTCGGCATGCGCATATCCATAAAGATTAAGTCATAGCTAGCCGTTTTCATCGCTTCTACAGCCAGAACACCGTCTTCGACTGTTTCGACCGTATGGCCCTCAGCTTCGAGCAAAGTGCGGGTCAATAGTGCGTTGATAGCATTGTCTTCCGCGAGCAAGATTCTGTATCCTTCGCCCTCAGCGAGCGTCTCTTGTGGCTGGGTCTCAGCTACAGCCTCTGCGGGCTTTGGCGCTTCGGCCCCGACCGCTTTTGCAATCACGGCATCACGCCAATTATTACCAAGAACAGCGGAATCTGATTCGATCGGCAAGGCACGACGCTCATAGGCGCGCTCTGGTTGAGCGTTAGGTTCAGCCTCGACGGGAGCCTCAGTTTGAGATTCGGATGGCTCAACTGGGGCCACCTCTGGGTCTTGTTGCGGCGCTGACTGGACTGCGTCTTCAACAGGCGCGTGCTCAAACACAGGTTTAAACTCTCCAGTCGTTGCGGCTGGCGCGGCTGTCTGTTCGGTGATCGTTGCTGTGTCCTCAAGCGGATCAGCCTCCATAGCGGGGGCCGTGGTGAGAGCAGGAGTTGGCTCATATTGAGGTTCAGCGGGTGGCGGAGCTGCGGGTGGCGTCTCCGTGTAATATTCATCTGGCGTGGTCGCGGCTGGTGCCGCCTCTGGTGCAGGCGCAGATACTGGATCTGGCTCTTGCAGGTCTTGGGCTTGCGTGTCTTGCGAAGATACCATTTCCTGCCCCGGATGCGGATCAGTTGGCACGGTAAAAGCCGTGACATTCCGTGCCAATGTGAAAGCGGAGCCGTCAGCCATGGTCATTTCGATCCAGTCATAGACCTGATCAATCTCGCCGGGTTGGCCGGGAATACGTGTTTCAAAGCGATAAGGTTGTCCTGGGCCTTGAGGCGCAGGCCATCCGCCAATCGCATTATCGTGCCAATCTTGAGCTTGACCGCCGTAGAGTTGGAGAAATGCAGCGTTTACAAATAGCACACGACCCGTTGCATCGCGCTTGACCGCAGGGTCAGGCCAAGGCCAAAATTGTGCTGCAAAAATGTCATCTGGTGACATACTCATCCCCTATGCGCGCCGAATGCGCGGAATCATCGTGGTTAATATGTGACCTGTTAGTCTAAAAATTGTCTTACCAAATCCAGCCTTTTTCACCTATTCCGCAAGTTTTTAGTAAGGTTTGGTTAAGGAGAATAATAAGGATTTCGGGGTGTGCGGGAGGCGTTTGTCCCGATTTGCCCTGATCTTTGATTGCCTGACACGAGACCTTTTCGGGCGCGACGCTGTGATAAGCTCTCCGCAATATGCAAACGATGAATGTTCTCAGACCCTGACAGATCAGCCAAAGTTCGCGCCACGCGCAAGACGCGATGATACCCACGCGCAGTTAAGCCCAAAGCCTCCGCCGCCTGAATTAACAATTTTCGCCCTTCATTGTCTGGTTCTGCCACGATATCGAGACGGTCCTGCGACAACTCTGCATTGCTCACTCCACCGTTGCGATCCATTTGGATCGTGCGGGCCATCGCGACACGCGCGGCCACCTCTGCTGTGCCCTCTTTGGACGGGGGCAAGGCTAGATCAGCTGGCGTGACTGCGGGCACGTCAATTTGAATATCAATACGGTCCATGAAGGGACCAGAGACACGCGCCTGATAATCTGCCGCACAGCGCTCTCCGCGCCGACAGGCAATGCCGTCAGCGCCCGCCGTCCCGCAACGGCATGGGTTCATCGCTGCAATTAATTGAAAACGGGCGGGATAAGAAATGTGTGCATTCGCCCGTGCGACCGTAATCTCACCTGTTTCCAACGGTTGGCGAAGACTATCTAGCACTTGTGCTGTGAATTCTGGTAGTTCGTCCAAGAATAAGACGCCCCGATGTGCTAATGATGCCTCGCCCGGTTTCGCCTTCATCCCGCCGCCGACCATTGCGGCCATAGACGCCGAATGATGGGGGGAACGATAGGGACGGTTCCGCGACAACTCCCCGCGCTCCAATAGTCCCGCCACGGAATGGACCATTGATACATCCAGTAATTCCTTGGCAGACAGGGGCGGCAATAAGCCTGGCAATCGCGCGGCCAGCATCGATTTACCTGATCCTGGTGGACCAACCATAAGCAAGTTATGTCCCCCTGCCGCAGCAACTTCCAAGGCGCGCTTAGCTGTTTCTTGGCCGCGAACATCTTTAAGATCAAGCGGACGCACTGCGTCTTGCAAATCGCCCGGCTCTGGACGTGTCAGAATTTGCGTGCCTTTAAAATGGTTCATCAACTGCACCAAATTTTGCGGCGCGAGCAGAGGTAAGTCCCCTGCCCACGCCGCCTCTGCCCCATTGGGCTCAGGGCAAATCAAACCTTGCTCTTGGGAATTCGCCAGCACAGCCGCTGGCAACGCACCCGGCACACGCGTAATCGTTCCGTCCAACGATAATTCTCCAATCGCAAAATAGCCTTCGATAGAATCCGCTGGGATAGCATTGATCGCGGCCAGTAGACCTAATGCAATAGGGAGGTCATAATGTGCGCCCTCTTTAGGAAGGTCAGCTGGCGCGAGATTGATCGTGATCCGCTTGCCAGGTAGATGCAGGCCCAGCGCGGCAAATGCGGCCCGCACCCGTTCACGCGATTCTGCCACCGCTTTGTCTGCCAGTCCCACAATACTAAATGTCTGTTTGCCCGCGTTAACGACCTGCACTTGCACGTCGACTCGGCGCGCCTCTGCGCCCTCAAACGCGACCGTACAAATTTGTGCTACCATTCTGTTTCTCCCACTTCCTCCCTCACCTAAGATCAATTTCCTGAACAAATCAAGAACTTTATAGAACGAACCATAAACATATATTGTTTTGCACTTGATCTATGTTAATTAGGTCGCGATAATTCCGATAGTTGAAAGCGGCGGGTCATCCCGACGTTGATTTCAACATATACAATAGGGGAATTATAATGGAACAATATCTACCAATTATTATTGGACTGCTCAGCGGCGGCGGTGGCGGAATTCTGGCTGGCAAGGCCATGAACTCTAACATGGGCACTTTGGGACGCGCGGTCACTGGCATCATCGGCGGCGGCGGATTAGCGGCTGTGTTGAACATGGTAGGCGGCGGCGACCTGAGCGGCGCTATGGACGCGGCGACTGCAACAGCTTCTGGCGCGCTTGATCCGATGACATTGCTTAAAAGCGTTGGTGGCGGTGCCGTCGGTGGCGGTATCCTGACAGCCATTCTTGGCAAAGTTATGGGCGGCAATAAAGGCTAAGCCTTTGCCTAAAATTGTATGACCGACGCCTCCTCTTTTGAGGGGGCGTTTTTTATGAACAGATTTTATTGACGGGTTTTATGGGTAGGCACGGTCCAATGTCGGAACGACCATCTTGCCCACTGGCGCGAAAGACAACTTCATCAATTTAAAGTGCGCGATACCAAAGGGTATCCCGATGATCGTCAGGCAATACCCAATACCCAAAATGATGTGCGACAAAGCGAGATACCAACCGCCCAAGACAAACCAAATGACATTTCCCAACAATCCCAATGGCCCTGTCCCAAAGTCATGTCTGCCCGTCACAATCTGGCGCGGCACCACTGTATTGCCGAATGGCAGAAAACTATAGGCCGCAATGTTAAACGCACTTCGCGCCCACGGCAGACCAATAATACTGATCGCCATCAAGCATCCCGCCAGCAACCACATCAACGCTGTCAGCCAGCCGCCAAAGACAATCCAGATAATATTCAAAAGCAATCTCATGCTTTATATATAGGGTGCTGGACCGCCTAGTTCAAACCCACGCAGCGGACGGCCCGGAATTTGTCTGTACTGTGGGGGAAGATGAGTGGTTTTTTGGACACGCGGAGCGGATCACGCATGCGGTAACCACGCTCTGTCTGGCTAACGATCATCGCCCAGTGTGAACGGCCATTGGGCAGGTAAAATTGCACCAACGGATAGTCACCATTCATTAGACAGGATTGGATCGTCGTATCATCAACGCGGTCATGATAGATAGCGCGCGCGCGACCGTCTGTCACTTTGCGGATACCGTCCCAGATCAGCCAGCCGCGCGAGGTAAAACTGTTCTCCGCCGTGAGCCGTTTATTGAGATCCGATGGAGTTGTCTGAAACCCCAAATTAGCGAGCGCCATTGCCGTCGCCGTGACCAAACATCCATCCGTTCCCATGGTATCAGACGTGTTGCCGAGGCGCTCATTTTCCCAGCGTTTATCTTTTTGGTAATAGGCTGCGCGGTCAGGCAGGGATAGCGTTCCCTTTGGGATCGGCGTCATTTGCGGCCCGCGCGTATCAATCGCGTCAGGCGAAGACCCGCAGGCAGAGAGTGCCAAAACACTTGCAAAGATAATAGCCAACCGAAACATAATAGCTGACCTATCCGCGAAGGTTTAAAAGAGCGTTAGGTTGCGGCCCGATTATTTCGGATCACGATATTTTTCTCAGTCCACCAAAGTCTTTGGGGTTTTGTAGTAAAGCTTTAGCCCGTTCGCCGTACTCATAGAGTCTGACTGCGTGTTCAGCGTGGTGCGCAAACGGTCAAGGATCAGCGTATCAATCGTAATGATCAATCCCGTCACATAAGTCGCATACTCTGCCGAGACGCCCTGGCTCACTAGAATGTCTTGAAGCAAGACGACTGATGCAGACGGTGTGCCGGCGGCAGCTGTGGCGAAGATCATTGACTGTAGGCCTACGACCAACATATCGCCGATTTGTACATCAATCCCAAATGCCTTCATTGAATAAAGCGACAGCAGCAGCAGACCAATCAGAGTACCGACCATATTAATTGTCGCGCCGATCGTATAGAACGGCGTCGATTCGTCTGCGCCTGCGCCAAGTTGGTCACAGGCTTCGCGTGTGGCGGGGAGGGTCGCAATCGAACTGCTCGTTGAGAACGCCACAAGCGCTTGGGGTAAGACAGCGCGCAAAACGAAGCCGATGCCGCGCTTTTGTATGACACTTGTTACCGCCACCATGATCAACCAAACGAGGCCCATCGCCAGCATATACGGCATTAATATCGGCACCAGATTACCGAGCGTTTCCATGCCGCCCGGACGATTCAGCGCCAAGGTGATGGAGCCAAAAACTGCCAGCGGTATCGTATATTGCAAAAACTTCCGAAACCCTTTGATGAACAAATCGGACACAGCATCCGCTTGCTCGCCTAATTTCAGGCGCTTTAGGGCTTGGCCAAAAATCACACCCGCATAAATCGAGATCATCAATTCGGACGTCAACACGCCGTATATCTTCAGCAAGAACGGCGTCTGCTTCAGCACGACAGGATCACCACCTAGAGTCGATGGGTCTGGCAAAATGGGAAGGCCTGAAAATAACATGAAAGCGCCAATACCGCACCCAATGCCTATCAGAGAGAAGACGACGAAAAAGCTTAAAACGCGTGTGAACTTCGCGCCAAGTCCGCCCGTGCTAATTGCGAGGGAACTCGCAATCGACATAATGATCAAGGCATACATGAGAGGCTTGAGCGGGGCGAATAACGCGTCCTTGGCTAGCCCAGCGACGGACTTCAAAATAAACGTATCGCCCATCTGGATCGGCGCGACAAGGAAGCTAAACCCTAGAGCCCAAGCGCCGAATGCCAGCAAGGCCGCGATGATCACCAGAAGCAATAACGGTATATCGTGAATTTTAGACATGTCGGGTTCCCCTGTTCTTTTCTCTTCCATGCGCAAAAGCGAGGCGGCTGGCAAGAGGAAGATCGCGAAGGCTTAGCCCACTTTCATAAAATCCTCGAAACTTGGCACGCGGCCAAAGGCGATCTTGGCCCCTGCATAGCCGCCCGGCGGTTCGTGGCGGGTGCCGAGATGCACCACCGTCCCCCCGTAGCGTCGGTTGAGGCTGTCCATAATATCGCTAATCTTTTCATAGCCCGCCTTTTGCTCAGGCGCATCAATTTGCTCGAACAAGTCCTCACTATAATGCCCCATTTTCTTGAGGCCGTGCAGCATGACAGAGGCGCTGGTATAGCGCGTGGCGCGGGTCTTTTGTCGGCAGATTGCAAAGCCCTCTCGCAACGCGCGTAGCAGAGTAAAATCATCGCGGGCAGGCGGGAATTGCACTTCATGGCTCACACGTTGCTTGCGCTCATCTTTGATCGAGACTGTCAGCCGTGTGGCCATAAACTCGTCATAACGCAGTCGCCGCGCCGCCTTTGCCCCCAATAGCACGAGGCAGTCCAACGCTTTATCGGGCTGTCGCCACGGGCCAGACAATACGCGACCATGTCCGAACATCGCCCGCTTGGTCGGCGGCTTTTCTGTGACATAACCGTGGAGCTGCGACCACATGCGCTCGCCTTCAACATTGTGCCAGATCGCGCGCGCTTGCTTGGGTGCAATCCGCCACAGATCTTCCATTCTGAAAATGCCTGCGCGGTTCAGACGATATTCCACTCCACTCGCAATGCCCGGCACATCACGCAATGGCACGTCCAATAGACGCCCTGGCAAGTCATTCGGATGCAGCACGATCAGCCCGCGCGGCTTCTGCATTTCTGCGGCGATCTTTGCGAGGAGTTGGTTAGACGATAGCCCGATTGACGGTGTCACTATCGGCCCAACGGCACGGGCCAGGCCGTCCCGCATATCCTCGGCCAGCCGCACCGCCTCCTCCGTCGAGAGGCGCGGCATTTTACACTCGACCTCATCAATCGACCAAACTTTGATTACAGGGGCAAAGCGGTTGACCTCTTTGATAATGTCGTGATGGACTTTGACATAGACATCATGACGGGCGGGAATGAAAACCATATCAGGGCAAACCTCGCGTGCTTCCACCTGCTTCATGCCGCGCTTAATTCCCATCGCTTTCGCCTGATAGCAGCAGGCAATCAGCGAGGAGTGATTGGATGGCAGCGGGATAATCCCCACCGCTTTATCATGCAGCGCAGGGTTTAGCTGCTTCTCCACATGCGCGAAAAAAGCATCGAAATCGATGTAAAGCGTGGTGAGGTAATCAGGGCGGCGCATGTTTTGTCTCCAATTCGGAAACGGAACATATATAGAACATTTATGAGAGTCGACTCACAAATAGGATTTTATTCACAACATGTTTAAGGCTCTATTTCAGACGCGCTGCATGCCACGCCACATGATCCGCCATGAAAGTCGAGATGAAATAATAGCTGTGGTCATACCCGGCCCGACGATTAACGATCAGCTCAATGCCAGTGCCTGCGCAAGCCTCTTCCAGCAGTTCTGGTTTTAATTGCTCTGTCAGGAAATTATCGTCCAGCCCTTGCTCAATCAGGAGAGCCTCGGGGCGGGCGCCAGATTTAATTAATTCACACGCATCATAGTCTGCCCAAGCCGTACGATCCTCGCCTAAATATCCTAACAGCGCCTTATGCCCCCACGGACAATTCATCGGACTGACGATGGGCGAGAATGCGGAGATCGACCTAAATATTTGCGGATTGCGCAGGCCAATCGTCAGCGCGCCGTGCCCGCCCATAGAATGTCCTGTAATCCCTTGGCGAGACATATCAGCCTGTGAAAATTCGGATTTAATTAATTGCGGCAGTTCGTCCTCGATATAGGTTTTCATTTGGAAATGCTCTGCCCAAGGCGCTTTGGTCGCATCGACATAAAACCCCGCGCCCTGGCCCATATCGTAGTCTTCGTCATTCGCGACATCATCGCCGCGCGGCGATGTATCAGGCGCAATCAAAATGATGCCATGTTCCGCACAAGCCGCCCGAAACTCCCCCTTCTCCGTCACATTCGCATGCGTATAAGTCAGGCCAGAGAGAAACCAGAGAACAGGAAACGGCCCCTCGCCCTCGGGGACAAACACAGAAAACGTCATCTCTGTTTTGGTGGCGCTGGAAGCATGGCTGTAAACGCCTTGCACCCCGCCATGGGATTTATTTTTGGAGATGGTTTTCATTAAAACACCACCACAGACCGTATGCTCTTTCCCGCATGCATCAAATCAAATCCCTTATTGATTTCGTCGAGCGTCAACACATGCGTGATCATCGGGTCGATTTGGATTTTGCCATTCATATACCAGTCGACGATTTTGGGGACGTCTGTACGGCCTTTGGCACCGCCGAAAGCTGTGCCTTTCCAGACGCGGCCTGTGACAAGTTGGAAGGGGCGGGTGGCGATTTCTTTGCCCGCTTCGGCCACGCCGATCACGACGGATACGCCCCAGCCGCGGTGGCAGGCTTCGAGCGCTTGGCGCATGACGATCGTATTGCCTGTGCAGTCAAAGGTATAATCCGCACCGCCATCGGTTAGCGCCACTAAATGCTCCACAATGTCGCCGTCAATTTCGTTGGGATTGACGAAATGCGTCATCCCGAATTTCTCGCCCCACGCCTTCTTATCATTATTTATGTCAACACCGATAATTGTGTTCGCGCCGACCATTTGCGCGGCCTGCAAGACGTTCAGCCCGATCCCGCCAAGGCCAAAGACAATCACATTATCGCCCGCTTGCACCTTCGCCGTATTGATCACGGCTCCCACCCCTGTCGTCACGCCGCAGCCAATATAGCAGCTCTTATCAAAGGGTGCGTCTTCACGGATTTTCGCCACAGCAATTTCTGGCAGCACGGTAAAATTAGAAAACGTCGAGCAGCCCATATAGTGATAAATCGTCTGACCCTTATAGCTAAAACGGCTCGTCCCATCTGGCATCAGGCCTTTGCCTTGGGTCGCGCGGATCGCGGTGCAGAGGTTCGTCTTCCCGGACAGGCAGGATTTACACTGTCTACATTCGGGCGTGTAGAGCGGGATGACATGGTCGCCAGGCTTCACAGACGTAACACCCTTACCCACCTCGCGCACAATGCCCGCACCTTCATGGCCAAGGATGCTCGGAAAAAGCCCCTCACTGTCTAGCCCGTCCAGCGTATAGGCATCCGTATGGCAAATCCCCGTTGCCATAATCTCGATCAAGACTTCGCCGTCCTTCGGGCCGTCTAGGTCAAGTTCAACAATTTCGAGTGGTTTTTTGGCTTCAAAAGCAATAGCGGCACGTGTTTTCATGGAAGTCTCCTAGAACATCAAAGTCAGCCAGCGATAGGCCAAACGAATTGCGACGAGCAGGATTAACACGCCCGTCAGCCGTTTCAATGCTCTATCAGAAATTTTAAAGACTCCCATATGATTGCCAATGAACCCGCCAATCAGAACGGCAGGGATGACAGGCCAATAAGCGAAAGCGTCAGGGATGCGCGATAGGTCAGACAGCTTGGCCATCTGCCCCCCTATGCCCGATATGGAATTAACAAGGATAAACAAGCTGCAGGTTGCTGCGATCGTTTTGGCTTTGCCCCAATGCAGGAAGTGCAATATCGGGGCGAGGAATATCCCGCCGCCAATTCCGACTAAGCCAGAGAAGAACCCAATCCCGCCGCCTATAGCTGCATTAAGCCACAGGTTTTGTGGCCGCATAACGTCACTATCGGCTAGCCGTTTTTGTGCGATCAGGCGGACCCCAGCTATGAAGAGTGCGAGGCAGAGCAAGCCTATGAATACTGCTTCTGATATTTGAAGACGGCCGCCAATCCATGCGGCGGGAACAGATAAAATAATCAAAGGCCAAATTCGAGTCCAAGGCACAATTCGCTCACGCCCATAGCGAATGACGTTTCCGCTCACGACTAGGATATTACACGTCAAAGCGATGATCGGCACAATCTGGTAATCCGTACCAGCCACTATCAGCAAGGCTGTATATGTCGAGCCCCCGCCAAAGCCGACACTGGCATAAAGCGCTGCCGTGACAAAAAACATGCCCGCCAGAATTAGTTTCATTGCGACGTGGGCTCAAAAATATCTGGGCCCGTGCCGAGCATGGTGACATTGACCGTATCACCAATATTCCACGGGCCAGAATTCGCCTGTAAGTGGATCAAGGCATTGGCCTCGGCCAGAGGTGTTATCAGCGAGCTGTCCGTGCGGGAAAAAGGCTGCGCGTTGACCTGCCCTTTATCATCAACAAACACGCGCGCCCGCTGGAAATGATCGCGCGGGCCATTGGCGCGGATCGGCTCTGACGTCGGTAAATCCATTGTAACGTGCGCGTCCGTCAGGCCCAAAAGCGGGCGCAAAAATATGTGTGCGCAAACATAGGCACTGGCAGGATTACCGGGCAAACCGAGAACACGCTGCTCCCCCCGTTGTGCAAACCAGGTCGGCTTGCCAGGGCGGACGGCGACTTTCTCAAAATGGGGGGTGAAACCAGCGGCGTGAAAACTGCTGCGCATATGGTCGTGATCACCGACAGACGCGCCGCCGATTGGCACGATAATGTCCGCCGCATTCGCAGCCTCTATCCTATCGCGAATGTCGGTTGGATCATCTGCCGCAATCCCAAGGTCAATCACGCGGCAGCCCCAGCTTTTAAACAGCGCGCCAAGGCCCGCTTGATTAGAACTAATTATTTGACCTTGTTTTAATGAACTACCTGGCGGGCGAAGCTCGTCACCATTGGCCAGCAGAGCAATGGTCATCGGCGTATAGATTGAGAGGGTCGCGTGATTAGCGGCAGCAGCCAACGCGACCTTGCCAGGTGACAATATTTCACCTCGGCGGATCAACACATCGCCCTCTACAAAATCGATACCTGCACGGCGAATATTGCGCGCCACTGGCTGTTCGTCCGTTACCTTTATTGTGTCGCCCTGCCGCGAGACATCCTCTTGGATAATAACATGATTCGCGCCTTCTGGAATGACTGAACCTGTGAACAGGCGCACCGCTTGACCCGCTTTGATTATGCCATTGAAGGGAGCGCCTGCTGGGGCCTCCCCAATAACGGTCAAATCGCAGCCCAATGACATGTCCGAAAACCGCACCGCATATCCATCCATCGCGGAGGCCGAAAAGGGAGGCTGCGTAAGTTTAGCGTTCACATCCGCAGCACATGTTTTGCCCAAAGCATCGACCAGCGCCACATCCATCACGCGCGGCATGGCGCGATGCTCCACAATCGTCTTGAGGGCGTCTGATAAGCTAATCATGTTTGCGCCATAACACTCACGAATGACGGGTTCACCTTATTTCTTTTTGCCACATTCTCTTTTATAGGGAGGTATGATGTCTCTTTTATATTTTGGTCGCTTCTCTGATATTGGCAACTCTGGCCTTGCAGATGTGCCAGATAGCGTCACGGATACAGACAGCCTGACGGCTTGGCTTTGCGCGGAGTATGATGGCTTTGAGAGTGAAATGCTGCGAGCGGGGGCGCGGATTGCCGTCAACAAAACTGTGATCACCGAGAATACACCTCTCATCCAAGGCGACGAGATCGCCTTTATGTCGGCGCTCAGCGGTGGGTGATGTGTCCAAAATTTGGGTCGGCAAAGCCCCGCTTGATGCGGCCAACTTGCTCGCTGGTTTCTCAGTGTCTGCGGGCGGTGCTGGCGCGATTGTGTCTTTTACTGGCATCGTGCGAGCGGACGCCAAGACGCAGAGCCTGACCCTCACACACTTCCCTGATTTCACCGAAGCGCAGATTGCGGAAATACTCGACACCGCGACCAAGCGCTGGGATTTACAAGGCGCTCTCGTGTATCACCGTGTCGGCGAGATGCAGATTGGCGAGACGATCGTCTTTGTCGCAACAGCCAGCGCCCATCGTCGGGCCGCGTTCGAGGCTTGCGATTTCATTATGGATTATCTGAAGTCTGAGGCGCCTTTCTGGAAACAAGAAACAGATGATGGCGGTGTGCGGTGGATTGAACCGCGTCGCGCAGATATTAATGATAAAAAAGGTGGGCTTGATATGTCTGGCATAGACGACACACGGACGTTCACTCCGATCAATATCGCTGTGCTAACGGTCTCTGACACGCGTACGCGAGCAGACGATACTTCGGGCGATGTCTTGCAGTCACGGATTGAAGCGGCAGGTCATTCTGTGCCCGCCCGCGAGATTTTGCGCGACGACATTCCTGCCATCCAAGCCCAACTCAAAAGCTGGATCGCTGATCCGAATATAGATGCCGTAATCAGCACGGGCGGCACGGGCCTAACAGGGCGCGACGTCACGCCCGAGGCTGTCACACCTTTATTTGACAAAGTCATTGACGGATTTGCTTTCGCCTTCCACCGAAAGAGCATGGAAAATGTTGGACTATCGACGATGCAATCTCGCGCGTGTGCAGGTCTGGCCGACACAACATTTATTTTCTGTCTGCCAGGCTCCAACGGCGCAGTCAAAGACGGGTGGGAGGTTATCGGCTCACAGCTAGACAGCCGCCACCGACCGTGTAACTTCGTCGAGTTAATGCCACGCCTGGCGGAAAAATAAGACAGAAAGATAAGCATGAGCGACCTGACACATTTCGATAAAGACGGCCGCGCAACCATGGTTGACGTGGGCAGCAAGCAAGTGACGCAGCGCCGTGCACTGGCATCAGGTCAAGTCATCATGGCTCGCGATACGCTGCAGCATCTGGGTGCCAATAAGAAAGGCGACGTTGTAACTATCGCCGAACTGGCAGGGATTATGAGTGCAAAGAAAACGGCTGATTTGATCCCGCTCTGCCACCCGCTCCCTTTGTCTAAAGTGCATGTAAGCATCAGCGTTGATCCTGATTTGCCGGGCCTCAAAGTCAAAGCGGAGACGAAAACTGCGGGTCAAACGGGCGTCGAGATGGAGGCTTTAACAGCGGTATCTGTCGCCTGTCTGACGATTTACGACATGCTCAAAGCTGTCGATAAGCATATGGTCATTGGTGAGATTAAACTACTTGAGAAACAAGGCGGAAAATCTGGTGATTGGACGCGCCGCAAAACGTGATTTGCGTGGGGATCGCTCATCTGTAAAGCTTCACAAAAAAGGGAGAGATCATGTCAAAACTTATTCAACTCATCGTCTGGGGCGGTGCTTTATTTATTTCTGCGATTTTTGTGGATAGCCTGCGGTTCAAATTTAGCGGTCACGAAACGCCAAAACATATTTTTGAAACGCTCAAAGACTGGTCAGGCATTGGTCTCTTCTATCCGGCTGGCCCGTGGATTATTGGGTTGGCAGAATTATTCGCAGCGATTTTACTCATTGTCCTGCCCCTGATATTTTTACTTTCGAAAAACAAACGGCTTTTGCGGCTATCACAAGCGCTAGGCGCGTTGCTCGCTTTAGGTGTTATGAGTGGTGCGATTGTCTTTCATCTCTTTACACCGCTCGGGATTGCAACACCTGTGGAATGGGTCAATGGTGAGCCGACGAAGTTTTCCAACGCCCTCTTTATATCCGCTTGCGTCAGCTGGGGTTTTGCCCTTTTCATTTTGCTCTACCGCCGCAAGGAGCTTCGCGCAGACGCTTTGCAATTTTCTTGAGCCAACCTCACGCTCTATCGATCCTCTGCGACGTATTTTCTATATCCCTCGTGTTTCTTTTCAGTTACGCGAAAATCATAGGGAGAGTGTATTATGGGTTATCTAGGCCAACTTGATACGTCACGTCATGCGATAGATGCGCTGGCTCGCGCGTCCAGCCATGACGCTTTGAACACATTATCGGACTTCAAACCTACTCAATCGCAGCGCGATAAAATCGCGGTAGAGGCCACAGAACTGGTGCGTAAAATTCGCGAAGACCGCCGCCCTGGTCTGATGGAAGTGTTCTTATCTGAATACGGCTTATCAACAGATGAGGGCGTGGCCTTAATGTGTCTGGCCGAAGCTTTATTGCGCGTGCCCGATGTCGAAACCATGGACGCCTTGATTGAAGACAAAATTGCGCCGTCCGCTTGGTCTGAGCATTTGGGACAGTCGTCCTCCCCCCTCGTGAACGCCTCAACTTGGGGGCTGATGTTAACAGGTAAAGTGTTAGGGAAAGACGTTGACCGTCAAACACCGCGCCGATTACGCGCTATGGTCAAACGCCTAGGTGAGCCTGTCATTCGCATGGCCGTGACACGCGCGATGAAAGAAATGGGCCGCCAATTCGTTTTGGGTCAAACCATCAAAGAGGCCATTTCACGCCGCGAAAGTGGCTATCGTTATTCTTTCGATATGCTGGGTGAGGCCGCCATTAGTACACCCGATGCCCATAAATATTTGACCGCGTATCAAGCCGCAATTTCTGGGCTGGCACCCTATTGCAATAGCGCGTCCGTACATGACAATCCTGGGATTTCTGTAAAGCTCTCTGCTCTGCACCCGCGTTTTGATGTTTTACAAAAAGAACGTGTGATGAATGAGTTATTGCCTCGAATGATTGGCTTGGCGGAGCAAGCGGCGAGCCACGGAATGGGCCTAAACATTGACGCGGAAGAAGCAGACCGCCTTGATATTACGCTCGACATTTTCGAACGCCTCGCCCATCACGCTCCACTGAAAAATTGGGAAGGCCTTGGCCTTGTCGTACAAGGATACGGCAAACGCGCGGGTGCGGTCATTGACTGGCTGGAGACATTATCCAAGACTACAGGACGGCGCTTTATGGTGCGTCTGGTCAAAGGCGCTTATTGGGATACAGAAATTAAACTTGCGCAAGAGCTTGGTGTCGAAGGCTTTCCTGTCTACACATCTAAGGCAGAAACAGACCAAAGCTTCGCGATGTGCGCAGCAAAATTGCTCGCCCTCCGCCCTCATATCTACCCACAATTTGCGACCCATAATGCCGTGACAGCGGCGACAATTTTAGAGTTGGCAGGCGAGGACAAAACAGGATTTGAGTTTCAACGCTTGCACGGCATGGGCGAGGCGCTGCATGATATTCTTCGCAAAGAAACAGGTTTACCATGTCGGATTTATGCCCCTGTCGGCATGCATCGCGATCTGCTCGCCTATCTCGTGAGGCGATTGCTCGAAAACGGCGCAAACTCATCTTTCGTCAGTCAGATCACAGATGAAGATGTGCCAATCGCGCAGATTGTCAAAGACCCATTTGAGGCTGACATTAGCCGCGGCGTGACATTGCCAACTGACCTTTTCGGAACACGGCAAAACTCGCGTGGCTTTGACTTGCGTGACCCCGAAGATATGGATGAGTACCTTACGGGTCGTGCGCCATACGCGACCCAGCAATGGCGTGTGAAGCCCCGCATAGCCAAGCGTCACAAGAATAGCGGATCAACACATAAAGTTATCAATCCTGCCGTCCCCACAGACATAGTGGGCGAGGTTCAGTTTGCCGATACCGCAACTGTTTCAGCTGCAATATCCGCGGCAAAGCCTTGGGCGGCTTCCGCCTCGGATCGCGCGGCTATTTTGCGCCAAGCGTCACATGATTTAGAGTCGCGGTTTGGCGAATTATTTGCTGTTCTGCACAGAGAGGCTGGCAAAGTTGCGCAAGACGCCATCGGCGAATTACGCGAAGCCGTAGATTTTTTACGCTTTTATGCGGACGAAGCAGAGGCCAATGGTGACGGGACTGAGCCTTGCGGGATATTCACTACCATTGCCCCGTGGAATTTCCCTCTTGCCATTTTCTTAGGCCAGATTGGAGCAGCCCTCGCGGCAGGAAATGCAGTGCTGGCCAAGCCAGCGGAGTCAACCTGCATTGTCGCGGATTTAGCAGTTGATGTCCTGCACAAAGCTGGCGTGCCCAAATCTGCTCTACAATGCCTGCCGGGCGAGGGCTCGATCGTTGGCGCCATGTTGACATCTGATCCGCGCATTTCTGGTGTGTGCTTCACCGGCTCTACCGCGACGGCTATGACAATACATAAATCTGTAGCCGCAAACTTGACCCCTTCCGCCCCTCTCATTGCGGAGACAGGCGGTATCAATGCGATGATTGTCGACAGCACCGCCCTGCCGCAGCAAGCGATTGGCGACATTATTTCTTCCGCATTTCAAAGCGCAGGCCAACGCTGTTCCGCTTTGCGGCTGCTTTATTTGCAAGATGATATTGCAGAGGGGTTTCTCCAACAGTTGCAAGACGCCATGGAGGAATTGGCCCTTGGCGATCCGTGGGACATATCAACAGATATTGGCCCCGTCATCGACGCGCGTGCCCAAGAAGATTTCGCAAATTATTTAGCACAAGCCAAAAACGATGGACGTCTGTTGGCGTCTATGGCCACACCCAAAGATGGCCATTTTATCGGCCCCAGCATAATTCGCGTTGCAAACCGCGCAGAGGTGACTCGCGAAATTTTTGGCCCCGTGCTGCACGTCGCTATTTTTGAGCCTGAAAATCTTGATGAGGTTGTCGCTGATTTAAATGCGGCGGATTACAGTCTGACCTTTGGCCTACACTCCCGTATCGATAACCGCGTGGAATATATCACGCAAAGCGTCGAAGTCGGTAATATTTATATTAACCGCAATCAAATCGGCGCAATCGTCGGCAGCCAACCTTTCGGCGGGAGCGGGCTATCTGGCACAGGGCCTAAGGCGGGCGGACCCCATTATTTGGATCGTTTTTACAAAAAACCCACATACACGGAGTCCGCGCCCAAAGAAGGCGCAGCTCTAGCGTTCGCTGCCGCACAAGCTGTTATCGACGCCGCCCCGAAAGTAGGCGAAAACGCGCTAACGACTATCGACTGCCCTGGCCCTACGGGGGAAAGCAATCGTCTGTCGACTTTCGCCAAAGGCCGTGTTTTATGCTTGGGCCGCGACGCCCACAAACAAGCTGCCATTGTCGAAAGTTTCGGTTGCGTGCCTGTGATTTTTGAAGGCCACCTGGCTCGGCACCTCCTGACTGACCTCACGGGCTTTGCGGCAGTGGCGCTCTGGAGTGACCCCGCAGATCAACGAGAGGCTCGTATCGCGTTGGCGAAACGGGACGGGCCTATCCTAGCGTTGATTTGCGGCGAGGATATGAGTTTTGCCTGTCTTGAAGAGCGTCACATCTGTGTCGATATGACAGCGTCGGGCGGCAATGCGCAACTTTTGGCGGAAAGCGCTTAGACACAATCAATAAAGACCGCACCGCTTCGAGATGTGGATATCAAAACGGTGCAGCCCGGCAAAGCTTGCGCTTCGCCCCTACGGCTATGCAATAGGTGCGCCAGTTTTGAAAATTGTTTATACAGTCGGGCTTCGGCTTCACGGGAACGGACCAATGCTTTAGACGTTGGAGTTGGAGAAATTGTTTCATCCATATTTAAGGAATCACATGCCTCAAACTTTCATAAAATTGATCCTCTCGCTCACCCTCGCTGTAACAGTTTCGGCCTGCGGCGGTAGCGGAAATAAAGAGGTGGCGGAAATCAATAATGATTGGACGGGAAATGAAATAAAAATCGAAGCCTTTAATGACCGCAAAGTGCAAGGCGTCACCTGTCACATGGCCCATTTTGACCGCAGTGTGATTGATCGCCTGCAAAAAGGGAGTTGGTTTGAAAACCCGTCGAATGGTTCAATTAGCTGCGTCAATTCTGGACCGATCATTATTGGCGATATTGATTTGGATAAGAACGGTGAAGAGGTTTTCAAGCAAAAGCAAAGCTTGATTTTTAAAACGCTCGCGGTGAGACGCATCTATGACAGCGAAAATGATGCCTTGGTCTATTTGGTTTATTCTCGCCGTGTTGTCGACGGATCTGCTAAAATGAGTGTTTCATCTGTACCTTTATTTGGTTCCGATGTCACATGGGTCAATCGCTCGTCTGGTGATCCGCGTTAGGCAGATATTTTAAGAGTTTAGCAAATCATACCGCTGTTTTGCCCAGCGAGTTTCAAGTCGGATACGCACAATTTCTGCATTGCGAAGATTGCCACGCCAGCCAATATCAAACAGATCACCGATAATCGGAATAAGTCCGATGAGCCAGTCAATCCCGATATTAAAGCCCATTTTCGCTAAGTGCCTTTTGCGGATTCCGAGCCTTTGCGCACGCAAAACGATATAGCCCGCAACGCCCAAAGTGATCGTATCACCAATCCCAGGGATAAAACCGATAATTGCGTCCAGCCCGATAGGGATTGGCAGAAAAGGTATCTTGTATTGCGCGTCCATCGTCTGCGCCAGACTTTGAATATGGAGAAACGTCTCATATTCAAGCGCTTGCCGTATCTCTAACGCCTCAAGTGCGTCCGCTTTATCTGGCGGAATAATTTCAGGGGTATCGATGGGCTCAGAAGACATGTCCGCAAATCTAGACCGTTAAGCCGTCCAAGGGAAGAACGTAGGATAAGATTTGCGGACATAATGCCCCCACATAACTATCGGACGGGGATCACGATATATTATGGGTATGGGAGCAAGGGATGGTGGGTGCGAGAACGTCGTCGCTACGATGCAAGCGAAAGATCAAACAGGCTAGCCTGTGTATTGGGCGGAGTTGGCCGCGTAGACCTCTCGCCCATTAATGCATTGTGATTAGCCGCCATACGCGCCGCTTCTGCATGCGCTGCCTGACGCCAAGAAAAAATCTTCGCTAAATTAGAGCCAGATGGGCAGTACCAGCGCCGCACGGACGGGTCCCATTTTGCGCCTAGTTTTTTCGCCAAATCGCGATCTTGATAAGACACATTGATGTATTTTTTAGCCATGACCTTTATCCTTATCATGTTTCGAGAAATAGAACATAATAAGAACAAAAGTTAATTTCAAGGGATATATTCCTATATTTTTGTTTTTCTGCAGCTGGGTTCCGCTCTGTTAGATCACGAAAGCTAACAAAACAAAGACAAGCGTGCCAACCGCTAGGGACGCGATTGTTATGCGCCGATAGGCTTTCGCCAGCAAACCAACAAAAACGCCGCCTAAAATGACCAAAATCAGAGCTAATGCCACAAATTTTTGATATGTCTTAAACAGCTGCGGGCCGTGCCCCATATGCAATTCCATCATTGCTTTTTGCGGACTAGGCGTGATGCGTTTGACCACCCCGTCAGAGGTAAGTTCCAGATAAGGTCTGGACGTTGGGCGTAAATGAATTTTGCCTTCGCCCCGAGATTTCACATATTCAAATTTATGTTCAATGCCCGCAGCACTCAAAGCTGCACGCACATCGGATTCAATCGTCGGCGCATTAAAATTTAACGAAGCGGCGGCAGGGACATTTAAGGTCTCGCTCGTGCTGCTGCCCTTGATTCCGAGCAAATAATTGCCGCCCGTAATGGCCATCAATATAAAGGCGGGGGCCATGAAGCCTGCAAATAGCAGGTGTAAAGTAATTAAAATCTGACGTGTTTTTAAGGGGTTCATGACAAAGCTCCTAAGTCATTCCGATCATAGCAGGCGAAATTGCGGTTGGCGAGGTCTGCGACGCAACGGGCCAAGCGCAATAATCTGCGGCGTAATAGGCGGATGGGCGATGATTGCCTGACAGGCCAGGCCCGCCAAATGGCAAGCTGCTCGCCGCGCCAGTTGTCGGCTTGTTCCAGTTCAAAATACCAGCCACCATATTGGCCTGCGCCGCCTCCCATATAGCAGGGCTGTCGCAGACAAGGCCACCCGCTAGCCCGAAGCGCGTATCATTCGCCCGCGCAAACGCGGCGTCCAAACTATCCGCGCGGATCACTTGCAAGAGCGGACCGAAGAGTTCCTCATCAGGTGTTTGCGCATCGGTGACGTCGATCAAGCCGGGACGGAGGAAGGCGTTGTCAAATCGGTCTAGCTCTGTGATGGGCTTTCCGCCCGCCGCAATCAATTCAGTTTCAAATTTTATCGCTGCCTCAGCAGACTGCGCCGACACCACTGGCCCCATAAAGACCTCGTCTTCGCCGTGACCAATCGTTACTTTGGCGATACGGGCCACCAATGCCTCGACGATCTGATCACCAAAACTGCCAGTGGGCAAGATCAGACGGCGCGTGCAAGAACAGCGCTGCCCACTCGTGATAAAGGCGCTCATAAACGCAATATCGGCGGCGGCCTCGACACTTGCTGGCTCTCGAATAATGAGCGGATTATTGCCGCCCATTTCCAGCGCCAGAATCACCTCTGGTCGACCACCAAAATGTTTGTGAAACGCCGTGCCTGTCTTGGCCGACCCCGTAAAGAGCAGGCCGTCAATCGCAGCATTGAGCAATGCCCCGCCCGTCTCGCGGCCCCCGTGAACAAGGTTCAATACCCCCGCTGGCAAGCCTGCCACTTCCAAACATTCGACCATGATCGCGGCGACTTGCGGCGTCAGTTCGGACGGCTTGAACACCACCGTATTGCCTGCCAACAAACTTGGCACGATATGGCCATTGGGAAGATGGCCGGGGAAATTAAAAGGCCCAAATACCGCCATGACGCCGTGCGGACGATGGGACAATGAAAAGCCATCTCCCGCTTTGTGCCCTGTGCGCTCTTGATAGGCGTTGATCGAGTGACCGATCTTGCCCGCCATAGCGCCCGCCTCCGTGCGGGCTTCCCATATCGGCTTGCCCATATCGGATGAAATCGCAGAGGCGATATCTTCTTTTCGCGCGACAAGCTGTTCCGCATATCGCGTCAGGATTTCGGCGCGGTGATCAAAACTCGTCAATCGCCAAGCCCCGAAAGCCTGACGTGCTACGCTGACAGCTTTATCGACTTGCGCGGCAGTCGCTTCGTGGCCTTGCCAGACAGACTCGCCTGTCGCCGGGTCAACAGACTCAAAGCCTGCGCCGTCTCCAACCCCCCATTGACCGTCAATATATGTATCAGCCATCTTAGCCTTGCTTCATCATGTGCTTGATCGCTTTGGCATCAATCCGACCATCTGCAATTCGGTTCAGAAGCAGCGCCGCAAGGCCTGCCCGTTCGGACAAGCTTTCCACGATCATAAATTCATCAGAGCTATGGATGCGCCCGCCGCGCACACCTAGCGTGTCAATATTGGGCGTGCCTGCAGCAAAGACATTATTGCCCTCGCACACGCCGCCTGTGTCTTTAAAATTTAGCGTCAATCCAATCGCTTTACCTGTCGATTTGACATTATCAATTAATTGGTCTTGCGCCGCGTTGCGGGGTTTGGGGGGCGGTAGAAACCGCCGTGAACATGGCCATGAATGTCGGGACGTTGGCAGGCTTTATCAAAAGCCGCCCGCACACTTGCATCCGCCCAGTCAGCGCTTGGCCCATCTGGCGCCCGCACGCCCATGCGGACAATGCCCAATTCTGGCACGATGTTAACAGCGCCGCCGCCGTTAATGGACCCGACATTAAATGTCACGCCATCTCGCTGCCCATTTAACGTCTCAATCGCGAGCGCAAATTCTGCTGCTGCCCAGATCGCGCTGCGGCCATTTTCTGGTTCGCGCCCGGCATGGACAGATTTGCCGTGAAATATGATGTCGTAAACCGCACTGCCTTTACGCGCCCCCGCCAAGCTACCGTCTTCCATCGCGGGCTCGAAGGTCAGCCCGATATGCGCGCCTTCAGCAGCAGCCTTGATATGCGGCGCAGAGGCGAAATTACCTGTCTCCTCATCGGGCGACAAAACCACGGTATAGCCGAGCTTGCCTTTCATTGGGCCTGCTTCAAACGCTTTGATCGCTTCGATCATGACCGTGATGCCGCCTTTCATATCCGCAAGACCTGGCCCGTTTAGCTTGCCACCGCCAAGATCCTTAATGGCTTCAAATGTGCCTTTCGGGAAAACCGTATCATAGTGACCCGTCATTACGACTTGCAGCGGCGCATCGGGGCGAGCTTGCGCACGCACGACGGGGCCAGACTGAAATCCGCGCGTTTCCGCCTTATCTGTGATCGTCTCAATCGGGGTTGTATCAAGCAAAGTGACGTCGGCGTCCGTCTCGCCAAATGCCTTCGCGAGCAGCGGCGCAAATGCGTTTAATCCGTCTGCATTCCAGCTGCCAGTATTGATCGCCGACCACGCTGTGACGCGCTCTAACATCGCGCCTTGCCGCTTACGGACTGCCGATAGCGCCGCATGATCCGCGTCTGATAATTCATCTATTTCTATGTTATCTGCGCGCATCAATGTCGCTCCGAAATCTATCGTTGAAAGTCATAAAGGCTGCCAAGATCAAGCAGCTGCGTCAGCGCGTCAAGCGCCTCTCGCGTTTCTTGCAAAAACGCCGCATCTCCCAGATCATCCGCAATAAGCCTGTCGCGATAATGCTGGCGCACCCAATTTTCCAGCGCATCAATTTTCGCGGGCGTCATCATAACGCCGCCGTGAATACCCGCTTGCTGCGAAGCGTTCGCTTGCACGCGCAGTCGCAAACAAGCCGGGCCGCCGCCATTGCTCATGCTCTGGCGTAAGTCCATGTAATGCGCGGCTGTTATCGGATTATCACCTGCCAGACATTCATCAACAAAAGCTTTGGCTGAGGCCGTTTCTTCTGTCTCAATGGGCAGGATTAAATTCATGTCGCCATTTGGCAGAGTAATTAATTGCGAATTAAATAGATAGGAGCTGATGACGTCTTGAAGTGGTAACGCGTCCCGCTTCGCCATAAGAAAGACTGGTTTAAACCCCAACGTGTTTCCTTTGGCGAGAACTTGTTTTTCCAACAAAGCCGTGTCTTCAAATGCCGCTTCATGGAAAAACAAAACATTGTCATTCGTGACGCAGACAACATCATTGTGAAATGCCCCCGCATTGATCGCTTCAGCACTTTGTCGAACAAATAGCGTTTCGCCATCGCTTAGGCCATGCAATCGCGCGACAGCTTCGCTGGCTTGCAGTGTTTGCCGAGCAGGGAATTTAAGCCCTGACTGTCCACGCAAAGCATCACGGCCATAAACAAATAATTCCAACCCTTTTGCCCCATGTCCAGAGGCCAGCCGATTATGGTTGGCGGCGCCTTCATCCCCAAATAAAGAATTCGCGGGCAAGGGTGCGTGGACGTTAAAATGGTTAGTGTCTTTGAAAATCGCGGATAGCGTATGGTGCGTCTGCTCCGCCTCCAGCGCGCGATGTGGCATAGCCACGAGGTTGGCGGGCGTCAGGTGAACACGCCCATCGCTTGTTTGACTGCCCGCAGACACAGTGGCGGCATTGGCTGTCCACATAGACGACGCCGCCGACATATTCGCCACCAAAGCAGGACTGTCCTGAAAGGCTTTCTCTAAAATTTGACCATCTGTGCCAGTGTAACCCACCGCGCGCAGACCCGGAATAAAAGGACGCTCCTGCGGCGGTAACAGGCCTTGCGTCAGTCCCAGCCCAATAAGCTTGCGCATTTTCTCAAGGCCTTGCAGCGCAGCTCCTCTGGGATTGGACGCGCGTCCGCGATTTTTATCAGACGCCAAATTACCCCGCGACAATCCACCGTAATTATGGGTCGGGCCAACCAGGCCATCGAAATTAATTTCTTGGCTCATAATCTATTCCCTACTCTCCACAGCCAATGAAACAGACAAGCCTTCGCCAAGTGCAGTTGCAATATCGCGAGACCCGTTTTTCGTCAGCGGGTTGGCTGGATCCATCGCCGCGCGAAATGCCAGACGATCTCCGCCGTAATGGATGAACTTCAGGTCACTTTTCTGGCAGTCAAAAGCTATTGGCTCAAACCGCGTTCGTGCAATCAACGTCCGCTCCGCCTTGCATATAATGGCAGGGCCACCGTCAAAAATATCGCACAGATCAGTCGTATCAAATCCCGCGCTCATCAACAGGCCCATAGCGCCTGCTGAAATATCATGCGGCTTCCCTGCACACTCATCAACGGCCTTGGGCAGAAGGTTCAGCATAATCGGTAAGTTAGGGAGTAATTCCATAATAAAATTACCATCCGTCGCGGATAAGCGGTCAGCCGCATCAAAATCCGTTTGTATGAATTTCGACGCCAAATGCTCCCAAAATGGAGAGGTTCCGTCGGCATCTACCCAGCCGCGAATATCCGCCATAAGTTGCGCAGCAAACATAGCGCGATGACGTTCGATAAAGCCCAGCCGACCTAATGACATTAGTCGTGCTACACCTTTACCGCGGGCTTTTGGCGCCAGATAAATAGACGCCAGCTCTGTGAAATCGTCAAAATCATTGGTCAGCTGCAAAGTGTCATAGCGTACAGATAAATTGGGCTTCATCGATCGGCGCGCATGGCGGGAGCGTTTAAAGCTATAAAAAGGACGCTCTAGCCCCAGCTTTGGGATAATCCCCGATATGCCCATGATCTCACTATCACGCTCCACAACAAACAACACGCGATTAGCCATCGGGTCACCTGCCAGAAAACGATGAGATTGATCTATGTAATCCGCGACACGCGCTTCCATACGAGGTACAGTCGTTAGGCCAGAATCTGCAGCGCTCGTGATGGCCGTGATGGCGGCAATATCATCGACTGTCGCAAGGCGAAATATGTTGAGGGGTGTGTCCAAGGTCATCTGCCCTGTTGTCTGTTGTGCAAGCCGCCACGGTTTGTGCCAGCAGTCACACTCCCATTTTCATAAGCCGACGACACGACCATAGCAAGGTCATCCCGTAATTTTTGAAAGCGCTTGGTACGGATGGCCGGAATCGAACCGGCACTCCAAAGGAACCGGATTTTGAATCCGGCGCGTCTACCAGTTCCGCCACACCCGCGAACCAAGCAGATGCGATATAGAGGAGGTAAAATGAAAACGCTACCGTCTTTTTCACACGTCCCGATAAAAACATTTGATAAACATATCGTGGCCTTAAACCTGCCGTTAAGACCGCGCAGTTATTCCAACCTTATGAAGGGTCGTTTGTCATTTCTGGATCGGTGGTATGAAAACACCAAGGCGCTGGCGCGTCATCGTCGGGCGACGCCTACCCTGTGCGCTGTGTCCTTTGCGGAGAGTTCTTTCTTCCCGATCCCCGTCGACGTGATGTTGATACCTATGGTCCAGGCCGCGCCAGAACGGTGGTGGCGGTTAGCCTTTCTGACAACTTTGTTTTCAGTGCTTGGTGGAATATTCGGATATTTCTTGGGATTGTTTTTATATGAGTTGGTCGCCGAGCCTATGCTCAACGCGCTCGGCAAGACCGAGAAAATGGACACGTTTCGCGAGAGCATTGCAATACATGGCGGGCTGTGGGTGTTTGGCGCAGGTTTCACGCCTTTCCCTTATAAAGTCATTACGATTATGAGTGGCGCCGTACCTGTGAATTTTGGGGTTTTTGTGACCGCAAGTGTCCTGTCGCGCAGTTTACGCTTCTTCTTAGTCGCAGGCATTGTGCGCCTCTTTGGCCCGCAAGCTGAGCGGATTATGAAAGAGCATTTTGCGGCGTTTACGATTGTCGTATTCGCAGTGTTGCTCGCGCTATATTTTACCTATCGGCATTTTGTCGGGCATTAAGCCAACGACCCGTTTAAATCCGAATTTCGCAAACGCCTGCGCTCTCGCTGGCGACGCATTTGGGCCGATCAAGAAGGCTGTGTCTTGCTGTGGTGGCGAGAGGCGAGTGACGTCGGTTAAACTAGACAAGACGGCTTTCACTCGTTTAGCGACAGCCTCTCCGCTATCGATCCAAAACACAGATTGCGTCACACTGGCCTTCAACTCCTCGCGCAGCAGCGGGAAGTGCGTGCAAGCCAGAACAACAGCATCCAGATCCATGCCTTTGCGGCCTGAAAACATCGCAGATAATTCACCGCGAATAATATCCATATTGACGGCTTGGCCAGAGAGTTTCGCTTCGGCTTGATCGACCAAATTGACCGAGCCTTGCAATATAACATGACAATCGCTGGCAAATTCGTGAATGAGTTCATCGACATATTTCCGCCGCACAGTCCCAGGCGTGCCGAGGACGCCTATCGTTTTTGTCCGTGATTTGGCGGCGGCGGGCTTAATCGCTGGCACGACACCAACGACGGGCACGGATAACGCATCTCGGATCGCAGGTAGCGCTGTCGTCGAAGCCGTATTGCACGCAATCACAACAATATCAGGATCGAGCATCAGACATAATTCCGAGAGCAAGCGTGGTAAGCGCGCCCGTAAGGCCGCCTCTGATTTTTCGCCGTAAGGTCGGAACGCGTCATCGGCGATATAAGACAGTCGCAACAACGGCAGCATGCGGCGGATTTCAGCCGCGACGGACAACCCCCCTACCCCGCTATCAAATATCAACGCATGCGCCATAAACCTTTTCACACCTCATATATTGAAACACTTTGTGGTCGGAATAAGGTTTATTTTCCGTATCTATCCGCGCATAGCTATGTAGATGTTGCGGGACATGACATATCGCGGAAAGACGCTCGCGCTGATTGCGGGCCTGTTGGTTTTGCGCCTCATCGCACTGCGCCTGTCGCCCAACCAATTACACGGCGATGAAGCGCAATATTGGGTTTGGGCGCAAGAGTTAGATTTCGGCTATTTCTCCAAGCCCCCCATGGTCGCTTGGGTGATTGCCAGCACAACAGCTATTTTCGGAGATACAGAGTGGGTCGTGCGGCTGGCGTCACCCATCATTCACTCTTTAACAGCTTGGATTTTGTTTTTGACGGGGCGCACACTCGTCGATGACCGCGCTGGGTTTTGGGCGGCAGCGATATATCTGCTCATGCCCGCCGTCTGGCTCTCTTCGATGATTATCAGCACCGACGTTGCGCTCTTGTTTTTCTGGGCGCTGGGTGTGAACGCTTGGGTGAATTTGCGCATTAAGCCGAGTTGGGGACGAGCGGTGCAATTAGGAATCGCATTGGGCCTCGGTTTTATGAGCAAATATGCGATGATGTTTTTCGGCCCCGCGTTCGCCCTCGCGATAATGTTTGATCCGGCGACCCGTAAGGCGCTTTTGCACTGGCGAGGATTGGCTGGCCTCTTGATCATGGCTGCGATCATCACGCCTAATATTCTCTGGAATATCGATCATGATTTCGCGACTGTGTCTCACACGGCTGAGAATGCGAATTTAAAACAAGATATGTTCCACCCCATGGAATTAATAACTTTTTGGATCGATCAGTTCGGCGTGTTTGGCCCGATCAGTCTCGCTCTCTTGCTAGGTGCGCTGGCAGCAGCTTTTAAACGCCAAATCTCGCCAATGGTTTTTTGGCTCGCCGCCCTCTGTATCACGCCTCTCATCGCGATTTCTATTGAGGCGTTAATTTCGCGGGCCAATGCAAATTGGGCTGTTACCGCTTATGGAGTTGCGCCAGTTATATTAGCTGTCTGGTTGGTCGGGCGAGCCAGAGCGCGGGCATGGATGAAGTGGGGCTTAATCGGACACACGGCGTTAGCCCTCATCCTGCTACCCATCGTTTTAATGCCCGCTTGGACGGACGCGCTAGGTCTTGCTAATTCCGTTAAACGTCTGCGCGGCTGGCCAGAAACTGTGAACGCGATCGCGGCACGGTATGAGGCAGGACATAACGGGCAATCGTTTCAATCTATCGCAATGGATAACCGCCTCGTCTTTTACGATACCGAATACTATGGTCTGCGAGACATGGCACCTCTGACGTTTTGGCGATTGACATCGGAGGCTAAGCATCACGCCGAAATGACCCATCCTTTAACCGCCAGCGCGGCAAAGGACGCACCTGTTCTATTAATTAATCACTACGAAAATTACGTTAGTTTTTTTGAGCAAGACTTCGCCAAACTTGAAGCATTAGAAGCCATCAAGATTGATCTTGGCGGCGGAAAAACGCGGCATTTAAACGTGTGGGCGGCCTATGGATATACACCAACAACAGACCCGTATCGGGGGCAATAAATAGTCTAGCCCTCGCCCCAAAGTTCTTTAATGCGTGCATCCCGCCCGCACCCATTCCGATAATATTTATACCGAATGGGATTCTTCTTATAATAGTCCTGATGGTAATCTTCGGCTGTCCAGAAAGTCTTCGCTGGCAGAACAGGTGTCACAATCGGGCCGTCAAAAGGCTTCGACTTTGCAATTTCGTTTTTGGACGCGATTGCAATATCCATCTGTTCTGGCGTCGCATAGATGGCCGTCTTATAAGCATTGCCGCGGTCACAAAACTGGCCGTTAGGATCCGTTGGATCCACCGTGCGCCAGTAATGATCTAAAATCTCTTCATAAGAAATTATAGTGGGATCAAAGATAATTTTGGCAACTTCGAGATGTTGCCCATGCCGACGATAGGTCGGGTTTTGCATGTCGCCACCCGAATAACCTGAAATTGCTTCATAGACGCCGGGTAATTTTTCAAAATCTGACTCGACACACCAAAAGCATCCGCCCGCGACAATCGCCTCGGACTTTTGCCCTGACAACTGCACAGGTGTAGCGGATTCGGCATCAGACCGCTGTGCTTCAGATGTCGATGCAGAACTACAAGCGGCCAAGAATAAGACAGTGGGTAAGATATAGTTTTTCATAGACTTATTATGCGCGAACCATCGCTCGCGTTCCAATCAAGTGTGCGTGATTAGCTTCGGCTCTCTTTATACGCCGCCAATGCGCGTTCTCTCGCCTCTTTATGATCCACAATAGGCCTAGGGTAAGTCTCGCCGAGTTTGACCTTGGCATATTCCAGCACATTATCAGGGGCGTCCCACGGGCGATGGATGTATTTCTTTGGCATCTTCGCCAGCTCTGGTACATATTTGCGTACATAGTCGCCATTTGGATCAAATTTCTCGCCTTGGGTGAAAGGGTTGAAAATTCGAAAATAGGGCGATGCATCTGCACCGCTTCCCGCAACCCACTGCCAACTCGCCGCGTTCGAAGCAGGGTCAGCCTCCAGCAAACAATCCCAATACCAATCTTCGCCGTCCCGCCAATCGATCAACAAGTGTTTGATCAAAAAACTCGCGCAGACCATGCGAACGCGGTTATGCTGCCAGCCTGTTTGGTATAGCTCACGCATGCCTGCATCGACAAAAGGGTAGCCCGTCTGTCCGCGCTGCCAGCGCTTCAACCCCTCACGATTAACCTCCCACGGGAAATTGTCGAAATCAGACTTGTAATTTTCTGATGCCAGTTTGGGGTTGTGATAAAGAAGCACGTAAGAAAATTCTCGCCAACCGATCTCGGTCAAAAACTTGCGGGACGTATATTCGTTGTCTTTGCAGGCATGCCAAATTTGACGGGGCGAAATTTCGCCATGCGCCAAATGTGGGGATAGACGCGATGTGCCGTTTTCTTTGTCAGGACGATTGCGATCCTCCGCATAATCCTCAACGGGGCCGTCTAAAAAACTCTCAAGCCGGTCAGCTGCGCCCGCCTCGCCAACTGTCCAGTCATCCATCACCATGTCCCGCCAATCTTGACCGTCAACATCGCCAGCCTCAACGTCTGGCAGGTCTTCAGTCTTGAGCGATTTGGCAAATCCGTTCAAAGATTTGGGCGCAGGTAGCGGATCAGACACATCAAGATAATCTTTGGCTGCCCGCCAATAGGGCGTGAAGACTTTATAATAGCCGCCCGATTTGGTCATGACCTTGAAGGGCTCAGACAGCAAGTTAGCGTTAAAACTTTCAGCAGTGAGGCCGCGCTCTTTCAAATCCGATTTAATGGCACTGTCGATCTCTCGACCGTCTTCCGTGTAGCGACGGTTCCACATGACTGTATCCGCGCCAGACTGCTCAATCACATCATCTAAAATTTTAGCGGCTTCGCCGACGCGGATCAGGAGCTTGCCACCTTTGTCTGCAATATCTTTGCCGAGTTTTTCAAGGCTATGGTCAAGCCAAACGCGCTTGGCCGCTCCCATCTCTCGATCTCGATTGGTCTCATAGATATAGAGAAGGATGATCGGTTGCCCCGTCTCATTTGCGTGAAACAAGGCAGGGTTATCGGTCAGGCGCAGATCGCGCCGAAACCAAACGATAATAGGATTTTTTTGGCTCATATCTTATTTACGCACGAACCTAGATTTCGTGTCGAATTAATTGCGCGATATTTAATTCAAATAGACGGCAGAAATATCGAACATATCCGCCATGACAGAGGCCGTCGTTGGCCAACGCCCTGCCCCCTTGCCGCGAATACGATACTCGTCGCCGTCAGAGAATTCAAAAATTGCATGCGCTTCTTCGCCGTCTGCTTGCGCAATGAAATTATTGGGAGATAAATCGCGAAGTTCTAGCGTGGCAGAAAATCCATTTTTGTCACGCCAGACAGTTGCAACGCGCTTCATAATCCCCTTGGGCGGCTCATTTGGCGCAAAGTTCTCTATCGTTTCGCGTGGAATGTCATTCAAAGTCAGTTGTTCGCCAAATGCCAAAAGGGCAATCAACCTAATTTTGGCAGCTGCATCTGCGCCGCCAACATCAGCTGTGGGGTCTGCCTCGGCAAAGCCTTTATCTTGGGCTTCTTTTAAAGCTTCTGCGTAGGATTTACCTTTGTCCATTTCGCCGAGCATATAATTTGTCGTGCCATTTAGAAGGGCCTCGACGCGCGTAATTCTGCCCGCTTCGCGCAAACACATTTCCAGAACAGGCATGCCACCACCTGCCGCGGAGGAAAAGAGCAGCTTCACATTATGCTTTGTTGCTAGATCAATGAGGTCTTGCCCGCCAGCTGCAATGGCTTGCTTATTAGCGGATACAACATGGACGCCCGCCTTCAACATATCTTCTGTCATTTTCAGCGCAGGGTCGATGGGGCCAGAGACATCGATAAAGATGTCAGGTTTAGCGTCAAACAAATCTTTGGCAGACGTTGTTAGCAGGGACGGCGCATAGCCTTGGTCGATATATTTGTCGACATTGCGCACCATGATTTTGACTAGGTCAAAATGCTGCGGATTCGCTTCGATCTGGCGGAACACGCCGCCGCCAACTATCCCGCAGCCTAACATCGCCACGCGGAGTTTCTTAACTTTAGGCGCAGGTGATAGCGGGCCTGTCTTATCGCCGATTTTAGTGAAACGCGGGAGGCCCGGGCGACCCAAGCGGAACGTCATATTATTGGCTTTGGCAAACGCAAGAGCTTTGGGGGCAATAAGGGGCGCAGCTTTGACGGCGGCATCGTTATAGGAGATATGCTCATATCGCAGCGGCGCAGTGCCAGACTGCCTAGGATCACGATCATAGACGCCGTCGACATCTTTAAGCAGCACAGCTTCAACACCTAATTTATCAGCCACATAAAGTGCCGTGAGATCAGCCCCGCCTTGACCCAACAAGACAGGTCGATCTTTTTCGCCGATCGCCACAAAGCCAGGCATAACGACAATATCATGGGCTTTAAGGTCAGCGAGTAGTTGGTCCGTATTCAGTCCGGTAAGCTCCGCATCCATATAGGAGCCACGGCCAGTCAGCCCGAGGTCACGCGCTTGGCGGACAAAAGCGGGGGCGCCGATCCGTTCCAGCGCCAGAGCGAGCAAAGCGGCCGAACGCCGCTCTCCTAGTTGAAGCAATTCAGGGAGGTTTTTCGCTTGACCTTCTGGGCCGATATTTCGTGCTTCGGCCAAAAGGATATCCGTTTGATCGCTTTGCGCAGAGGTAACAGCGACGACGTTTTGGCCCTGACGGTAATGACGATAAATCTCGGCTGCCGCACGCGTATAATCGTCTAGCGAATTTAAGACGCTATGGCCGAAATTTAGAACGATGACAGAGTACTGGCATATGCCCTCACTTTAATGGCGATCATCGCCGTGTTTAATCAGCGTCCGCGTCTAAAGAGTAGGCTGCGGCAAGTCAATTATTTGGCCAGGTAATTTGATGGTAGAAAAGTGCGCGGAAAAGAAGGTGCTAAAATGAAGGCATATTCCCCGTGGCAATCCACGGCACCGCAACGGCCAGAACAATGCTAATGATAAGCCCAAAGAACAGACGCGCCATATCCATTGAAACATCCCTGACAGCCTCGCTGCGTGAACGAAGATCCGCGATATAGCTGATCGCCAGCTCGCGACCTGCAATCAATCCCATAAATACCCAAGTCGTAGACATCGGGATGTCGCTGATTTCTTTGAAGATAAACAAAATTGCCCCAAACATAAGGTCAACCAATATTGCGGCACGAATGTCTGTCGTATTCGTCTTGTTCAAGATGATCTTTTGAATTTTGCCGCCACGTGACGCAAAGACATAGGCCATCAATATGACCATGGATACGATACCAAAGATCATCACCGTTGGATCAAAATATACGCTGACTGTCCCGTCTGCAGCTGTCGTTGTGACTCGCGGCATAAAGACGAAAATATTGGCAAAATCCTGCGCAAGCCATTGCCACCAGAGAAACGCCGTTGAGAGCCATTGCGCCGTGACCCAGCCAATATGCATACGCTGCCCTTTAGTGCGGTCAATCCATCGTGACCAAACGCGAGCGATACATAAATAGACAAAGCCGCCTGCCACCAGAGCCACAACATAGCCAAGCGCAGATTTGGTTAGCATTTTGCCCAAAACACCCTCGGTCCCCACCCCGCCTGTCAAAGCAAAGACCGTCAGAACCAGAAAAGTCGTCGAGACGGGAATTCCGAACCGCGTTAGGAATAGCAAAACTGCGGCAGGCAGGACATGATACCACTGTATACCGACCTCGCTATAAGGCAGCTGATTAAGGCGGCCAAAGGCAATATCGCCGTCCTGCGTGTAATATCCATAAACCGTTACGGCGACCAGAATAGACGCTGCGTAGAGCCATAAGACCCACCAAGGTCGTTTGGCATTAGACGACAAAAAAGTCCCTAAGGTCTGAATGGCATCATTGGCCACGACCGAGATACGCCGCCAGCAAAAACCCAATGAGCGCTAATAGCTCAATGCCTGCAATTGTCATGAAGAGTCCAGCCTTTGGGTCAAGTCGTTACGCGGATCAAACCGTGCCGCCGTGTTCCATGAGCTAGGCGATTTGTCTTTTCAAGTTTTTGTGAAGTATGATCAGTCTTAGCGCGGAGGCATCCGTGCGCCAGCATCCGTGCGGATATACTCGGCATTAATATAGCGGTGTTCACACATGAAATTGACGACTTGCGCATATTCCTCTGGTTGGCCGAAACGCACGGGGAATTGAACATGGGCGCGAAGGTTATCCTTCACTTCGGGCTTCATTTGCTCATAGATCGGCGTTTCGTAAAAGCCTGGGAGGATTGTGTTCACTCGAATACCTTCGCGCGCAAGGTCACGCGCCATCGGCAAGGCCATCGACAAGATTCCGCCCTTAGAACTGGCATAGGCGACTTGCCCGATCTGTCCGTCCTGCGCCGCCACCGAGGCCGTGTTGATCACAATACCACGTTCGCCGTCGGGCGCCACTGGTTCTAGCGTCATCATGCCTGCAGCAGATTTTGAGGCACAGAGAAATGAACCGATCAAATTGATATTAATAATGCGGATATAGGCCGCTGGGTCATGCGCAATAATTTGGCCCGTATCGCGTTTGCGCGCGACAGTTTTGATCCCACCGCCAATACCAGCACAATTCACCATGATGCGCTCTTGACCAATAACGGCGCGCACAGCCTTAAATCCTGCATCAACAGAATCGTTATCAGCCACATTCACCTTGGCAAACACACCGCCAATCTCTTTGGCCACAGCTTCGCCGCCCGCCTCATTCATATCGAAAATGCCGACTTTTACGCCTTTAGCCGCCAAACCGCGCGCCGTAGCTTCGCCGAGGCCTGATGCCCCACCTGTGACAATAGCAGATATATGTTCGTTCAATTCCATGGGACAATCCTCTATTTACATAATCGAGGCAACCTAATGCGAGCATAGCAGGAGGCAAGACAAAATGGTTGATACAGCCAGTTTTATGGGTGCGGCTGACTTACGCTTTCCTTCAGGCACCAAGTCTCTCTTATTTGATTTTACCTATGGTGGTTAAACGATCACTTTTGCTTGACTTTTATTCTGACTATAGGTATTGCAAAGATTAGTGATTAATCACTTTATGCTTGCTTGGTATAAATATTAAGCGGCGTAAACATTGGTAGAAAGTAGGGATATGAAAGAGATCGTATCAGATGAACGCGGCGTCATTGCGGCGGCTGGCACAGGGAAAGCCCGCATCGAACGGGCCGCCCTCACCTTATTCTCGGAAACCTCTATTGACGGCGTATCAACCAAATCAATCGCAACTCTGGCTGGGGTGAGCGAGGGGCTGCTCTACAGGCACTTTAAAAGCAAAGACGATTTGGCGCGGCAGATGATGCTGACGATCCACAATGATCTGACCTATTTGATCCATTCGGCCTATGATCTCTATCTCGAAGAGGCCGTGGCGCATATCGTGGAAAACTATTGTGCGTTAGCAGATGAGGACTGGGCCTTGTTTCGCTACCATATCCTACACCTCCACCGCTTCCCCGGCCTATCTAACACACCCACGCAAAACCCCCTCGGGGCCGCAACGCAGTTGATCGCCAAGGCACAGAATGAGGGCACAATCGCCTCAAAAGAGCGTCCCGAAGTCCTTGCGGCCATGGCACTTGGCGTTGTGCTAAGCGCAGCACAAGCCAAAGTCTTGGGCGGTATTTCTGGCCCGTTATCAGACCATAAAGACCAATTTATCAAGACGGTTATGGCTGTTTTGAACGTCGCGTAGGAGGCACTCATGCGCTCGCTTATTTTCAATATATTTTTCTACACTGTGACATTTCTATATGCTGTCACCTGCGTTGTTTTTCTCTCTTGCCGGGACGTAAAATGATGATGGCGAGCTTGCGGCGTTATACAATCGTTATGACGTGGGCGATGCGCAATATCGCAGGTATCAAAGTCGAAGTTTTGGGTCGAGAGAATGTGCCGGATGATCAGGCCGTTATTCTTGCCGCCAAACATCAGAGCTATGGAGACGGCTTTGTGATTTTCTCGCAGTTTTTCGACATGTCTTTCGTGACAGGCAACCAACTCCTGAAAATTCCGCTCCTGCCACGTATTTTGGACAAGATGGACGCTGTCGTCATCGATAGCTGCGGCGGATCGGACGTGCGTCAAGAGATGGAAGCGCAAGCCGCAGTCATTCGGGAGCAAGGCCGAAAAATCTTGATATTCCCAGAGGGTCACCTCTCACAAATCGGGACACAGCACCGCTACCGCAAGGGCGTTTGGCATCTCTATAATGATTTTGGCTGCCCGGTTGTGCCTGTCGCGAATTCACTGGGTCAGCGTTGGAACCAGATGGACTGGAAAAAATATCAAGGGCCCGCATTTATAGAGTTCTTAGACCCCATCCCGCCAGGCATGGAGAAAGAACCATTTATGGCCCTGCTGGAAGAGCGGATTGAGACGCGATCCAAAGCATTGCTAGACCGCGTCAATCTGGGCGCGTTAAACCCGGACGACATTGGAAAAACGGTCGAAAATGATGCCGCCCGTGCGAAACGGCTTGCAAGAGAGAGCGAAGCCGCCACAGTAGACCCAACCAAATAATTATTCCACAGGCCAGACCAGGTCGCACAGAGGAAATAGGCACGGGGAAGTAAAATGAGCTTAAAAATTGCTGGAAATTTGCTGACAAAGCGAACCTTTCTGCCTCTCTTCGTGCTGTTTCAAGCTGGTACGGTAAATGACAACGTGCTGAAGAACGCTTTGATCGCACTCGTCACCTATGCAGGCATGGTTTTGTTCTCAGACGACTTGCCACGCAACGGCCTAGTCGCGATTGCGGCCCTGCTTTTCACCCTGCCTTTTTTAATTCTTTGCACAATCGCAGGACAGATCGCCGACAAAGTCGATCGCGGTGTGATTTTGAAATGGATTAAACGTGCTGAGGTGTTGATTATGGTCGTCGCGGCGATCGGGCTATTCCTCCAAAACACCTATATACTAGCGCTTACTTTAGCATTGATGGGGGCGCAGTCTGCGTTTTTCTCTCCGACCAAAAATGCGGTTCTCCCACAATGGCTCAAAGATGATGAGTTGATTACAGCCAACGGTTTGATGAGTGGGTTTCAGTTTTTCTGCATCTTACTTGCCATGGTGCTAGGCATCCAAGTCGTGATGACGCATTTTAATAAAGCCACCATGGGATTTGATCCTGATATTTTTTGGATCGGGCCTCGCTTGATCGCCGTCATTTTATTAGTGCTCGCCTTTATCGGCTGGTTTGCCGCCGAACGCGTGCCTACCGCACCGGCGCCAAAGCCTGACCTGAAAATCGACTGGAACCCGGTCACCTCCATCATCGGTGTATTAAAAACATCGTTCCAACATATGCCTGTCTTCCGCCCCATGCTCGGCATTGCGTGGTTTTACGGGTTTTCCAATGTCATGATTCTCGTCCTACCCGTCTTTGTGGCAGATGTGTTGAGATATGACGAGACTGTTTTGGTGATGATCCTCGTCGCCTCAACGCTCAGCATCCTTATCGGGTCTTTACTCTGCCTCGTGCTGGCTCGAGGGAAGGAGGCGATGGGCTTAGTCTTGTTTGGCATTATAGGCGTGACGCTCTTTACACTCGATCTCTACCTCAATACAGAGCCGTCGGCGCGCACGACTTTGGCAGGTATGGAGGCCTTCAAGGCCGACCCTCAAACGCCGCGCTTCTTACTGGCCATCATGGGGTCTTCTATTTGCGCAGGGCTCTACGTCGTCCCATTACAAGCTATGGCGCAGCGACGCTCCCCCGTTGAGGTACGGGCGAGATTAATGAGTGCGGGCGCCGTTTTATTGAATGCTGCGGTCAATATTGTGACATTTGGCCTGATCGGTTTGAGCTTAAGCGATAAGATTGGCTTACCGCCAATGAAGCCCGCCACACCATTCTTGGCAGTCGTTATTATTTCAAGCATCGTGTCGGTCTACGCCATTCGTCGCTTCTTGCAAATGCGGCGGGCAGATGCGGCGAAAGTCCCACACTGAATCTGCGACTTGAGCCTATAAAAAAACACCTGTAATTAAGACTCCCTTAACCCCAATCGGGCGGTATAGGCGCATCGCACTTAGGAGCTGACACAATGACACGTGCATGGATCGCACTCGCTTTAACCGCCATGACAGCCGCCCCAGCTTACGCCGCGGCGCCCAGCCTTGAAGGCACATATAATGACTGGCAAGTCTTTGCGCGCACAGAAGGCGGTGAGAAAATTTGCTATGTTGTGACCAAGCCAGAATCCATGGCACCATCTAACGTCGCACATGGTGATGTCTATTTCATGGTGTCGTCTTGGCGCTCTGGCCTCGCGACTGAACAGCCTAGTTTTCTGGCTGGATACCCGCTCAAGACAACCCGCACACCCCAAGCCAAAGTAGGCGGCACGACAATCTCTATGTACGGCGCAGATAATGAAGCCTATATCGAATCCAGCTCGGATGAACGCAAACTTGTATCTCAAATGCGCTCTGGGTCATCCATGACTGTGAACGCCGTCAGCGCCCGCGGCACAGAAACGCGTTACCGTTTTTCGTTATCAGGCGTCACGGCCGCGCTGAAGAAGGCCAAATCCCTCTGCGCCAACTAATCAGATTGCAGTTTGCACCTGACAGCCTAGCGGGCTAAAGCGCTCCTATGAGCCAGAAAACTGACATCGGAATTTTGGGCGCTGATGGGCGCATGGGGCAAGCTGTGGCAAAAGTCTTAGCAGATCACAAATCCGCACGCCTAACCGCCGCCCTCACTGCCCCAAATAGTCCGCTATTGGGTCAAGCTATCAACGGCGTGACTTACACGGATAATTTCGACACGGCTTTGACAAATTGTGATGTCCTGATCGACTTTTCCGCGCCCGAAGCTACTCTTCGCGCGGTGGAATTAGTTGCAGCAGGCGAGACACGCTGCCGCGCGGTCGTGTCTGGCACAACAGGCTTAGGGCCACATGACGAAACAGCGCTGATCAAAGCGGCTGGGACAATGACGCTGCTGCGCTCTGGTAATTTCTCCATGGGCGTGAACCTGCTGGAAGCTTTAGTGGAGCAAGCTGCCCGCGCCTTAAAAGACGGGTGGGATATCGAAGTGTTGGAAATGCATCACCGCCATAAAGTCGATGCACCGTCAGGCACGGCCTTCATGCTAGGCCAAGCCGCCGCCCGCGGTCGTGGTGTGAAGTTGCTAGACGCGCAAGTCTTATCTCGCGAGGGCCAGACGGGCGCGCGCACAGAGGGCGAAATTGGCTTTGCCACACTGCGCGGCGGTGGCGTCATTGGCGCGCATGAAGTCCGTATCGCCAGCGAGCTTGAAATGGTGACACTCTCCCACGATGCCTTTGATCGGTCTGTCTTTGCCGAAGGTGCTGTTAGTGCAGCCCTCTGGGCGGGAGAGCAGAAGTCTGGTCTGTACTCTATGCGGGATGTCTTGGGGCTTTAGTCTGGCTCGCCATAAACGGCTTGATCCAATTCATATTGAAGCGATCCCGGCGCGTGACGGTGGAAATGGCGAGCGAAACCGTAAGCTATGCCGGCCCAGATCATCATAACAGCGAAGAAAATAATAAATTGCCAGACCAGATAGCCCGGTTCGATTACGCGGTTTTGCCCTGAGAGATTATAGATCAAATTCAACCCCCATTCGAGCGCTTTGAAAATGACAGGCGTCAACAGCAGGATCGACCACAGGCCGCCCGCGACATAGGCCGCAGCACGTGGGTTATTCACGCGGCGATAAATTTCTACATATGCCTCTTTTGACAGGCCCGCAGGGATCATGGCTTTTGGGGTCTTATAAGCGAAATCATCCTCCGCATCCCGCGCAACATTTGCGTATCCCAACGCTGCCCGCACCGAATAAATACTTGCGACGAGAGCGAGTAAACACAGCGCCCATACAACTGGATTAGCCAATAAAATTTTCATACGATGTTATATAGTCACACATGGATGACGTTCAAGTTTATTTTGACGGCTGACGTCGCTCAACAGGCCTTAGACTTTCATGATATTCCGTGTTAGGAGCGAGGCTTTAACGGCCAAAAGGGGCAGGCCAATGATGAAACTCTTTGCAGAACTCCGACGACGCAACGTCTTGCGCGTGGCTGGCACTTTCTTGGTGGGCAGTTGGTTCTTAGTGCAAATGGCGTTTACACTCGAATCCGTCATGAATTTACCCGAATGGTTTGACGCGATCTTCATGGCACTTCTTATTCTTGGCCTGCCCGTTGCTATTATTCTGGCGTGGGCGTTTGAGCTAACCCCAGAAGGATTTAAGCGGACAGCTGTGGTGAATGAGGCCGATTCTATCGCCGCTAAGACGGGCAAGAAGTTAGATATTGCCATCTTGATCGGCTTCGCCCTGATCGCAGGCTTACTTATCATGGGACAGTTTCGCGGCGGGTCTTCGGGCGCGACAAAATTGTTGAAAGTTGATGGTAGCTCTGTCGCTGTGCTGCCATTTGAAAACCGCAGCGCCGATCTTGATAATGCTTATTTTGCCGACGGCATCCATGATGAATTACTGACCGCCTTATCCAAAGTCGACGGGCTGGACGTGATTTCGCGAACCTCCGTCATGGGGTATCGCAATACAGAAAAACGTATTCCCGAAATCGCCGCAGAGCTTGGCGCAGCGGCTGTGCTGGAGGGCGCTGTGCAAAAATCAGGTGAGCGCGTGAGGATCACGGTGCAATTAATTGATGGGGCAAATGACACGCATATTTGGGCCAATAATTACGACCGCGCCCTGACCACAGAAAATATCTTCGACATTCAAGGAGAAATCACCAATGTCATCGCGGCGTCGCTCAAAGATGTTTTAGGCGGAAATTTAGAGGTCACGCCCTTGAACGGCCCTACTGATAATCTCGCAGCGTTTGAGGCCTATATCAAAGCCAAACTACAGGCCAATCCAGGCAATCCTGTGAAAGACGATTTAATCAAAGCACTGGCCCTTTACGATCAAGCCGTATCGCTTGACCCAAACTTTGCCGAAGGGTGGGCTAGAAAAGCCTATACCCATATGGCGCTCTATTGGTTTCATGGTCGCGATCAGGCTGACTTAGCCCTCGCAGTCCCCGCGCTCGACAATGCCAAGCGGCTGTCGCCTAACGCCTTGGACACTTTGGTCGCCAATGCCTTTTATCACTATTGGGGTGAGGCAGATTTTCGCGCTGCAAATGACGCTTTCGATCAGGCCTTACGTGTTGCTCCGGGTGATGTGGAGGCAATTGCGGGGAAAGCCTTTATCACGCGACGTCTCGGAAATTTTGAAGAGAGCCTCGCCGGGCTGGAAAAGGCCCATCGCCTTGATCCACTCTCTTATTATCTTATTCCTGAATTAGGGCTCACCTATGCGCTTTTAGGGCGCGCAGAAGAGGCCAAGGCCATGATGGAAAAAGCCCGAGACATGGATCCGCAATCTTTGCAAGGTGCAGGGTTTCGCGCGGCGGTTGCGCAATTCCGAGGGGATGCCGATGCCGCCTATGAGGCATTTAAACCCGTCGCCGCATACCTTCCCAGCGTATATGTCAATTACGCCCTCGCCACTCGTGATGAAGCCAAGGCCCGCGCCGCGATGAAAGCTTGGCCAGACGACAGGCGTCAAAGCGATGACGATAAACTTAAATACGCCTATAAAGCATGGGCGGTGGCAGACGCTTTTGGCGATGCTGCTGAGAAAGAAGCTGCAACGGACGCCTTAAGGGCATTCTATGATCCAACAGAGACATGGCGTGTCGGCCAAGCCATTTCGCCTGTTATACTGCCCGCAATCCTAAGGGACACTGTGCGCTTGCGGGAGTTGGACGAAGCGCACCAAACATTTGACACAGACGATCAACTCACCCGCCTAAGCACTTATGGAGAGCTCGCAGGGGCGTTTGCCGAAATAGGCGATCAAGGCCGCGCAATGGATTATATAGAGCAAATGGAAGCTTTGACGGGGCCGCACATTTTATTGGTGCTAGAAAACGATATGGGGCTAGACGGCTTACGCGACCATCCACGTTATAAAGCCCTGCAAGCGCGCTATGCTCGCATTGCGCCGTAGCAGACCTGCGCAACAAACTCCCTATCACATTTTGCTTGTGAATAAGATGCAACCTTCATAAGCCCTGTTACGTAGACATAGTGACAGACCTCTTCCCAACATGGATTATTTTATGACCGCCCCGAAAATTGCTTTTATCTGCGCCTCCCTGCGCGACGGCTCTATCAATCGCAAATTGGAACAATCTCTCATTAAGCGCTTCAAAGCAGCTGGGGCAGATACGACGTCGATTGACTTGGGCAAATATCCTATGCCGATTTATCACGGTGACTTGGATACGCCTGATACCGTCCAAGCCTTTATTGATGAAATGGTAAAATATGACGGCATCGTTGTAGTATCGCCTGAATATAATGGTTGCCTTCCGCCGCTACTCAAAAATACGATCGATTGGACCAGCACAGTCAGCACGGATTATATCAAGACCGCGATATGGGGACTCGCTTCCTGCACACCTGGTCCGATGAGCGGGATTATGTGCATGCGCCAAATGCAATTTATCTTTACGCGCCTCGGCGGTCACGTTCTACCTGTCCAAGTCGGCTGCGGAAATGCCAGCAAGGCGTTTGACGACAACAACAATCTGACGAATGAAAAAACACTAGAGATCGCCGATAAAATGCGTGACATGATGCTGGAATGGGCAGCTGCGAAAGGCTAGGCTCGCGCTATGGCCGAGAAAGAAAAGCTCTATAAAAATCTACCGCGCCCGAAACTCAATCGGGCGCAAATCTCCGAAATTTACAAACATCTGCAATCGCTTGATCCCGCCCCGCGTACAGAATTAGACTACCACAACCCCTACACCCTCGTCGTCGCTGTCGCCCTCTCGGCGCAGTCAACCGATGTAGGCGTGAACAAGGCGACAAAGGCCTTGTTCAAGATCGCTGACACGCCAGAGAGAATGGTCGCCCTTGGCGAGGACGTCGTGCGCGATCATATTAAAACCATCGGACTTTACCGCAATAAAGCCGCCAACGTCATTAAGCTGAGTCGGATGTTGATAGACGAGTATGATTCAATCGTTCCCGAAGATCGGGACGAATTAATTAAACTCCCGGGCGTAGGGCGAAAGACGGCGAATGTTGTGATGAATGAAGCCTTCGGTCACCCGACCATGGCCGTCGATACACATATTTTTCGTGTTGCCAATCGCACTGGCATGGCCCCCGGTAAAGACCCATATATCGTCGAGTTAAACTTGCTGCGTGTGACGCCCGAAGAATACGCCCTCCATGCCCATCACTGGCTCATTCTCCACGGTCGCTATACCTGCATCGCGCGTAAGCCGAAGTGTTATAATTGCGCGATCCGAAACATTTGCAAATTTACCAAGAAAACACAGCGGCCAGAAGATTAGCGGCCCAACCGTTTCGCGAGCGCCTTGGCAAACATCACTGCGCCCTTATTCAAGCCGTCATTACCGACTTTAGCATGCGGGAGATATAGATAGGGCTCTAACATTTCCAGCTCAATCAAACGCAAGCGGCCATCACGCCCCCGCAGCAAATCCACGCGCGCGTAGAGCGGTGTGAAGTCGAGACTATCCAGCACAGAGCGCGCTGACTCGCGTTCATCTGATGTCGGCGTATAAGGCGTTTCCGTGCCCCCATAGAGCGACTGAATTCGGTAGTCACCAGGTTTAGCTTGCTTCAGCACCGCATGCGAAAATGCTCCGCCAAAGTATAAAAAGCTAAACTCGCCTTCAGTTTGCACGCTCGGCAGAAAGTCTTGGATCAACGCCGCGTCAGGGGGCAGCTGATCTTTGCTGGGGAAGGGGTCGCCCTTTTTATAGAGCACTTGCCGCCAAGCCCCGCCGCCAACTTGTGGTTTGATGACCAGCATGTCTGTGCCCAATTTGTCGAACGCTTTGGTGACATTCGCCTCGGTGACTCGATCAACGGTCACCGTATGAATGACAGGAGCCCCGCTGGCTTCCAACTCGTCAAGATAGGACTTATTGGCGTTCCATTTCAAAACTTTGAAATTGTTGAACAGCTTTGTTGTCTGCTCAGCTTTGGCCATTTCAGACAGAAAAGCCGCCTCATTTCCTTCAAAGTAATCCCACACCATAAGAGGCAGCATCGCGTCAAATTCAGCTGCTTTCGCGGCAGCGTCCCGCCAGCGGATAGAGACCAGTTCTATGCCTTCAGCCGCTAGCGCAGGCGTTAACGTGCCGACTTCTTCGACATATTCAAATCGGTCGTCTCGTGTCTCAGGGCCATCGGGTAAGAGGTTGTCGGAGATAAGCAATGCGACTTTTTTCATGGCGAGTGCCTTTAGCTGGGTTTCCATTTGCGAAAATGGCCCTAATGCTTTAGCGGCTGCCCCACAAGAGTTTGTGCTGTTTTAAAGGGCTAGATCGATGGAAACCAAATATGATGTGTTAGGCATTGGCAACGCCATTATGGATGTGATCGCCCCCGTGACTGACGCATTCCTCACCGATCACGGCATGACCAAAGGTGCGATGACGCTGGTTGATCAGCCTCGCGCCCTTACGATACATACTTCAATGCGCGCAGCCTCCACCCCAACGGAAATTGCGGGTGGCTCGGCGGGGAACACGATGGTCGGTATTGCGAAGATGGGCGTGCGGGCGGCCTATATCGGCAAGGTCGGCAAAGACGAAACAGGTGAAAAACTCGCGGCAGGGTTTCGCGAAGCGGGGCTAGAGTTTTCGACAGTCCCGACAGAGAGCGGCACTTCCAGCGCCCGCAGCATGATTGCCGTAACACCCGACGGAGAGCGGACAATGAACACGTTTCTCGGTGCGTCAGTAGAGTTTGGCCATGAAGATATTAAAAAGTCCGAAATCCAAGCCGCAGATGTGATCTATCTCGAAGGCTATCTATTTGACTCAGACGCCGCAAAATCCGCTTATGTCAGTGCATCCGAAATTGCCAAGGCGGCGGGTCGAAAAGTGGCGCTAACGCTGTCCGATAGTTTTTGCGTGGATCGTCACCGCGCGAGTTTTCAGCACCTCGTTGAGCATCATGTTGATATATTGTTTGCCAATGAAGACGAACTGACCGCTCTCACAGGCGAGGCTGATTTTGATGTTTCGCTCGCAAAACTGGTTCGGCAAAATATTGTTGTCTGCGCCACGCGGAGCCATAAAGGGTCAACAATTATGGTGGGCAATGAGCGCCACGACATTCCCGCTGTCTGGGTCGAAAAAGTCGTCGATACAACTGGCGCTGGCGATCAATATGCAGCGGGCGTTTTAGCGGGTCGCGCAATGGGGCTCAGCTGGTCTGACGCGGGCTATTTAGGAAGTTTGGCGGCTCGCGGAAGTCATTTCGCATTACGGCGCAAGACCCCTCACGTCGATCCATGAATTGACGTTTATCTCCCGTCCCGTTTTAAAAGCTTAGGCTTTATACTGGGCTAATTTATGTCGAATTTGTAATTTTGGCTGGCTGTTTATTCAGGCTGGGTTAAACCCCGAATCCCTATAAGCAGGTCAAATCAGACCCATCTATAGGAGACGGTCATGCGAAAATTTTTGATCTTGAGTGCAGCCGCGATACTGGCCCCGCTCTCTGTTGCCGCATTGGCACAGACAGCGCCGCAATACGCGCAAACGCCCCAAGCCCTGCAACCGGCTGCACCTTTTTCTGACCCCCGCAATGTGCCCGCCGACCTCGCCCGTATTGATGCCGCGCTGAACAGCACAACAAGCTTTCAAGGGCGGTTTACGCAATACGGCGCAGACGGCACGTTTTCCCAAGGCACAATTTATCTGCAAAGGCCTGGCAAGCTACGCTTTGAATATGATGATCCCAATCCGCTTTTGATTGTGTCAGACGGCGTGACAATGACGCAGCAGGACAAAGCGCTGGAAACATTTGATCGCGTGCCGCTCTCTGCGACGCCGCTCAATTATTTCCTCAAGGAAAATGTGAACCTCGCCAATGATACCGAAGTTGTAGCTTTGCAAAAATTTCCGCAAGAATGGCGCGTGACGGCGCGTGACGGCTCTGGCGAAATGGACGGCGCGATTACAATGGTGCTTGACCCGCAAAGTCTGCAGCTCCGTGAGTGGGTGATCTCTGACAGTTTTGGCGGTCAAACCCGCGTGATGCTCAGTGATTTGCAATATAATGGCCGTGTCGATCCGCGTCTGTTCATCCTGCGCGAAGACAGTAATCGCCGCGATCGTCGACGCTAGGCAGACTGTAAAATCAGCCCGTCATCCGCGTTATAGTTAACGCCATCTTAACCGAACTTTGCCACCTGTTTGAGCATGGTTACGACGCCCTATTTTCACAGCCAAGACTACCAGCGCGACGTCGCGTTTTGGAGCGCTTTTCGTATGCTCGAAAGCGTTGTCTATTTGATTGTTTTGTTATTCTTCTCCGGTGGCGTGATCGGCCTGTTCTTTGCTGATCCTGCCGCAGCCGAAGCGCAATCCGCACTTGCACGGACGCTCTGGTACCCTGTCTACGCACTTGTAATTTTAGTATCGCTGATGACCCTGCCGCGCTTTTTAAAAATGGCAGCGTTTAGTCCGATTATCATATTTTGTGTTCTGGCCTGCGGGGCAACCTATTTTTGGTCGGTTGATCCCAGCATTACCTTACGGCGCTCAATCGCTCTGATGGTGACCACCATGGCAGGGCTAGCGCTGGCAGCCCGATATGATTGGAGCGAGATGGTGCAACGCATCGCTTTCGTCTTTTTGATCGCCGCGATCATTAGCCTTTTCATCATCATCACAAATCCCGCACGCGGCATTATGAGCGAGATTCATGTCGGCGCGTGGCGCGGTGTATGGGTCGAGAAAAACTATCTGGGCGGCAATATGACCAAAGGTCTGATCGCCTGCATGTGTGCCTTTGCTATGCGGCCCTCACGCGCCTGGCTTTGGATTCCCGGCGGTTTGCTTTGCTTCTTCCTTGTTCTGATGTCGACATCCAAGACAGCCTTATTGATTTCTGTGTCTGCGATCTTGCTCTTTTTCGCGCTGCGTCTATTTCGCCGCTTTCCGATTATTCGCATCCCTCTGCTCTATAGCATTGTCGCCAGCCTGACGGTCTTCTTCATCCTTGTCCTTGCAATCCCTGAAGAAATGTTTGCCATCATCGGCAAAGATCCAACGCTCACAGGCCGCACAGATATTTGGGATTTGCTGATGATGAGCATCAAGCAGAAGTTCTGGCTCGGTTATGGGTATGGCACGTATTGGGCCGACCCGTTGGGGCCGAGCTATTCTGTGCGCACGATTTTGCAGTGGGGGGTGCCGTCCGCACATAATGGCTGGATTGAAACTTGGCTTTCGGGCGGCGTAGTCGTGGTCGCCATGTTCGCCTTTCATTTTATCGTCGTGACGGGCTTTGCCGTTGACCGCATCGGACGCGGCGGGGTGGAGGCCTATTGGGTCGTGCTATCCACGCTCATGTTCCTCGGGTTTTCAATGTCAGAGTCGACAATCCTTCAACAAAACGATCTCTCTTGGGTGTTGTTTGTCGCGACCTCGGCCAAGCTCTTTGCCTTCGATAAGCCCTATTGGCGGAAATCGACTATCCGTCGCAAAACTCTGGAAATGCAGGCGCAATACCGCTAAGCCCTGCGCATGAAAATCAAACTCGCCACTTGGAATATTAATTCCGTCCGTCTCCGCCAAGACCAAGTCGTGCGCTTCCTCCAAGAAGAGCAACCCGATGTGCTGGGCCTACAAGAAATCAAATGCTTGGAAGAACAATTTCCTTACAAGCCGTTTCGCGAGATTGGCTATGAGCATATCGAAGTTTCTGGGCAGAAGGGCTATCACGGTACGGCGACCTTATCGAAGCTCCCCATGGAGCGCCTGCCGACCAGTTTTTGCCCGCTGGATCATGCCCGCCATGTGTCTACGCGTGTGATTGCTGGCAGCGAAGATTTCGAGTTTCACAACTTTTACATTCCAGCCGGCGGGGACATTGCAGACCCGACCATCAACGACAAGTTTCAACACAAACTTGATTTTATCGAAGCCATGCGAGTCTATTTCGCGGAGCGTTTCGCCAAAGGCGATGATCAGCAAGTCCTTGTCGGCGATTTCAATATTGCTCCCCACGAGAACGATGTGTGGAGTCACAAGCAGCTTCTCAAAGTCGTCAGCCACACACCGCTTGAAGTCGGGTTGCTGGAGACCTTGCGCCAGACGCATGACTTTACCGATTGCTCGCGCCTCTTTGCGGATGACGCGGAGAAGCTTTATAGTTGGTGGTCATATCGCGGAAAGAACCCAATGGTCAGCAATCGCGGCCGCCGCCTCGATCACATCTGGGTCAGCCCGGCCTTGCGCCCCTCCGTCGAAGCTGCGGGTAAAAACGGTCATCACATCCATGTCCCCTGCCGCACTTGGCACGAAAAACCCAGCGACCATGTGCCGATGACGCAAGACCTGGATTTGTCAGCTAAGTAGCGACTGACAATGCAAACAAAGCCTGCGCCCCGAAATAGAGGGGTGTGATGGCGAGAGCATTTACGGGGTCGCGTTTCACAAACCGATCTCGGGCGACGAACATATCGGACACAGCGAACATGATCGCTGCGATCATCGCGAATACAAGCGGCAGGGTGAGTGGCAAATCAACCGCGTTCAAAACCATAAACATGATAATCCCAGAATATATAATAACTGGCCATTTCATCGCCGCAGGAAGCATCGGTTTTAGCCAATTAAAAAACACGATCGTTCCGCCAATAATCATGCCGTTAATAACAAATCTCATCACCCCAAAATTGTCAGTCTCGAACGGCACAAATGCGCTCAAATAAGCCAAATGCCCAAACCCAAATGCTGCCATGCCTGCAATAAACAGTTTCTCAGAACTTCGCGATAAAAGCAGCACATCGCCCAGCGCACAAAACACGAGGCCCGCAAAAATGATTTGGCCATAGAGGCTATCTAATGCCCCCGATTGCAAAGCGATGATGAGGAAGCCACCAGCCGCAAGGGGCTTTAGGAACATTTGTGCCTGACGATTTTCACGAAGCTCGGCCGCCAATAACCCCAGCACCAAGATCGCATATATGATCAGCGTAATCGTCATAGGCGCGCGAGACTCTTATCCGTCCAATTCAAGCCGATACCCGCCTGGTTCTGTCACGAGTAGAGTCGCTGTGCCTTTTTCTGGCTCAATTTTTTGTCGCAGACGGTAAACGTGAGTTTCCAGAGTATGCGTAGTGACCCCTGAATTATAACCCCACACCTCATGCAGCAGCTCTTCCCGCGCGACAGCCTTGCCTCCAGCGCGGTAGAGATATTTCAAAATATTCGTCTCTTTTTCCGTCAAGCGAATGTCCCGCACAGGTCTTGCAGGATCAGGCTGCGGAGGAGTTAAGCGCTTGCTGGACGGCTTGAACGCATATGGTCCGATCTGGAAAATCGCATCTTCGGATTGCTCGAAACTCCGCAAATGTGCGCGGAGGCGGGCAAGTAAAACGCCAAACCGAAATGGCTTCGTCACATAATCATTCGCGCCAGAGTTCAGGCCCAAAATCTGATCTGCATCGCCGTCATTCCCTGTCAACATAACGATAGGTGCAGCTACGCCTGCCTTACGCATCAAACCGCAAACCTCAGTGCCTTGCATATCGGGCATGTCGACATCAAGAATAATAAGATCAAATGTCTGCTCCTTGGATGCCGCTAAGCCCTCTGCGCCGTTCGCGGCGGAGACTGTTTCAAATTCATCATACAAACTGAAATGTTCGGCGAGTTCCTCGCGTAACACTGCGTCATCATCGACCAGCAGGATTTTCTTTTTCACAGCCATGAAAGGCTCCTATTATTCTTAACGTGCGCGCGAGTCATAAGCTTTGCACTTACAACACGCTAATGTCATAAGTTTAAGAATCCATCACAAAATTGCGAGGCGGCGTGACAGATAAAGTGAGCTTAACCATCCAGGCCGCAAGAGGCGAAGCGGAACTTGGCGGTTTGGTTTTGCCTTGTCGCATCGGGAAAGAGGGCTGTGTTGATCAAAGTGCGGGCCGAGAGGGCGACGCGAAAACACCCCTTGGAGAGTATCATTTACGCTTTGGTCTTTACCGCGCAGATCGATTGCCCACGCCGAAATCATCGCTCACATTTTGGCCTATTGAGACAAATGATGGCTGGTGCGATGATCCTGATGGCGACGCCTATAACCGTTTCATCCGATTACCCAGCACAGCCAGCCATGAAGCGCTATGGCGCGAGGACGGCGCCTACGATATTATTTTGGTGATTAGCCATAATGATAGCCCGCCCGAACCCCATAAAGGCTCCGCAATCTTTCTGCATATCGCTCAACCCGATGATCGCCAGACTTTGGGCTGCGTTGCGTTTGCGCCAGATGATATGGTGGCGATGCTGCCGCTGTTAACGCCTGATATGGCGGTTCGCATCATACGCTAATTAGTCGTAATCGCGCGCGCCAAACATGGCCGAGCCGACGCGCACAGAGGTTGCGCCCATTTCTGTCGCGACCTCATAATCTCCACTCATCCCCATGGACAGTTTCGCTATACCGTGATCCCGCGCGAGATTGCCGAGAAACCAGAAATGAGGACTGGCCGCTTGGCCGACGGGGGGATGCACATCAGGCCCTCGGGCGTCAGGTCATATTCGGACTTCATACGCGCCAGAAATGCTGGCAAGTCAGCGGGCAGAACGCCTGCCTTCTGTGGTTCCTCGCCCGTATTCACCTGCACATAAAGGCGCGGCAGGCGACCAATTTTGTCAGCGGATTTCAACAAATGTTTGACCAGTTTCTCGCGGTCCACTGTTTCAATCACGTCAAATAGTGCCACGGCGTCATCTGATTTATTTGTTTGTAGCGGCCCAATCAAATGTAGCGTCAAGTCTTTACGATGAGCGGCAAATGTCTCGCCCCAGCGCGATTGCGCTTCCTGCACACGGTTTTCCCCGTAAATTCGCTGGCCCGACTCTAACATAGCTTTGACACGCGCGTCTGGCTGCACTTTGGACACCGCAATAAGGGCTGGCAGATCATCTCGCCCTGCCCGCTTGGCAGCGGCTTTGATCTTGTCTAACACATCGGTGCGGCGTTCCGCGATTGTCAAAAGGTCTGTCATGCTGTCCTCCTATGCCGAATACAGCGAAAATAAAAGCACCAGTCTGTGGTCAGTCGCGCATAATTTACGCGAAGATGCTTGGCGCGTCTCCGCATTGTCGCCTTTCGTTTTTATGACGGACCCAGAGCGCATCGTTGATCCTATCGCAATAGCGCAAAAACTCCCCAAGGGGGCCGCTATCATCTATCGTCATTTTGGGGCAGATCATCGACATTCTGCGGCGCAGGCTTTGCGCAAAGTCACGCTAGAACGGCAACAACAATTCTTGATCGGGGCCGATATTGGCCTAGCAAAGATGGTCAAAGCAGATGGGGTGCATCTACGCCGCGAAGACGGGTTGGCGGTAGCAGAAAAACTGCGCAAACAGCATCCTGACTGGATCATTAGCATGGCAGGTCTAAAAGGGCCGCAAGATTATGACGGTGATTTATCTGTGCTGGACGCACTCTTTATTTCTTCAATTTTTCCAAGTCGAAGTCCGAGTGCGGGCGAGGCCATCGGGGTCGGCAAGCTCTCCGAATTGACGCGCACTCTGCCCGTACCTATCTATGCTTTGGGCGGCGTGACATCGGCGACAGCCGCCAAACTAATTGGGTCTGGTGCCGCAGGTCTGGCCGCAATAGACGGGATTTTAAAGGAGATTGTGATGGCAGGGATTACAGTGGAAGACACACCGCGCGGACATCGTTTCGTCTACCGTCTGGAAGGGCACGAAGAGGCAGAGCTGACAATGGTGCGAAAAGATGATGATTTATTCGACGCCAATCATACGGGCGTGCCGAAGTCTATGGGCGGGCAAGGCATAGGCAAAGCTTTAATCGAAGCCATGTCAAACCATGCGCGTGAAAATGCCTATCGCGTCATCCCAAGCTGTCCGTTTGTCGCGGCGATGTTCAAACGCAAACCTGAGTGGGCCGAAGGCGTCGAAGCCTAAAACTTAAAGCCGCCTTCGATAAAGAGCGCTGTCGCCTCTTGCTTTTCGATCTCGACAATGCCTGCATTGAGTGCGGTCGACTTGCGCTGTATGTGCTGCACACCTGTGCCGACTGTGAATTTGTCAAAGTCATAGGTGACGCCGAAAACCGCCTGATTTGATTTCAAATTAACGCTAGCATCTGTTGCCTGACCAAAGCCCAATGTGAAACCGAGCGCGGATGGTTTCCAGGTTAGCCCTGTATCCCAAGCCTCATAATCTCCGTCGAGCAGTCCATTATTGGATTTGAGCCATGACCCGCCGAGCGTCCAATCGGCCAAGCTGACTTCGACGCCTGCATTATAGGCTGACAAATCATCCAGCCCTGCGAGACCGCTTTGTTCTGACCCGCGAGCATATGTCCCTGTGGCTTCGACTTTCAAGCCGCTATCAAATGTGCGGTCGAGTGAGAGGCCGACTTCCATGATGTCTTCGATTTCGGGATTGATAACGCTGGGGTTGCGATCATTGGACCGCACGCAATAATCAACGCCGCACGCGCGAGCATTTGGCGCGTAGCTAGCGCCGAATTGCACACCAACGCCCACTGTATCGCCCAGTAAGCGCGGCGAGGTATATGTCAACTTCTCTGAAAAACCTGACGCGTCATTGACGGTTTTGACACTGTCCAGACCCGTATAATCGACAGGCGAGTTAGACGCGCCCACCGCCAACAATGTCGGCGCACCTAGACTAAACAGATAGGCCGCGCCGTCATCTCGCCCGATTGTTACATCACCATAAGCAGAACGGAGGAAGAGGTGCGCGCTTTCAATCGCGACTTGCGTTTCTTTTGCCTCATCTGGGCCAAAACTATAAAACTGTGTGGTATGTCCTCGCAGCGCCGTTGGCACGCCAGCGACCAAAACTGACGCGCATCCAAATTCTGTCGGCGGACAATCTGGGAGGCGTGTGGCAAAACCGCGACGGTTTTTATCATACTGCGCCCGCGCCCCTAAATTAATGCCGTATTCCAAGCCACCGTCTGTGACGGCAGACACTTCCGCCATGACATCCGCATCAGCGACAAAGGCTTCCGACCAGCCGTCTTTGTCGAGTGCGGCCACGCCAACGCGACCTTTACCCTGAAACAATGTCGCGAGGCGGTCCAGACCTAACTTGTCTTTCCAACCACGCCGAGGCGCGGGCTGTTGATAGGTTTGCGGCGCAGATTGGTAGGGCTGCGTATAGTTCGGCGCGCCGTAAGGATTAGGCTGATAAGGTGTGCCTTGTGGCGCTGATTGCGGCGCGGGTGCTGTTTCCCACGCTTTCTTACTTGACGAAAATGGCGACTGACTTTGCGGTTGTGGCTGAGGCGGCACAGCTTGAGCTTGCGCGGCCCCCGCAAAATCGGACTGAACCTTATATTGCCCGCCATTGGGGCGACCTGGGAAATACGCGCCAGAACTTTCTGCAGGCTGCGACACATAATTTGGCGTCGCGGGCGGAGCATAGACAGGCGGAGTATAATCTGCGGGCGGGGTATAGCTCGGCGCTGTGTAAGTCTGCGCTGGTGCATATGCGGGCGCTGGCTGCTGCGCGGGCGCCGTCTCCCATGCTTGCTTTTTCTTCTTCGTTGCGAAAGGACTCGCCGATTGCGCACTCGCCATTGTGACCGCCCCGATAGACAGCACCAAGACCGGACCTACATAGGTCGACAGACGAGACAAGGCAGACATAGCGATTCCCAGCGTTAACGAAGTCTAAGATGTCGTTTACATGTCCTAAAATATGGTTAACGCACCTTAAGGAATAGCAGATTATACGGCTCTTAGCTACAGACTCCATGACTGGAATTTTATGAAAGTCGGGCTAGCGCACGCGGGCGAACCTGTTATAACGCGAACTGATATTCACGGAGTGCCCACACATGTCACGCTCAACACGTCAAATTCCCGCTCTTCTTGGCACAGCTGTGCTGAGCGCCATCTTATTCGCGGGCTGTTCATCCTTACCGCTTGTCGGGAAGAAAAACAAAGCTGAATCGCGCAAAGCCGCGGCTGTCAAAACTGCGCCAAATATGGGCGTGAACAGCTATCTCTGGCGCGCCTCTCTGGAAACATTGAACTTTATGCCATTGGCCGAAGTCGACCCATTTGGCGGCGTAATCATCACGGATTGGTACGCCTCTTCCGAAGCCCCGAATGAACGCTTCAAAGCCAATGTCTATATTCTCGATACAGGTTTGCGCGCAGACGCCCTCAAGACGTCAATCTTCAAACAGACTCGCGGCCCAAATGGCTGGGACGATGCAGCCGTTGATGCTGACACAGCGCGCCAGGTTGAAAACGCAATCCTGACCCGTGCGCGTCAGCTTTATATTGCGACTGTGGATGCGCAATAATTGCAATTTGCGTCACGCAAAATGCAAGACTAGCCACCAGTGACAGATTTGCTATAGAGCGGCCTTGAACTTGATTTGAGGCCGCTTTTTTATGTCCGAACGCTATAACGCATCCGAAGTTGAACCGCGCTGGCAAAAACGGTGGGCAGACGCTGACGCGTTTCGCGCGGATGACAGCTCAGACAAGCCGAAATTTTACGCTCTTGAAATGTTCCCCTACCCGTCTGGTCGCATCCATATGGGCCATGTGCGCAATTACGCGATGGGCGATGTCGTCGCGCGCTATAAAAAGGCGCAAGGCTTTGAAGTCTTGCATCCCATGGGTTGGGATAGTTTCGGCATGCCGGCAGAGAACGCGGCCAAGGATAGCGGCGGCCACCCGCGCGATTGGACATACGGCAATATCGACGCCATGCGCGCGCCCATGCAACGCCTCGGCTTTGCTCTCGATTGGTCGCGCGAATTCGCGACCTCGGACGAGGCATATTACAAGCAGCAACAAGCGATCTTCCTGAAATTTTGGGAAAAGGGGCTGGTCTACCGCAAGACCGCCAAAGTGAATTGGGATCCCGTCGACAATACTGTGCTGGCCAATGAGCAAGTCATTGACGGCAAGGGATGGCGCAGCGGCGCAGTGGTTGAGCAGCGCGATATGGATCAGTGGTTCTTCAAAATCACGGAATATGCGGAGGAGTTGCTGACAGGGCTCGATGGGCTCGACCGCTGGCCTGAAAAGGTCCGCACAATGCAGGCGAATTGGATTGGGAAGTCTGAAGGACTTCAGATGCGGTTTGAGTGGGATCCAGTTAGTTGGAGCGTGGTAAGTCTAATTGATAGAGTTGCAAGACACGTCTATGCAAGAGCTGGTATGAAATCACCTGAACAAGCTGCTCTGTTGAAATATGAAAACGGAAGGCTTTTAGATTATACGCCAGCGGCAATAGAGCAGAATGATGGGCCTGAAGATCTAGGCGATGTACTCGCGGACACCTATCCCGGAATTGAAATCTTCACTACACGACCAGATACACTCTACGGCGCTAGTTTCATCGCACTTTCACCAGATCACCCATTAACTAAATCATTAGCAGATGACGACAAGAATAGGCCTATAATTGAGCCTAAGTTACAAGATTTTCTAGCGGAGTGCGCCAAAATAGGCACAACCGAAGAGGCGATTGCAACGGCTCCAAAGCTTGGTTTTGATACCAAGCTTCGCGTCAAACATCCATTTGACGAGAGCATTACCCTCCCCGTCTGGGTCGCGAATTTTGTGTTGATGGGTTATGGCACAGGCGCGATTTTTGGGTGTCCAGCCCATGACCAGAGAGACCTCGATTTTGCCCGAAAATACGACTTGGACGTCACACCCGTTGTCTTGCCAGAGGGCGAAAGCGCTGTCACTTACGCAATAAAGACCGATGCCTATACGGGCGAGGGGCAATTAATTAATTCAGATTTCCTGAATGGCCTGAATAAAACCGAAGGCATCACAGCCGCGATTGCCAAAATTCAAGAGATGGGCCTCGGCCAAGGGGTAACGCAATACCGCCTGCGCGATTGGGGCGTGTCGCGGCAGCGTTATTGGGGGTGTCCGATCCCGGTGATTAAATGCGAAGCCTGTGGCCCGCAGCCTGTGCCCGAAGATCAGCTCCCCGTCGAGTTACCCTATGACCATATCGACCTAACTATTCCCGGCAATCCGCTAGACCGTCACCCAACCTTCCGCACAGGCACAGACGACAACCCCGTCACCTGCCCGAAATGCGGGGAGCGGGCAGAGCGCGAGACGGACACGCTCGATACTTTCGCCGATAGCTCTTGGTATTTCGCGCGTTTTGCAGGCGGGAATACAGACGACAAACCGTTCGATAAAGCCGCCGCCAGTGCGTGGTTGCCTGTTGATCAATATGTCGGCGGTGTGGAACATGCCGTGCTGCATCTGCTTTATGCGCGTTTCTTTACGAAGGGTCTAAGAGATTGCGGCTTGCTTGACCTGCCCAGCGGCGAGCCTTTTGCGGGATTGTTCACGCAAGGCATGGTCACGCACGCGGTCTTCACAGATTCCGATGGAAATTATGTGATGCCGTCTGAAATTGTTGAGGATGGCAACCAACTTCTCCACATTGAGACCAAGAAGATTGTCACCCAAGGCGACGTCATCAAGATGTCGAAATCTAAAAAGAACGTCGTTGACCCTGACGATATTATTCAAGGTTACGGCGCGGACGTCGCGCGGTGGTTCGTCCTCTCCGATTCTCCACCAGAGCGCGATGTGGAGTGGACAGAGTCGGGTGTCATTGGTGCATGGCGGTTTTCGAAGAAAGTCTGGGCACTCGTCGAAGATCTAGGCGACGGCCTCTCCCCTCTAACGGTCGCACGTGACGCAACTGGCGCGGCGCTCGACCTGCGGAAATTCGCACATAAGGCGCTGGACAAAATCACAGCGGGCATTGACGCCTTCCGCTTCAATACCTCTGTCGCGCAGATTTATGAGCTAACCAATGCGCTCGCGAAATATAAAGCCGATGACGCCGCCAAACGTGAAGCCCTCGGTATTTTGATCCGCACCATCGCACCCTTCATGCCGCACCTGGCCGAAGAGTGCTGGGCGCAGCTGGGCGAAGAGACGCTGTGCTATCACGCGCCGTGGCCCAAAGCTGATCCCAAATTACTCGTCGATGATGAGGTCACAATGCCCATTCAAGTGAACGGAAAAAAACGCTCCGAACTGACAGTCGCCGCAGACCTGCCTAAGGACGACGTTCAAGAGCTCGCCTTGTCGGATGAGGCTGTGCAGAAATTCATCGGCGACGGCACTGTCCGAAAAGTCATTGTTGTTCCGAGCCGAATTGTGAATATAGTGGTGTCATGATCCGAACACTGCTCCTATCTATTATCACCTTCGCTCTCACCGCTTGCGGGTTTACACCGATGCATGCAGGACCAGGCGGCGCTGTGTTCGACAAGCTCAGCATCGTAGAGCAAGGCGGTGCAAATCTAACGGATGAACAAATCGGTTTCTTAGTGCAACAAAGACTTAGAGATCGTGTTGGCCAAACGTCAAAGCCAGCCCATGAACTGCGCTACACAATCAATAGCGTCCGCGTTCCCATTGGGATTAGTGATGCCGATATTGCCACGCGATATGATACATTTGTCACGGCCACATATTCACTAGTTGAGACCAAAACAGGCGATGTTTTAGACAAAGGCTCTGTGCGGTCTGTCACAACATTCGGCGCGCCATTTGATCCTTACGGCACAGTGGCCGCCGACAGTAATGCGCGGCAACAAGCGTCCAAAGAAGTTGCGGATCGGTTGCTAACCTCAGTCGCGCAATATTATGCCAAAGCCAAACCTGCGACATGAAGATAACAGGTACGCGGCAATCTAATTTTCTCAAACATCCGCCAGACGACATTATCGGCGTTCTTTTATTCGGCCCAGATCGCGGGCTAGCTAAGACGCGCGCACGTGATCTATCGATCAGGTTTTTACCCGAGGCAGATCGCGACTTTGGCGTAACGGTCATGTCGACAGACGATCTTTCGTCAGATCCAGCAAAGTTGTCCGATGAAATGAGTGCCCTGTCGCTTTTGGGAGGAGGAAGGTTGGTCAGGTTACAGCTCGACCATGAACGCCAAGGTGCGGCGATCACAAAAATTCTGAAAGACCTCGATGCCAACCCTCGCAAAGCGGAAGCGAAATTAATTATCGAAGCTGGAGATATGACGCCCCGCTCTGCCATACGAAAAGCGTGCGAGGCCGCAAAACATTTTGCTGCTATCGGGTGCTATCCTGCCAATGCGCGTGATTTACGCGACCAAATCACAACAGGTTTGGCCGATAAATTTATTGGCATCGATCCTGAAGCCCTCGACTTTTGGGTGCCTTTGCTCGAAGGCGACTTTGCGCTGGCGGATGGGGAGATCGAGAAAATGGCGCTCTATAAGGGTTACGGCGAAATTGAGGGCGCAAAAGTGACGATGGACGACATTCGCGTCATAGCAGCGGGCGGACAAAGTGCCTCGATTGATACAATCATTATGGACGCCATGTCGGGACGGACGGATGCATGCGACGCAGGGTTTCGTCGCGCGGTCGCTGGCAAAATTAATCCTATCGCGATTCTGTTTGGCCTACAGCGCCACCTCCTCCGTTTAACCGAAGCGTCAATCAAAATGGAGGGTGGCGAGTCTGCCAATTCTGCCATAAAAAGTTTGCGTCCCCCCGTATTTGGTATGCAAGAAGGCGCCTTTATTGGGCAGTTGAACCGATGGCCTGCTCGTGCGTTACGGGGAAGTGTCGCGCGATGCCAAGAAGCAGAGCGTCTCGTTAAATCAACAGGCGCCCCCGCAGAGGCCATCGTTTCGCGATTATTACTAGCTTTATCGAGCTTTGCTCAAAAACGACACTAACAGGACGACGTCATGGAACAGCTCTCACAATTATGGGATCGCGCACGATCAGACTTTCCTGAACTCCTTGGGCTAGGCGGGCACATCCTGTCAGGAGTCCTAATCTTTGTCCTTGGCTATTGGTTTGCGGGCTGGGTATGAAAAAAACTACGTCGATCTAGATTTGGCGGAACGCATTTGGACGCGACATTGCGGCCTGTCCTCGCCTCTATCGTGTTTTATATTATTGTCGCGATGACGCTTTACGCCACTTTGGTGAAGCTGGGCGTGCCGCCGACATCACTCATTGCCGTTTTCGGGGCAGCGGGTCTTGCTATTGGCCTCGCATTAAAAGACACACTATCTAATATCGCATCGGGCCTTATGCTCCTAGCTCTCCGCCCTGTCGCTGTGGGAGAGTTTATTGATACGGGCAGTGCGATCGGTACAGTCGAAGAGATCGGGCTCTTCTCAACGACGATGAAAAATATTGAAGGCGTTTATATTTATATCCCTAACAGCCAAGTCTGGGCGGGGCGCTTGCAAAACTTTGGGCGCCACCAAATCCGCAAAGCCCTTATTGATATTGGCGTTGCCTATGATAGCGATCTGACGAAAGTTCAAGCAGGCTTGCTTGATGTTTTATCGCAGACTCCCGATGTTCTTACCGACCCAACACCGCCCGAAGTCTATGTCATGACCTTCGCCGATAGCTCTATTAATTTGTCGTGCCGCTGTTGGCTGCCTGCCGATAATTGGCTTGCGCGAACATCCGATCTGCGGATGGCAATTAAACAACATCTTGACGACGCAGGCGTTGAAATACCCTTCCCGCAGCGGGTCATTCACATGCGCAAGGAATAGGTTTTGCTCTATGCGCGTGACAACCGCTTGATCAACTCTTCCAGCTGAGCGCTGGTTTTATATTTGATACGTAGCTCACCCGATGGGCCTTTGTGGCGGAGGTCTGTCGTGAGACCCAAAGCCTGTGTCAGCGTGTCTTCAACTTTGCGCGTATCGGCATCTTTATAAGCGCGCGCGGATGGTGAGCTGTTTCCGCTTTTGCTTGACTTAATGCGCCGAACCCAATCTTCAGCCTCGCGCACAGAGAGCCCTTTACCCGCAATCGCGTCTGCCAGTTCGACGGGGTCAGGGATCGAAATAATCGCGCGGGCGTGGCCTGTTGTGATCTTGCCTTGCGCCAAATAGGTTTGCGCACGTTTTGGGAGCGTCAGGAGACGTAACATATTGGCGATGTGCGGACGCGACTTACCCACCGCTTGCGCAATATCGGCTTGCGTGCGGTTAAAGTCCTCGGAAAGCGCGTGGTAAGCTAGCGCCTCTTCGATCGGGTTGAGGTCCGCCCGCTGCACATTCTCAACAACGCCGATTTCCAAAACCTCTTGATCCGACAAATCCCGCACCAAAGCAGGCATGGCCGTCAGCCCGGCCTTCAACGCCGCCTGCCAGCGACGCTCCCCCGCAACGATTTGATAGAATTGCGTGCGTGTGCCAGCTTTCGAAATTGGCCTAACTAGAATCGGCTGTAAAACACCTTTGTCTTTAATTGATTGTGTCAATTCTTCGAGTTTGGCTTTGTCAAAATATTTTCGCGGTTGATCAGGATTACGGTCCAAGCGGTCTATAGGCAGTGAGCTAACGCCCTGCCCTTTTGGTTGAGTCGAAGTCGTTTTTTTGACTGTCGTTTTGGACTGTCCCGATTTTGGTTTTGGCTTAGCTTTCGAAGTTGCTGTCTGCGCCTCATCTCCTTTATTTGATCCGCTATCTGGCACCGCGCTTACATCGCTCATCAAGGCGGAAAGCCCGCGACCCAAACCGCGCTGTGACGCTTTTTTAAGCGCCTTAGACTTTGGTGTTTTAGGAGACTTTGACATAGCTTAACCTATTGATTTAAACATATAAATTAATGTATTTGTTTACGGTTGCGGTGTTTATGTAGCATTTCCTTCGCGAGGTTCATATAGGCTCGCGCGCCAGAACAATTTGGGTCATATACCATGACGGGTTGTCCAAATGACGGTGCTTCGGCGATGCGGACATTTCGGGGTATCATGGTCTTGAAAACAGCACGGCCCAAATGCTTTCTTACGTCATCCGCAACTTGTGAGGATAAACGGTTTCTGCGGTCATACATTGTTAACATCACGCCGTCGATTGCAAGCGCAGGGTTTATACTGCCCTTCGCCATCTCCACGGTTTTGAGGAGTTGGCTAAGGCCTTCCAACGCGAAAAACTCACACTGCAAAGGCACGATGACTGACCGCGCCGCCGCCAGCGCATTAATTGTCAAAAGATTGAGTGAAGGCGGGCAATCAATTAAAACATAATCAAATTTTGTTTGGCTGGCTTTTAACGCTTCGCGCAATATAATTGTCCGACCATCAACACTCCCAATTTCCATTTCAGCCGCAGAGAGATCGACATGTGACGGTACAATGCTCAGGTTCGGCACATCCGTTGCCTGTATCGCATCGTCAATCGGCAAGCCCTCTGTCATCACGTGGTATATTGTCTGTTCACGCTGGCTGCGGGATAAGCCCAGGCCCGTCGATGCGTTGCCTTGCGGGTCAATATCAATCAACAAAACTCGCTTACCCTGCAGAGCCAGAGCGGCCGCCAAATTTATAGAGGTCGTTGTCTTTCCAACCCCCCTTTTTGATTGACGATCGCGATGATCCGAGAAAAATTCATGTTCTGCCTAATCAATTTAGCCCCAAATGCGGGCGGTAAAAAGCTGCAATTACGTGGGCGCGACTGTCTTCACGTTGGAAATCAGTAAGACAGACGCCGAATCTGCGCTCACACTTTTGACGGTTTTATAATCGAAAGTCCATCGGTCACGTGCGGTTTCTATCTCTTGCTCCACAGTCTCGCCTTTCAGCAATATAAATTCTGTTGCAGCATGGCTATGCGGGGCAGCATATTCGAGCAATCTATCCAGCGGAGCAAAAGCCCTCGCCGTTATAACGTCAGCGCCGAGCGGAGCGATTTTCTCTATTCTGTCTGACGAAACGTCCGCTGGTAAACCCAAATCCCTGATGACTTGTTTCAAGAAACTAGCCTTTTTACCCGCTGATTCGATCATTAACACCCTGCCCTGCCCTATGTTTTTGCATTGAATAGCGGCAGATATAGCTGGGAACCCTGCCCCAGAGCCAAAGTCCACGATATTTGCAGCTTTTTCAGGCAAAAACTGGCATATTTGCCAGCTATCGAGCGCGTGACGTCGCCAAAAATCGGCCAAGCTCTTGGGTGCCACGAGATTGATCCTCTTATTCCAGCGCAATAATAGCTGCTGCCACGCGATATAATCAGACATTGTTCCACGTGAAACATTTGTCAGCTCCGCAAATTGGCCCTCTGTCATGGGGCTATCAAAACCCCCAAACTTATCAGAGCTGGGTGAGCTAAGCCGCATTCTGCATCTTTCGGATATAGGCTAACACAGACATTAGCGCCCCAGGTGTCACGCCCTCGATGCGACTGGCTTGGCCGAGCGTCGCGGGTCTCACAGATTCAAGCTTTTGACGCACTTCATTTGAAAGGCCGCCAATCTCAGAATAATCCAAGCCATCCGCAATCCGAAGCCCCTCATCCCGCTTAAACGCTTCAATATCACGCGCCTGACGCTCCAAATAACCGGCATATGTGGCTTCTGTTTGCAAATATTCCTGGGTTTCAGGCTTTAACGCATCAAGCTCAGGCCAAACGGAGGCGAGCGTTTCAACCGTCATCTTCGGATAGGCCAGCAAATCAAATGCAGATCGGGCGACACCATCTTGATTGACAGACACACCAGCATCCCGAAGTCGATTCGGAGTCATTGCTAAAGACTTTGCTAGTGTTTTAGCCGAAGAAAAATCATCCATTTTAGACTTAAACGCTGTATTGCGCACATCGCCCACCAAACCAATTTCTGATCCAATAGGTGTTAATCGCTGATCAGCATTGTCGCACCGCAACATGAGGCGATACTCTGCCCGTGATGTAAACATGCGGTAGGGCTCCGTAACGCCCTTGGTAATCAGATCGCTAATCATCACGCCGATATAGGCTTGGCTTCTGTCCAAAATTAGCGATTCACGATCTTGGCTTGCCAATGCTGCATTAGCGCCCGCAATGAGACCTTGTGCGGCCGCTTCTTCATATCCTGTCGTCCCGTTGATTTGACCCGCCAGGTAAAGCCCGGGGAGGGCTTTGACCTCTAAGGTCATCCGCAATTCACGCGGATCTACATAATCATACTCAATCGCATAGCCATAGCGCTGCACCTTGACATCCTGCAAGCCCGCCATGGTCCGCAAAAAACTATCTTGCACATCAACGGGCAGGGAGGTCGAAATGCCGTTAGGATAAACCGTATTGCCGTCTGGGTTGCCCGGCAGACCTTCTGGCTCCAGAAAGACTTGATGGCGGTTTCTATCCGCAAAACGCACGACCTTATCCTCAATAGACGGGCAATAACGCGGCCCACGACCCGATAGACCACCTCCATAAACCGCTGATTTCTTTATGTTTTCAGCAATAACAGTGTGTGTGGTTTCATTCGTGTGCGTTATGCCACAGGTGATTTGAGGCACTGTAACCTTGTCAGTCATAAACGAAAAAACAACAGGATCGTCGTCAGCCGCTTGCTGCTCCAACGCATCCCAATCGATAGACGACTTCTCTAGCCTTGCTGGCGTTCCCGTTTTCAGCCGACCCATTCGCAGACCCGCGGTGTAAAGCCGATCCGATAAACCAAGGGCAGGGGCCTCGCCCCAACGCCCCGCAGGGGTTAGCTGATCGCCAACGTGAATCACGCCCTTTAGAAACGTTCCCGTCGTCAACACAACACGAGCAGCCGCAATTTCCTCACCACTCTCGAGCCGAACACCTCGCACGGCACCATTTTCAGTGATAAGGTCGTCAACAGCGCCCGCCCGAACTGTCAAATTCGGGTAATTTAGCAGCTTGGACTGCATCGCCTCTCGATATAAATATCGGTCAGATTGCGTGCGTGGGCCGCGGACGGCTGGGCCTTTAGACCGATTAAGGAGGCGAAATTGGATGCCTGAAGCATCAGCGACTTCACCCATCAACCCCCCAAGCGCATCAACTTCGCGCACCAAGTGCCCTTTACCCAAGCCCCCAATCGCCGGATTACAGGACATTTCGCCTATCGTTTCAGGTTTATGAGTAACTAATAGTGTCTTGGCACCAATGCGCGCGGACGCAGCGGCTGCCTCGCAGCCCGCATGACCCCCACCAATAATAATGACATCCCAAGACATTTGGGCCACCTCTCTTAGATACAACAATCGAGCCGCTATTTATAATGGCGGCATGTGCTTGTCGAGTCGGCAAGTCATCACTCCTACCTACCTCCAACATCAATAATGTTTCACGTGGAACAATCTGTGCTGTTTCACGTGAAACATACTATTTTCCGATACAAAAGCGAGAAAATATCCGATCAAAGACCTGCTCTATATCGGACACGCCCGCAAGCTCTTCGAGCGCAGATAGGGCTGCACGGATATTTTCACTCGCTAGCTCTGGTGCGCCTGCTAACAAATCCATAGCTGCGTCAGTGTTTTCCAAGGCGCGCAGGACACACGATTTATGCCGTTGTCGCGTCAAACCAGCGTGCTCTTGTTGAGTGTAACGCTCGGTTATAATATCTTCCAGTTTTGACAGTAAAGCGTCAATATTTTGGCCTGTCTGAGCGTTCGTTATTATGTTAGGATTTGATACGTCTGCTTCGTAACCCTCTGAAATATTATATATTTTTATATCATCACGTGACATAAGAGTGTTGAATTCATTCCCGTCCTCAATGCCAGGACGCTGCACCCAAATTCGGATATTCGCAGCACTGGCTCGCGCACGCGCGCGCTTAACACCTTCCGCTTCAATCAGGTTTTCGGTCTCGCGCAGGCCCGCCGTATCTAATAATGTAACAGGCAGCCCCGCTAGGCGCATTTGAACCTCAACAACATCGCGAGTAGTGCCAGCTTCTGGCGAAGTGATTGCCACGTCACGTTTTGCCAGCGTGTTCATCAATGTCGATTTGCCAGCATTGGGGGCGCCGATAATCGCAATTTCGATACCGTTGCGGATGGCCTCCCCACGTCCAACATTGGCAATAGCCAAAGTCATTGCCTCTGAGACATTCTTTAGGATTGGATAGGCCGCATGAGAGAGCGCGTCTGGCACATCTGCCTCATCTGCAAAATCAATCTCGCCTTCAATTTGTGCCATCGCGTCCAGCAAATCATCGCGCCAACCCTCATAGGTCTGACGAAGCTGACCGTCCATTTGCCGGATCGCTTGTCGGCGCTGCCCGTCTGTTTCTGCGTCTATTAAGTCCGCCAAGCCCTCCGCCTCAGTCAAATCCATTTTGCCATTCTCAACTGCACGACGTGTAAACTCTCCGGGGAGAGCTTGGCGAAGCCCTAAGGCCTGAAGTGCAGCTGCAACACCTTCAATTACAGCAGGGCTTCCGTGAACTTGTAGCTCAACGCAATCCTCGCCCGTGAAGCTTTTTGGGGCAGGGAACCACAAAACAAGCGGCGCATCCAACATTTCGCCTTCAACATCATATATGGACCGAAGCGCGGCCTGCCGCGGTCTCGGAAGGGCGGATTTGGTCATAGACTGCAAAGCAGAGGATGCCTTTGGCCCAGAGAGACGAAACACACTCACGCCCGCGCGACCGGGTGCCGATGACAGCGCAAAAATAGTTTCCGTCAAGGCGTTTTCCGAATGGACGTCACCTCCAATACCCACGCTTGAATCTCGTCTGTTTTCTGCCATAACGCCTCCTAAGCCCATAGACCCAAAAACGAAAGAACAAAGCGCCGCTATGTCAGATTTCACCTCATGTCTATTCAAATACATCAAGCCCTTTGCGTTAGTTACGACTGCCATGATGGCTCTCGCATGTGGTGCAGCCTCAACCCCTGACGCGCCTTTGAATTCGGCAAAACCTGACACAGTTGCGTCAGCACAAAACCTTCCCCCCATTCGCGAACATCTCGCGTGTCTTCCGCAGGAAGCTGCGATCATCGCCGCCCATCGCGGCACAAGTAAAGACTGGGATGAACCAGAGAATTCAATCTCTGCGCTGAAAAAACTTATTGCGGGCGGTTACCTTATGGCAGAGATTGATATTGCAGGTCTGCGCGACGATACACTGATCACATTTCATGATGGTGTGTGGGACGAGATGACCACAGGGAAAGGGCCCGTTGCCTCGACGACAAAAGCAGGACTAGAGAGTATATTATTAGAGAGCCGCAAGGGTGTTTTGTCCGCTGAACGGCCTTCATTATTTGCCGACATGCTCGCAACAGCTAAGGGCAATTTATACCTTGAGATTGATTTTAAATCTTCTGCTAGAGAGTCTCAAGTTATTGATTTAATTAATGAATATGGCATGGGAGATCAAGTTATCTTGATCAGTTATGAACCCTCTCAAGCCAAACGACTGGCGAAATTAGCGCCGAATATGCTACTATCAATCGGTCCCGATACCCCCATGCGCGGGCAAGCTATTTGGATGGGCGGACGACTGGCGACGGCTGACATGTCGAAGCTTGACACTACGTCATTCATGCTCGGGCGCGTCGGGAAGAAAAGCGAGGTTCGAGGTTTGCGGACATATCAAGATCGCGCTCACGTTCTGGTCTCAGATTACGCTAATCAATATCGCCCAATTACAGGATTGAGCCAGGATAGCGAAATTAAATATCGCGCTTGTTTGAGCGAACTATGATTGGGAATTAACAGGTCTGAAAATTCAGCCTGTTTTAGCCTCTTTGACGCGCTTGTTTTCGCCAAACCTTCTGCCAGACAGCTTTCTCGCCAAGCGTCTCGATAAATGCAGCATGGGCTTCTACGTCTGAATCTGTGAGGCGTTTTGGGAGCGCCTTGGGTCGCGCCTTTGCTGGATTAATTTTTGTCCGCGCTGGGGTCTCGGAAATGTCCCGCCGCGAGATCTAAGCCCAAATTACGCTCGCGCCCTCCGCACAGTTCAAGATAGACCATCGCCAGCAATTCTGAGTCAATGATGGCCCCATGTTTGTCGCGGGCAGATAGAGAAATATCAAACCGCTTACACAGCGCATCGAGAGAGGCAGGAGAGCCAGGAAATTTTGCATGCGCCATGGCGAGCGTATCTTTAAATCGACTAGGCGGTAATATCGGCGCACCCGCTCGGGCCAATTCGGCGTTGATAAACCCCATATCAAACCGCGCATTGTGGGCGATCAATGGGGCATCGCCGATGAACGCCATAAAGTCATCTATGACATCTTTGAAAAGCGCCCCATTTTCGCGCAGAAAAGCTTCGGACAGTCCGTGAACTTTGTAGGCCCCCTCTGGCATATCGCGCTCTGGATTAACGAAGCAGTGAAATTGACGGCCTGTCGGCAGAAGGTCGACCAACTCAACGCAGCCGATCTCTACCAGTCGATCAGGGTTTTCAGGATCGTTCGCCTTAAAGCCTGTCGTTTCCGTATCAAAGACTACTTCGCGCATCGTCTCGTGATCCCCTTGCACTATTTAACTTAGCGTGTGCCTATGTCGCGATCTTCATCCCTAAAATATCGCTGAGCACTGTTTGCACCTGTTCGCGCGCAAAGGCCAGACCTTCGCCTGTGGATATGACGTAATCCGCCCTCTTTCGTTTTTCAGAATCCGGCATTTGTCTCGCTAGTAGCTGTGAGAACAACTCAGCCGTCATGCCAGGGCGAGCCATAACGCGCTCCCGCTGCACTTTCGCAGGGGCGCTGACAACCACAGTGGCGTCAACGAATTTGTCGCCGCCCGTTTCAAACAATAGAGGCACATCAAAGAAAACGGCTTTGGCCTTATTATTCCTGGCTTGTTGCAGAAATTCAGACCGCATTTCGCCAACCCAAGGGTGGATGAAACTTTCCAAGACTCTCAAGCTTAACGGATCGGCCCGCATGTGCTGGCCCAAAACTGCGCGGTCTACGGCGTCATTTTTTATCGCGTCAGGGAAGACAGCGCGGATCAAAGGGACGGCCTTACCACCCTTGGCATAAAGTTTATGAACTGCGGCGTCTGCGTCAAAAACAGGGCACCCTAAATCTGCAAACATGTTGGCCGTTGTCGATTTTCCCATGCCGATCGACCCTGTCAGCCCAATAATCTTCATCACCGCTGTCCAGATTTCAAGGCAGACAGCAAAACCTCCGTTGGGTCTGATCCTGCCTTTGGGTTAGTCCCGTAAAACAATCGAAATGACGGTTTTGCCTGCGCAATCAGCATATCTAAACCGCCCAAATACGCCAACTTCTGACGCTTGGCGGCCTTCAAGAGTGGCGTCATACGCGGCGTATAAATTAGGTCATAAATAAAGGCCGTGTCGGGCGCGTTTGTGAGATCAAAATCAAGCGGGGGTTTGCCCGCCATACCGCCCGCGCTCGAATTCACAACAATGTCTGCGCTGCGCAAACTCTCGTGACGCTCCGCCCAGGGAACAGCGTAAAGGCTCGGCAGGTCAGCCATAGCCACGAGGTCAGCCGCTTTTGCATCATTGCGATTTGTCACCCGAATTTCAGGCACACCCAGCGACAATAGCGCGCCAATCACAGCCTTTGCCGCACCGCCAGCACCAATGATTAACACTGTCGATTTAGCTAAATCTGTTGCTTTAACGTGTTGCAAAAGCGGGGACCGCGAAACCCTCCATATCTGTATTATGCGCAATTAGCCGTCCGTCTCGTTTATAGAGGCAATTTGCAACGCCGAGTTTTTGCGCATCTTCTGTCACCTCATCCGCGGATTGAAACGCTATTTCTTTCAGGGGCATTGTCACATTCACGCCAGCGATTGACGTTTTCAGCAATGACCGAAAAGCCCGCTCTGCTTCATCCTCACGAACCGCAAAAGGGATATAAGCTCCCGCAATCCCGCTCTCACGCAGCCAGTAATTATGCAGAACAGGGCTCAGCGATTGATGGATGGGCCATCCACATACGCCTGCTAATTTTGTAATCTGACTCATGCGACGATCGCCCCTCTCACGCGCAGATAATCTAAAATCGGCAGGAGTGACAGTCCTAGAATAGAGAAAAAGTTGCCTTCAACGGCCGAAAATAGTTGCGCGCCCGGGCCTTCAAATCGATAAGCGCCAACCGATTTCATCAGACTGTCTCCCTCGCGGGCTATGTAAGTGTCTAGAAATGTATCTGAGAAATCCCGCACGCTTAGCTTTGAAACTGCAATATGCCGCCAAACGGCTTGACCATTTTCACAAATTACTGTGGCGCCAATCAGCTCGTGCGTTTTGCCACGCATCGCGATGAGGCGCTCTCGCGCCGCCTCAACCGAGGCGGGCTTGTCAAATAGCTGACCATCCATGACCATGATTTGATCAGATCCAATGACGAGCCCCTCTTGCTGTTGGGACACGCGGCGGGCCTTGGCCTCAGCAAGGGCATCTGCAATATCTCGCATCCGCGCACCGTCAGCTAGCATCGCGTCTTTTATGGCTGCTTCATCCACTGGCTTCACAACAACGTCAAAATCAAGACCTGCACCTTCCATGATCTCGCGACGAATAGCGGAACCAGAGGCAAGAATAATTGGCATAGTCATAGATCTTGTTCTTTCGGTCGGTTGGTTTGATAGAGATTAATGATCTGCGCCGATGTTTCTTCAATAGACCGACGCGTGACATCAACGACTTTATAACCCCGCTTAATAAAAAGGCGTTTGGCTTGACGCATTTCATCTCTCACACGATCTTGGTCAATATAGTCTGTCTGGGCATCTTGACGTAGACCCATAAGGCGCTGCTCTCGAATTTGGACAATCCTGTCAGGGGAGGCCACAAGCCCGACAACCAGTGGTTTTTTCAGCTCATCCAAGATGGCTGGTAAGGGTGCGCCAGGCACAAGCGGGATATTTCCTGTCTTATACCCCCGATTGGCAAGATAGATTGACGTTGGTGTTTTCGATGTCCGACTCACCCCCAACAGCAATATATCGGCATCTACGAGGCCTGCCACATTCTGACCGTCATCGTGAGCCATCGCAAAATCAAGCGCGGCAATCCGCTGATAATATTCCGCGTCCAAGTTACGCTGCGCGCCAACTTCAGAGATCATAGCGGAGCCGAGATAACGGCCTAATACAGAAAGAGTAGGATCAAGAATTGAGATTGCGGGAATATTCCGCCTCACGCAAAACTCCTCCAATCGTCGTCGCCGTTCACCATTTACTAGCGTGTAAAGAACAATACCAGGTTTTGCTCCGATCCGTTCAAGGGTCTTCTCCATCTGCTCCTCAGACCTAACAAGTGCGTGGAGGTGCTCAAGCGCCGTCGCATTTCTAAATTGTGCGGTAGACGCCTTCATCATCGCCACAAGCGTTTCACCCGTGGAATCACTTACAAGGTGTACGTGGAAATAGATGGCAATATTGGAGTTTCGGTCTGACATATATTCCGCTTTTACGCGCAGCTTTCCCCATCTGTCCACAAATTGCTGAATAGCTCGATTGGAAAGTCGAATGGCGGGGGTAAGCTGTTAACGAAGTGTTAACTTATGCAGGTCAGGACACAATTTCTTAACAAAAGCTTAATCCTGTGAATGGTTTTTATCCCACTTTTAGCTCATAATTTTAGGCACAACGAATTTGCGCCTGTGATCAGTTTTTATTTGGTTATCCCCACCCTATGAGTAAGTTTATTCAATTCGCTTGATCCACAGAGAGGCCTCAAAATTAGTCGTTTTATCCAAAATCTATCAAATGTTTGGCGAGCTATACACATTTGCCACACCTCTATTTCTATCACTCCTTTTATTTAATATATAAGGGAAGGGGGTTCACGCTGCATAACTCTGTCTATAAACGAGGCTTTAAGCGCTCCGCAACCCTATGTAAGTTTTCATTTATGACCCAACCCCTCTTAGACGTCTTATCAGGTCACACCGCTGACCATCCTCCGATTTGGTTTATGCGCCAAGCGGGTCGGCATCTTCCTGAATATCTAGAAGTTAGAGCGTCTGCCAAAGACTTCATCGATTTTTGTTTTTCGCCAGACAAAGCGGCTGAGGTAACACTACAGCCAATCCGTCGTTACGATATGGATGCAGCGATTTTATTTGCAGATATTTTGCTTGTTCCGATTGGCCTAGGACGTGAGGTTAAATTTGAAAAAGGGGTGGGGCCAATCCTAGAACCCCTCACGGCGAAAGACATCTCGGGTTTAACAGTAGAAGGGGCCTCTGACCGGATCAGTTCTGTTTACGAAACTGTCGCTAAAGTTCGGGCTGGCTTGGATAACAAAAAGACGCTGATAGGATTTTGTGGCGGCCCGTGGACTGTCGCGACCTATATGATCGAAGGCCGCGGTAGCCCGACCAAAGAAGTCGCTAAACGCTTCGCCTACGAAAACCCGCAAGCTATGTCTGATTTACTCGAAGCTTTGGTGCATAGCAGTGCGGAATACTTAATCGGCCAGGCGAAAGCGGGGGCCGATGTCCTTAAGATATTTGAGAGCTGGGCCGAAGGTCTATCACCGCAATTATTTGAACGGCTTGTGATTAAACCGACACAAGATATAGTTTCTCGTGTGCGGGCGGCTGGCGTAACTAAACCCATTATCGGGTTTCCACGCGGCGCAGGGTTAAATGCGATCCGATATGCACATGAAACCGATATTACAGCAATCGCGGCCGGCACACAAATGCCGATGGACGATTTCCGCGCGACTTTACCCGAGGGCATGCCGGTGCAGGGGAATCTTGACCCGCTAGCTTTGCGCATTGGAGGCTCAGCTCTTTACCGTGCTGTCGAGCGCGTTTTACAAGACGCGCAAGGCGGGCCACATATTTTCAATTTAGGACATGGCGTCACACCAGATGTGAAAATTGAAAATGTCCAAGCTGTCGTCGATCACGTTCGCGGGAAAGAGCCCAATTATGTCTAACGCCTATCTTTGGATTAAAGCTTTTCACCTGGCTGCCGTTATTTTTTGGATGGCGGGTTTGCTCTATTTGCCGCGCCTATTTGTTTATCATTCCGTTGCAGAAAAAGGTGGTGAGCTAGAGGCCAAAATGGAAGAAGCCGAGGCCAAGCTCCTGCGTATTATTATGAACCCTGCCATGATTGTGGCCTTTGTGCTAGGGCTCGTTTTGATAGGCTATAATATCGAGACGCTAACGAGTTCAGGCTGGCTGCATGTCAAACTCTTGCTCGTTTTTAGTTTGATTGCGTATCACATGTGGCTAGCAGTCACGCGCAAAGCGTTTTTGAATGGTGGGCGGCCAAAGTCTGAAAAATTCTTCCGCCGCATTAATGAATTGCCAGCGATCTTTACGCTGATCATTGTTATTATGGCGATTGTGAAACCGTTCTAGCTAGCACAACTGACCCTCAAATTTGACCCCTATTTCAGGGCTTGACGCTCTTATCTGGCATAGTGTATTTAAATATCACGCAACTGTTCTGGTTGTGATGCACCCTATAATTGCTCTTCGGACTTACCCAAGACAGCGTGCCTATTCCCCCAAATCAAAAGACAGATTATGACCAACCTATTAGACCAAGACATTGAGGGGATGACCGCCATCAGCCTTGATGACCTCAAACTCCTCAAACCTGCAGAACTTATTAAATTCGCTGAAAATGTTGGCGTCGAAAATGCTGGTTCGATGCGAAAGCAAGATATCTTTTTCTCCATTCTCAAAGATATGGCAGAGGGAGATGTTCAGATTAACGGCTCTGGTGTTTTGGAAGTCCTGCAAGACGGCTTCGGCTTTCTGCGCGCGCCAGACGCTAACTACCTGCCAGGCCCGGACGATATTTATGTCAGCCCGCAACAAATCCGCCGTTTCGGCTTACGGACTGGCGATACGATCTCTGGCGAGATTCGCAGCCCCAAAGATAATGAGCGCTATTTCGCCATGAGCAAAGTCGTGTCGCTTAACTTCGGCACGCCAGAGCAAGCTCGCAATAAAGCGCACTTCGATAATTTAACACCGCTATACCCAGACGAACGCTTTATCATGGAAATTCCTGATCCAACCCTGAAAGATAACTCAGGCCGCGTGATCGACATTGTTGCGCCGATCGGTAAGGGACAGCGTGCTTTGATTGTGGCGCCGCCGCGGACAGGTAAAACAGTCCTACTCCAGAACATTGCCCACTCTATCGAACGTAATCACCCCGAATGTTATGTTCTGGTCTTGCTCATTGATGAACGGCCCGAAGAGGTGACGGATATGCAGCGCTCTGTGAAAGGCGAAGTCGTTTCCTCGACGTTTGATGAACCTGCCACCCGCCACGTGCAGGTCGCGGAAATGGTGATCCAAAAAGCGAAGCGCCTGACCGAACACGGTAAGGATGTTGTGATTTTGCTCGACTCGATCACACGATTAGGCCGGGCATACAACACGGTTGTGCCAAGCTCTGGTAAAGTCCTGACGGGCGGCGTGGATGCCAATGCTCTGCAACGTCCAAAGCGTTTCTTTGGTGCCGCGCGAAATATCGAAGAAGGCGGATCGCTGACAATCATCGCAACGGCTTTGATCGACACAGGCTCCCGGATGGACGAAGTGATCTTTGAAGAATTTAAAGGCACGGGCAACTCGGAAATCGTGCTAGATCGCAAGGTTGCAGACAAGCGCATTTTCCCAGCGATTGACGTTACAAAGTCAGGCACGCGAAAAGAGGAGCTGCTGATTCCAGCGGATGAATTGACCAAGACCTATATTCTGCGCCGCATCCTTAATCCAATGGGAACTATGGATGCGATTGAATGGCTGTTGTCTAAGCTGAAGGATTCAAAGAACAATTCAGATTTCTTTGACAGCATGAATACTTAGGTTTCTAACCTAAGCTTTAGGATAAAGAAAAAGCCCTCCAATAGAGGGCTTTTTTATAATCTAATTTGTGGGGGCGTCGGCAGCGCGGCGCATGAGTTCTTCGCGGAACATCGCGGCGAAATCGGGCGGCTCCAACATGATCGGCGGATATCCACCATTCTGCGTCATCTCTGCCATCATCTGCCGCGCGAAGGGGAAGAGAAGGCGCGGACACTCGATCATGATCATGGGTTGAATTTCCTCAACACCTACGCCTTGGAAGGCGAAGAGCCCCGCGTATTCAAGCTCAGCTAAAAACGCGACTTGTTCTGCACCTTTACCGTCTTTGCGGCGAGCATCAGCGCGTAGCATCAGCGTCACCTCAACCGTATCATCATCCATGAACTGACGGCCAATTTCGATACCAATATTAATGGCAGGCGCTTCGAGGCCAGAGCGAAGGCTTTCTGGCGCATTGGGGTTCTCAAAGCTGCAATCCTTGGTGTATTGGGCCAATACCCGTAACATCGGCCCCTGAGGGGCTTCTGGGGCTGGCGTGGCTTCTTCTGGCACAGCCTCTTTTTTAGGTTTCTTCGCCATAATTGGGTCCTTCTGTTTGGCCGCACACAGGGTACGGCAAAAATCATCATTCGGCTAACATAGGGATGTGTGTGTCGCAATTGCTTATTGCGCCGCCCATACCTATCTCTTACTCAATCGTATATAGGTAGAAATTTGCGCAATTCCATGCCGCGCCTAGAAAAAAGAGAAAAATTGAATGTTTCAAGTCATCCTTTATGCCGCCATAGCCACGATTGTCTGTGTCGTTTTCTATTCTGTCTTAGGTAAAAATGTCGGGCAGGGCGAAGACGCCGCGTTGGACCCCTCTAAATTTTTAGGTGACGGCAACCCGAAAGCAGGGTCAGAGCCGATAAATGCGCTCACCGCGAGCGAAGAGAAAACAGGCTTAGGCGCGATTGCACAGCTCGACAAAGATTTCTCTCCCGCCAATTTTATGAACGGCGCGAAGGCGGCCTATTCTATGGTGCTAGAAGCTTACGCAAATGGCGATCGCGAGCAGCTGAGCGAACTTTTGACGGATGACGTTTACGCGATTTATGACGCCGCTATTTCAGCGCGCGAAGAGAAAAACCAGCGCCAAGTCACTGATCTTGGGCGACTTCGTAAATGCTCAATTCAATCGGCGGAAGTCGACGGTAAAACAGGTATTATCCAAGTGCTGTATGAAGCTGAATTGACCTCTGCTTTATTGGATGAAGAAGGAAATGTTTTGCAGGGCGATCCTGATGTTCTGTCTTCAATTTCTGAGGTATGGGAATATCAACGGAACATGAAGTCAAGTGATCCTGCATGGAAGCTCTCCGCTGTTGCGCCGAGCGAAGGCGACGCTCTTGAGGCAGATCCGACACCCGACACGAAAGCTTAATCATGTGGCGCGGTGCAGTGTTAGCCATTGTGTGCGGCGTGCTAAGCGCGTGTGCGACAGTGCCGCTGCCAGAGGGCGAGGAAACAATAACGAACTATCCTGCACCTGATGTTGAAAACCCAGGTGTAATAGTCTTGGCGGAACCTATTGAGACCCCGCCGCCGCCGCCCATTATTCCTGCGCCGCCCCCACCCCCAAAGACGCGCCGCCCGAACCGATTTACGAAACGCCCAATGAATTTGCACAACTCTCAGGCTGGGCAGGATCAGATCATCGCCCTGCGCTGCATGCCTTTGCCAAGGGGTGCGAAGCGTGGATGAAGGCCGACCCGTTGGCCTATCTCAATCCCAAGCAGCCTGAATATGGCCGCTACCAAGACTGGACCTCGGCCTGTCTAAAGGCGCAAGCGTTGGATGCAAATGGCGCTGGCGCTTGGGAGGTTCGGCAGTTCTTCGAAACCGAGTTTCTACCCGTCACGCTCTCTGTGCAAGACGGGAAACCGGGTTTGTTGACGGGTTATTACGAGCCTGAAATCGATGTGCGCGTGACGCCTGACGCGATTTACTCCGAGCCGATCTTAGCTAAACCAGCCAGCAAGGCTGTGCAAAACTTGGCCCGCTCTAAACTATCAGCCAGATCATCCCGCGTCATAGCTTACGGCCGCCCGATCGATGTCTTTTTCATGCAAGTACAAGGATCAGGGCGCATTAAATTTGGCAATGGCCAGTCCGTGCGCGCGGCCTATGCAGGCCATAATAGCAAGCGCTACAAATCCATCGGAAAGGTTTTAGTCCAGCGCGGTGAGATGACCCTTGAGCAAGCCTCAAAACAATCCATCGAAGACTGGATGGCACGCAAAGGCCCGTCTGCTACGCGCGAATTAATGAACCAAAACCCCCGTTATATTTTCTTCACGGAACAAGCGATTTTGCCGGGCGAAGGTCCACGTGGTGCGATGCGTGTGCCGCTGACCACTATGGGTTCAATCGCTGTCGACAATCGCTATCACCCCTACGGTACGTTAGTCTGGCTAGAAACGACGTTGCCGCAATATCCTGGCGATTATAAAGGCGAACCCGCCAGCCTTTTGGTGGCGGCACAAGACACGGGCAATGCCATTCGCGGCCCGCTGCGCGGGGATCTGTTCTTTGGCTCTGGCGCAGTTGCTGGTGATAAGGCGGGTGTGATGAAACATCCCGTGACATGGACGCTGCTGCTTCCCAAAGCGATTGCACCAAGACCTTTTGGGGTAAGTTAATGGCGCGGCGGCTTGGCCCAGATGAAAAACAGGTTTGGCAAAAAGTCGCCAAAACGGTAGCCCCACGCCGCAAACCCCACGGGAAAGGCGCTGCGAAACCGCTGCCATCTCGTGAAGATTTCGCCAATATGCTTCGCCTTCCGCCCCCTGCCGCGCCCGCGCCTCGGACCCTGCCGCAAACGCTGGATGTTCAGCAGGATAAAAAGACCCGTCGTGGGCTCGTTCATATTGACCGTAAGATCGACCTCCACGATATGACGCAAGCGCAGGCAAAACCCGCCCTCCATAGCGCCATTATTCGTGCCTCTAATCGGCAGCAAAGATGTGTCTTAGTGGTGACGGGAAAGGGGTTGCGCCTCAATGGTGTTCTGCGCCGCAACTTTATTGATTGGATATCTGATCCTGACATTCGCCCCTTAATTGCCAGTTACGCGCAGGCACATATTCGCCATGGCGGCACGGGCGCGTGGTATGTGTTTTTGAAAAGCTAGCGCAAGACAGGCGGATAAAAAACCACTTGAACGCGAAAGAAAAAATTGCATATCTGGAAGCCTAAAAAATAAAGGGCGCACCTATGAAATATGTTATTCACTCCACACTGACGCTTGCAATGACAGCGGCGACCATCAGCCTTCCCATGACCGCATCTGCCAAGCCGTCTGTCAATGATATGTCGGGCTGTGTCGCGACGCTAGATTATGTCACGGCGAAGCTACAATCTTTGCCAAAGTCCAAATATGACAAAGCCGACCGCGCGGCTTTACTGGACGCGCTAACGCAATACCGCGCTTTCATTCAAGACGAACACATTACGCCAGGTCTGCTGGAGTTTAATGGCGGCGACCAAGCCAAGGCAGATGCGATGCAGCAGCAAGTCACAGATTATCAAAATCAAGTCGTCGCGAGCCATGATGCCAAGTTTAAGGGCGAACGGCTTTATACAGATCACGCTGTGATGATTGATGGTTGCTACACCAAAGCACCTATGGCCGCTTCGCAAACTCCGATGATGAGCGCCGCTTTACAATCCATGGTAAAAATGGCGCAGCAGAAATAAGCCGTCTCAGCTAAAGAATAAACTTTGAGAGGTCTTGGTCGGCGGCCAGCTTGCCAACATGTTCCTGCACATAGGCGGCATCAACTGTTAGCGTATCGCCGCCTTTGTCGGTGGCCTTAAAACTAATATCATCCAGCACACGCTCCATGATTGTTTGGAGTCGGCGCGCGCCGATGTTCTCGACAGAGGCGTTCACTTGCGCCGCAACCCTCGCAATCTCTGCAATGCCGTCATCCGTGAAATCTAGCGTGACCTCTTCCGTCGCGAGTAACGCCGTATATTGACGGATCAGGCTGGCCTCTGGCTCTGTCAGGATGCGAACAAAATCGTCTTCCGTCAGAGCGCGTAATTCGACGCGGATTGGCAGTCGTCCTTGTAGTTCAGGCAAAAGGTCAGACGGTTTAGCCACATGAAATGCGCCGCTCGCAATGAACAAAATATGATCTGTTTTCACGGGCCCGTATTTCGTCGCAACGGTCGTGCCCTCAATCAACGGCAGGAGATCTCGCTGAACCCCTTCGCGGGACACATCGCCGCCGCGTGCATCAGACCGCGTTGTGATTTTATCAATTTCGTCTAAAAAGACGATACCGTCTTGCTCGGCCAAATGCACAGCTTCGCGTTTGATCGCATCATCGTCTAACAGCTTATCAGATTCTTCTGAGAGCAACGGCCCATGCGCATCACCGATTCGCAGCTTCACGGTCTTCGTGCGACCTGCTTTGCCAAACATCGCCGACAGGTCGAGCATGCCCATGCCGCTACCTGGCTGGCCCGGGATTTCTACGCCTTGAAACGGCGATGTCGTGTCCGTCATTTGTAACTCGACTTCGGTATCATCTAATTCGCCGCGGATAAGTTGCTGGCGAAACTTATCGCGCGTGGCGTCTCGGCCATTTTCACCGACGAGGGCGTCCAGAATACGTTTCTCTGCCGCTGCCTCCGCCTGCACTTTCACCAGCTCGCGTTTTTGGTCTCTCAACAGGGTGATGGCGGCCTCAATTAGATCACGAATAATTTGCTCTACGTCGCGGCCCACATAGCCGACCTCAGTGAATTTCGTGGCTTCGATTTTGATAAACGGAGCTTGGGCTAGCTTGGCAAGGCGGCGCGAAATTTCTGTTTTCCCAACGCCTGTAGGGCCGATCATGAGGATATTTTTCGGCGTAATTTCATCGCGTAAATCAACTGGCACACGCCGCCTCCGCCATCTATTGCGCAGCGCAATCGCCACAGCGCGCTTGGCATCATTTTGCGCCACGATGTGACGGTCAAGCTCGGAAACTATTTCGCGGGGAGAAAAATCTGTCATGGATTATAGGTGGGTCACTTAGCCGATAAATCAAGAGCCGAAATCACGATGGCGTTTGCTCTTCAAAAGGCGGAGGAAAAATGCGCCATTTCGGTAAGACTTTGATCAACAAATTCCGCGCCTCATGCCAGCCCACGCCCAGAAAGACGACGAGGGCGCCCAGAGCCAAAAGCGCTGACAAAGCGCTTGTCGCAAAATTCATGCCTACACCATCAAATAGATACGCCAATGCAAATCCCGCATACCCCAGCGAGCTAACAATCAAAGCGCGACGATTAATGGCGAGGCCAATAAGTGTTAGGATAAATATAATGACCAACATAAATCCTGCATCGGCGCGGCTCACACTGACCATTGGGATAAACCCAAATAGGACGTCAGATTTGGTTTTGATCGACATAATGACAAGGCCATGAATAAGTAATGGCGCAGCGATGAAGTGAAGCCAAAAAGCATTGTCCGCAAACCGTGTGCGTCGGTGTAGGTCTTGCATATCATAAATCAGGGCGACCCCGAACACGACTAATCCCGATAGGAATAACACAACACCCAGGTTCCCGCGCGTCAGTTCGGGCATGGTTTCAGCAAGAATGGCGAACAATAAATAAAGCAGAGAGAGGGCGATCAACGCCACACAAAACGGCAATCTGATGCGCCAGTAAAACAACCCCATAACGCCAGCTGTGACAAGGGCCGCCAACGTCCCGCTCCCGCCAAGCCAAGCGCCGAAACCGCGCTGCGCAAAAATCAAAAATGTGAGCGCTAGAATGAGTGTTGGAAAGTGCGCTCTCTTCTTGCGCCCAAAGAAATCAGCCAGAACCGCTACGCCCGCCGCAGCCGCAAGATAAAGTGTTCCGCCGCCTATCATGGCTGTCATTCCGGACAACCCCAACACCAACAAAATTAGGCCAATTCCGATAAACACGTCGGAGAAGCTGCGGAGGAAGCGCATATTGTCTTCTTGTCCGATCACGGCATCTGTCGGCTTGCTGGGGCGTGTGGGAGCGGGGTTTTGACCTAAATCGGCGCGCATGGCTTGGGCTTGATCGGGCGAGATAATCCCTGCATCTAGTGCGGCCGCGATTTGCGTCTCGGTCATTTTGGTCATGCGTTCGCCTAATCGATTGAGCTTTTCTGACAAAAAGCTTACAGCATTTTCTATGTCATCCAAAGCCCCATTACCTGCCAATACTCCCGTCATCATCGGTGTGGGACAATATCAAACTGATGTAGCCGCTGATCTCTTGAATGCGCCCGGCCCCGTTAATATGGCGGCAGAGGCGGTTCGTGCGGCTGTGTCTGATACGGGCGTCAAAGGGGTGGACGCGGGTATTGATTGGGTGTTCGGAGTCCGATTATTTGGCGATAGCGGCCCTGTCTTCCCCTGTCCATTTGGCCGAGCAGAAAACTTTCCTGCGGCTGTCGCGACGGCTTCGGGCATTGCTGCTCGGCACTACGCTTACGACATGATCGGCGGGCAAACACCACAGACATTGATTGCGGAAGCGGCAGAATTGCTCGAGGGCGGAGAGGCAAAAGCCGTCTTGATTTGCGGCGGCGAAGCTATCGCAAACATGAAAGCCGCCATGCGGGCTGGGGCAAAGCCTGATTGGTCAATGCCCGCGACGGCTAAGCTGCAGGATCGGGGGCTGTTTGGGTTAGACCCGTCAAAGCCCCCACTTCTGGTTACGCCGCCCGCCATGAGCCACCAAGTGTTTCAACCGCTGCAATGCTACACATTGCTTGAAAACGCCCGACGCGCCCGCCTTGGTCTGTCGCGCCGTGATTACCTCTCAACTGTGGCAAGTTGGATGAGCGGCTTAGCCCAAACAGCACAGGCCAATCCTTTTGCGATGTTCAAAGATGTATTGCCCGAAGGGCTTGCTATTGCAGGGGATAACAACCCCTACCTCACCGATATTTACCCCAAAGACATTGGCCCCAAAGACAGCGTCAATCAGGGCGCAGCGGTCATCTTGACAACATATCAACAGGCACAAGCCTGGGGCGTTGACCCTGCAAAATTTATCTATCTTCACGCACATGCAGACGGCACAGAGCTGCCGATATTGGAACGCCCGCACCTAGACCGTTCGCCCGTTCTGACCGCTTGTATCGAACAAGCGCTCGCCATTGCGGGTGTGCAAGCGAAAGACGTTGCGCGACACGACCTCTATAGCTGTTTTCCGATTGTGGTATATGAAAGCGCCAAAGCCTTTGGCCTTGATATGACCCAAGACAACCTGACCCTGACAGGGGGACTCGCCTTTTTCGGCGGGCCGGGAAATAATTACTCGCTTCATGCTATTGCAGACATGGTCACGCAGCTTCGTGTATCGCCACAAAGTTACGGTGCGGTCTATGCCAATGGTGGATTTATGAGCAAGCACGCGGTTGGGATTTATTCTGCCCTGCCGCCCAAAACACCCACGCCAATTTTGCGCCACTTGGCAGAAGATGGCCCAAAGGCCCAAATATTGGGGAGTTTTTCAGGGACGGCGACGATAGAGAGCTATTGTGTGACCTATAAAAGAGGGGAGCCACACAGTGCTGTCATTATTGGTCAAGATATTGACAGTGGCGCGCGCCTCTATGCCCATCCGAGCCGGGAGGGGCAGGCAGATTTATTGACCTGGTTGGTCGACGCTGACCCAATAGGGCAGACCGTCACTGTGACAGCGGATAAATTAATTAATTACTTTACTCACTAAGTCGTCTTGAGGGATTCGAGCGTCAAGTTGCCATTGGTAAAGACACATATTCTATCCGCGATCGCCATCGCTTTACGGGCTAAGGCTTCCGCGTCTGGTTCGTATTCATCCATGGCCAGAGCGGCGGAGAGGGCGAAGTTTCCGCCAGAGCCAATCGCTGTGATCCCGCTACCGGTCTCTTGCTCATCGGGCTGCACGACATCGCCATTGCCTGTGAGGACGAATGTCTCTTTGGCATCGGCGACGATCATCATGGCTTGCAGTTGACGCAGATATTTATCTGTTCGCCAGTCTTTGGCGAGTTCAACACAGGCGCGCGCGAGTTGCGTGGGGTGCTGTTCTAATTTTGCCTCTAATCGCTCCAACAACGCAAAGGCGTCAGCTGTCGCGCCCGCGAAACCGGTCAAGACCTTACCGCCCGCCAAGGTGCGGACTTTCCGCGCACCTGACTTCATCACTGTATTGCCTGCGCTGACCTGTCCGTCGCCCACGACGATGACCTTACCGTTCTTGCGCACGGACAAAATAGTTATACCGCGCCATTGCGACGCGTCGGCATAATCGTGATTCATAGCGGTCTCCATCTTATGAAATAGATGGGGGCGCGCGGCGTGGGGGTCAAGTGCGGGTTATTTTCCGCGCGCTTCAAAAGCGGCGAGTTGATCTGCTGTCGCTTTGGGTTGGTACTTGTCCTTCCACTCGGCGTATGACATGCCGTAAATACGTTCCCGCGCGGCGTCCATATCCATGGTAACGCCTTGATATTCCGCTGCCGCAAGGTACCATTTAGATAGGCAGTTGCGGCAAAACCCAGCCAAGATCATCAGGTCAATATTCTGAACATCTTTATTATCGTCCAGATGTGCGAGTAGCCGCCGAAAGGCGGCTGCATCAAGGGCGTCTTGTTGGGCTTGGGTCAATTCGGTCATGTATCCTCATCCAGTTTTCGCGCAGATTCAACGAGCAGGATGGGCACACCATCGCGGATCGGATAGGCGAGCTTGGCCTTCTTGCTAATCAACTCATTCGTCGCAGAATCGTATGTTAGCGGCCCTTTTGTCTTGGGACAAACGAGAACACCTAGCATTTTGGGATCAATAACAGTGCGCGGCTGCGCGGCTTGCGCTTTTGATTTCGCTTTAGCTTTGGGCGCGGGCTTTTTCGCTTTCGAGGCAGGTTTTTTGGGTGGCTTGGCCATGTGTCTATGCTCTGATCAAGGATTGCCTAAAATGACAACTATTGTCTTTGTTGGTCACCCTTTTGCCCCAAATCTTGGCTAGCGTAAAGATGCAATAACCCAATCAAGAGCCGACGGCGGTCATCAGAACTGATCGCCTCTAGCAGAGATTGCTTGTCCTCGGGTGCAAAGGGAGAGATCATCGCGGCTTGGTTGATCAAAATGGGCAACGGGATTTCTTGCAAACTATCCCAGTCAATTTTTACATTCATAGCTTTTGCCAAGGCTTTCATGGCAACTGTCAGTGCCGCGCGATCAGCGCGCCCAGTCTCTGATAAGGCTTCGTTGGTCTGCTTTGCATGGTGAATATTAGCGTCTTCGTGAAAGCGGGAGAAATCGACCTTAGCTTGGCGATAGGGCGTGGTGACATCAATTTCCTCTACGATGTCAAAGCGCTTCAAGCCTTTTAATACGATAATATATCGCCCATCTTCCGACTCCGAAAATTGCGAAATACGGCCCAAGGCTCCGACTTTCGCAATACTGCCATCATCACGACTTTGCACCATACCAATCAAGCGCTCACCCTTTAGAGCGTCGTCGATCATGTTGAGATAGCGCGGCTCAAAAATATTCAGCGGCATATCGCAAGCGGGCAGCAAGAGCGCGCCCGATAGCGGAAACAAGGCCACTGTTTCGGGATTGGTCCGACGGGTCAGAGATTTGTAATGTGCGCTCATATATTAGTTACGGCTCGCTTTCAGTTCTGGCTTCACGGAACGCGACTCCTAAGCAAATAGGATGGAAGACAATGCGCGACGCCCCTCGATTGAAATAGGCGACTGATTGCCTTCAGCCTCAAAAATTGTCAGCAGAAAGAGCCGCGCAGCCTCGTTTTTATAGGCGCGATTTTTCCCGATAGAATAGAGTAAATGCTCCACAGCTTCTGCGTTCTGATTGCTCGCGGCTAGCGCTTTGGCCAAATTTAGGCGGGCGTCCAGATCGTCAGGATTGGCCTCCACGGCTGCGCGCAATTCAGTTGTTGCGTCATCCGCGACAGGCTCGGCCGTCAGCGTTAGGCGAGAGCGCACTGCGTTGATTTCAGGATGGTCAGTAATCGCATCAGGTGCCGCCGCGATCAATTCGGCCGCTTGTGCTTCGTTCCCACTATCGAGATATAGACGCGCGAGGCCCGCCAAGGCTGGCGCACATTCGGGATCAAGCTTTAGGGCGTGTGCGTAATCTTGGGCAGCGCCGCCAGGGTCACCTGCCGCTAAGCTGTCCTTGGCTCATACGGCTAATTCTTCGGCTTCAGCTTTGGGGTCTGACGCCCCCGATAGACGCCCGACAAATTTCGCCAATTCGCTCTCTGGCTGCCCACCCATAAAGCCGTCGACAGGCTTTCCATCTTTGAATGCAAACACAGCTGGAATAGAGCGCACGCCCAGTTGCCCTGCGACACCGGGGTTTTCGTCAATGTTGATCTTGACCATTTTCACGGCCCCGCCAGCCCCTTTCACAGCGCGTTCTAGCGCGGGCATAAGCTGCTTACAGGGACCGCACCACGGAGCCCAGAAGTCGACGACAACGGGCGTGGTTTGGCTCATCTCGACCACGTCAGCCATAAAGTCTTGATCAGAACTGTCCTTGATCATCGGTGTCACATTTATCTCGGTCATATTAGTCCTCTAGCAAAGCGGCAAAGTCGATCACCGTCGGGGTGTGGCCTGTCGCTTTCGCAAATTTCTCAATGTCTGATGTGGAGATGGCGGTCGACGCCGTATTTCGCAAGGGGTGGAACCACACCTTTGTGTGATCAAATAGTGCTTTGTCCAAAATGAGCCTGACCTCTCCCTCCGTATCATTGATGATCGAAAACAAAGTGACGGAGCCTGGCTTAACGCCCAATTTATCCTCAAGCGCGTCCGCCTTACCAAAAGACAGGCGCTTCATGCCGATTTGGGGATGCAGCTTATTGACCTTGATCACCGTATCGGACACCGCACAGACGAGCGCATAGGCGCCAGACTTATCTTTAAGAAACAAGTTTTTCGTATGCCCGCCAGGCAGATCAGCTTTGATCGCAGCGCTTTCCTCGACGGTAAAAACAGCAGCGTGTTCAACGGTTTCAGTTGTGATACTTGCTTGCTTGAGCAGAGCGAAAAGGGCGGCTTCATTTGGGCTCTGCGGAGGGGTGTTTGTGTTCATATGGCCCTCTAAAACAAATGTGCAAAAAACTCAAACTCCCGCTTGAATTCTATTCGCATTTAGGGCTATAGGGGCGGCCTGCCAAGGACGATCGCGTCCTACTACGCAAAACATGAGCGGGCGTAGCTCAGTGGTAGAGCATCACCTTGCCAAGGTGAGGGTCGTGAGTTCGAATCTCATCGCCCGCTCCATTTTCCCTACATCTCCTAAATGTTAAAGAAAGCTACTTTTACAAAGGTTTAGAGCGTTTGTTGTGTTTTGGTTTGCTCATACCGGTAAGGGTCGCAAGGGACCGTTATTAGCGTGCGCTTACCTTGGGCTTACTTGATAGGGGATGTGCGCGTAATTCAGGATACATATTGCCCGCAGACCCATAAGCATGTTAAAAATTTCATAGGGATAGAACCGTTCTATCCTCGGGGCTTAGTAACCTCACTCGCAGCGGCTAGGTAACAGCCGTAATGTTGCCCCCTCGAACTTTATAGGGTCGGGGAGGCTTTGGCGCATGTTCAGGGCCTAGCGGCCTAAAGGCCATCGCGGTCGTCTGCGGGCGATTTACTAACTCCCCGGTCACCAGGGTTTATCCCGGTGACCGTTTTCATGTGTTGGGAGTGAATATGGAAAACTATAATGCGTTCGCCGATCTGATGGATAGTTTCAGATCATCATCTGACTTTGTGAAGATTGTTTGGTTGTTGCTACCGATTTTATTGTTGGGGGTGATGACAAGCCTCATTTTAGCAATTCGGAAATTTCGGCGATGCCCTCTTATAAGCTTCGATCACCCAGAGCTTGGCCATGTCACAGTCTATCAATCCGATAAAACCTTACCGCTCTTACAAAAACTTGGGGGCCTTCCTGTTTTGCTCGCACCTGAAAGCTACCCTGCTACTGCACAGACTGAAAAATAGTTTCTTTTCCCATTTGTGCATATATGTGTGCAGTATGCTGGGCAGGTGAGAACGCCATAGGTATACCCATCTACACACCCTACACGGTCTACACATATCTTTCTGGTCTCACCGTATAACGGGGAGCGCTGGGGGTATAGTCGCAGCGCCACCTATACCTGCGAGCGCCCATAGGCCTCGTCGATTTTTCCGATTGCTTCCTGACCGTCCCGAACAGCTTGAGTGTAATGACCCAGAGTTACCATGGGGTTTGCATGCCCTGCTATCTTTGCCACGAGCCCAACTTCTACACCTTCAGCTTGAAGGTTGGAAATGAAACAATGGCGAGCCGAGTGCGGTGTAACATAGGGAACCCCAGCTTCCTCCAAGCCTTTTACCCAAAACCGCTTGCGCCAATTTTTATAAAGAAGCTGGCCGCCTCCGTCCATACGAGGCTTTGGCCAAGTCTGCGGGCGTCCCATGCCCGGGAAAACGCGGTAGAGTTTGCCGTTTAGACGGGTGCAGGTAAGGTTGTGCTGCCGCATCATGGAACGCAAAGTATCCGACATTGGAATTTCACGCATTCCCGCACTGGTTTTTGTTTCATCGTAAACATTGCCCTTTTGATCTTGGGAACGTCGGATAGTGATGACGTTATTTTCAAAGTCTACATCGTCCCATAAGAGAGCTAATTGCTCCGATGGACGAGTTCCAGCTAAGAACGGAAAAGCGTAATAGATACCCCGAAAGACATCTTGTTCGGCATAATCTAAAAGCTGAGCAACTTGTTCTGGTGTCAGTATGTCCTTTTTGGACTTTGTTTTGTTCTTAATGATGGACGGCATAGCAGGAGGACGATAGCCGTAATCGTCCGCGACGAGCTCCAAGGCTGACTTCAACAACATCTTCGCACGATCCGCTGAATAGCGGCCAACCTCTTTTCTATTAATTGATACCAACGGCGAATATCCCGCGTCTAAAGGTCCTTAACTTTCGCATCGCGCAGCAGGTATGTGATCTTGCTGCCCGTCGGGATAATCCCTTTCGATGTGAAATGGGAGCGTTGCTTTGCTGTGGCGTTGGTCACCAATGGGCCTATGATTAAAGGGCGTACGCTCTCATGGTTGTGAATACTAATAGGTTTGATTTGTCCATGACGGATAGAAAACCAAAGCTCCACAACATTGGCAATAGTGACATCTTCACGCGCTGAGAAATAGTCGCCATTATTGATATCGGTTATTAGCTGCTGTTTGAATTGCTCGGCGTCTTTACGTCTCTCAAAAAATTTCTGCGCCCTAGAACCTGTTTCAGGATCTTTGAAGTTTACAATAAAACGGAGCAGGGTTTTTTGCGTCCCGTCTCTGAGTTTGCGCTTAAACTCCCGCTTTGTAATGTTAATGCTATTCGCCATTGTTAGCTCCGATTGATTATTACCTACCGAAAAAAACACGCCGAAAATTTCCGCACAATTATTTCCGTAAACCCGCATGTAAGCACAAAGGGCCAAGGTGTTTTCCGAGTAAGGTTTGAATGTTTCAGGCCTTAACGAGAGGCCCATTCGTTCATATTTTGATGAGGCCGATATTCCCCCTGATAAGGTGAGGGTCGCCACCTGTGATGATAGTGACGAGCGTGATGATAAGTCGTCACACTCGTCACATGCGTCACTTTAAAAGGGTGTGTCCTTGGATGGTGTGAAACCTAAATCGAAATCTGACTTTGTTTCATCATACCATACCCGGATTAGCATCCCTTCTCGACTGCAGCCTAAAAAATCATGGAAGATACCAATTTTTCGTAACATAGGGTCGATACGTTTGAGAGCATTTGACAATGCCGCTGGAGAGCGTGGTAGACCTGACACCCGTGCGTCGTCTCGGCGTTCCAAGTTTTGATGTAAGTCCCCAACCGTTCCTTCGTATTCATTCTTGTCTTTTAACAGTCTGAACAACTCGACACAGATTGGATTGTTTATAACTCGTTCAATATACATGTCATTTTGAACGTTCCGGATAGCGTTTACAAAAGAGCCTTCCGGTAGGCCTGTCGCAGGCTCAGCTGCGACTAACCAATGTGCTGCATCCGCCATACGAAGTTCCGTTGGAGGTATAACTTCATCAATTTTTACTAAGGCGCATGCAACGCACTCATATAGAAAGCCTAAATACCCAGGGAGTAATTTCTCAAAATCCTTTTTTAGTTGTCGTTCGGATTTACGTACTCCCGCCTTCATACTTTGCAGGTTTATTTGGATAGCACGTTCCAAGAAATCAGGGCGATCTGCATATTCACCGATACCATTAAGCATCACGGGTCTGCAGAATGTAAAAATTTTAGCTTCATCGTCGCTATATAACTTTCGAGGCATAATGCCTCCACCTGTTGCCACTGTATAAAGAAGATCAGACATTTCCCATTTCAATCTGGACGCATTGTCATATGATATTAAAAAATTGTCTTTTGCTTGGATCGCTAAATCTTGCTCTCTTTTCGGCAGCCTCAATTTTGGCGCTTCAGAGGGGTCAATGATTTCTTTAATTGTTAAATTGTGAAATGTTTTACCAGAGCCTTGCTGCCCTTGAGTGAGAAGTGCCATGTATGACCCCTTCGGATTTAGACAGTTAATTTCAAAAGCTAGGCGTAAAGTTGAATTTTGCCCACTCAGCCCTAGAAGCCTATGCATATCCGAATACCCATTAGACTTTTGGGGTAAGGGTAACTCTTTAAAGCCAGAGGGCCTTCTAAATTTAATAGGTGTTTTAGTGACGACCTTCCAACCGCTTGAGTCAATTTTTACTGATTGACCATCAAGTCGCCCTAAGTCGATATAAATAGCGTCTTCATGCTCGGCTAGCCGGACATGAGGTATTTGCTGGCTTCCATTGAACTGTGCTTCTGCTTCTAGCGCACTAATAACTTCATTAAGGCCAATAGTGCTTAAAGGTTTGCCTTCCTCTTTAAAATACATGTGTTGGATCAACCCTTTCACTATTGAGGAGCTAACTGGGTAGGAAACTTTCGCGCCTTCTTGATGTTTAATGTGAGCGTATGGTTCATTGAATTGTGTATGAAAAAATTCAACGTCTAATGCCTTAAATAGCCTTAGAGCCGAAAGGGATTGCTTTTCTGATCCGGACGCGGGTTTGTCATACCCCTTTTCTCTCGCCCCAGAGATCATAATAGGCAACTCATCCATTGTATTGCCTAAATAATTAACGGGCAGGAGAGCCTTTATAATTGACACGATTTCGTCATCGTGAGCACCCACTTGAACAAGTTTAGCTACCAGAATTAATGTAGGCTCGTTTGTGGCCGTACCAGATATGATGGCGGCTGTTTCTACGGCGGCCATCACTGTCTTCATTAGGGCCAGTTGATGCTGTGTAAAAACAGGGAGTTCAACTAGATTAATATCCAAAAGAGGTGTGCCCAACCATTTGTAAGCTTCGCCAGTATCAGGGTGAATACTTTCAGGAATGATAGTGCATTTCTTTTCTGCTAATATATCGAAACCACTAAACCCTTGCGGGCCTTTAATACTGGTAGATCGTATCGGTGTTTGTGCAGAATAACGTGCGAAGAATGTCGCGCCTTTTTTACCTATTTTGCCGCTGATCCCATTCCCTAATATGGCCTTTGTAAACCTGACAAGACGATCATCATCGCAGTCTATGGCTATCAATTTATAGCTGCTATCAACGGGTGTGCCTAATAATAAAGCAAGCCCGCTGGCGGGATGATTTTTGACCCACTCAGCGAGCGCATTATCGGTTGGTTTTCTACCCAAGTACTTAGTCCAGGCTTTGAATATGGGTTGCTTTGAATTGGGTTTAACGGGCAGCACATGCAGGCCTTTAGCCCAATATTTCTTCGCGCCTTGACCAAAGTTAGACATTATCACCTCCTTGATTAAAGGTGGTGATAGCGGCTCCAACTTCACTTATTTTTACCATCCAGCGATTGCCAATGAATTTATAGGCGGGGATTAGGTCGTCCTTGACGGCTTTACGTAAAGCCCACGGTTTTAGACCCAAGGATTTAGCTGCTTCTTTTATCGTGCTATAAGGTTCCACGAGACCATTTTGGGGAGACGTTATTTTCATCATCAACTCCATTTCGGAGCACCATAAAAGAGCGCACACTATTATGCTCTCCGATAGTATCGGTGCTTGGTTGGGTTGACTTCAGCCGGGATTTAACGCGTCCGGGTCTTAAGTGACAGGTCTAGTCCGCATCGCCAGGCTTTTTCAGGTTCGCCGCCTTAGGCCCCCATTTCTGGGCGGGCTCAACAATGTATAGGTGTTTCTAGATACACCACAATGCTTCCTGACCCTTGTGGTCTGAAAGCACTACATATTGTGCCGGTTGATATTGTCAATACCAAATATTGATTAGTGTTGCGGGGTTCATTAGCTTATTAGCTGTGCCATAGTCGCGATATATGCGAATTAGACGGTATGATCATATGAATTCGAAAACCACAGATAAAGCCGCAAAGCATGAAATGTCTAATGCTTCAGCCGAACACTATTCCTATATTGATTATGAACATGACTTCAAAAGCGATAGCAAAATTCGAAAAGCTGCATTTGAGATGGCGCACAACATTAGAGAATTCGAGATTAACCTATACTGGAAACGAGCGGCGTATTTTTGGACATTTATCTCTGCCACTCTAGCTGGGCATGCTTTAATTGAAACTCGAACATTTGATTCTCAAGGCATCCTTGCGTTGTTACTGGCGTGTACATGATTTATTTTTGCTTTGGGCTGGTTCTTAGTAAATAGGGGCAGCAAATTTTGGCAGGAGAATTGGGAAAACCACGTTGATAATCTTGAAGATGATGTGATCGGTCCATTATATAAAGTAATTTTGAGCCGACCAAACCCGACAGGTTTAGATGAAAAAACAAAACATGTTCTAACAGGGTCTTCGACGATCTCGGTATCCAAGGTGAATCAAATTATCAGCTTATACGTCACTTTGCTTTGGGGGATATTGATTGTTCATTCACTATTACCTATCAGCCCCAAGCTTGGGCTGGACCCTATTAAAATCGCTATATTGATGATGACGTTTTTAACAGTAGGGGCATTTTTTCGTTATGGCTGGTCTCATGCTGCCCCAATGAGGCAAGTTATAAAAAAGCGTGATGTTGATTTCCACGCTAAAGAAAATGAACCAAAGCCTTCTCTGTAAATACTGGCTCACCACGGCATCTTAAGAATTTTGAAATCATAACTTAACTTTTTTCAAATGTATGTTATATTGTAAATGTAAGCGGTTTTGCTAAACAACGTGGCTTAAAATAGTTACAGAACGAAGCGACAATACGCATCCTAGTTTGACCAGGACCTCTTGCAAGTAAGTACTACTTGAAAAGGAGGTCTTTGTGCTGTCTGAATACATACCCTTATGTGCGCCTGATGCGGCGTTCCGTGAAATCGCATCACTTAATTTACCCGTAACAGCTATTCACGCTGAGCAGGGATACCTCGAAATCATAGAAACGGTTCCTGACCTCCGTCAAAATGCAGAAGTGCTGACGGAAAAAATTCTAGCAGTAAAAGTGTCCGTCGGTTTATATATAGTTTACCTCGTCGCCAAAGACGGATTGCTATTGCATTTTATTGGCTTGAATGGCCGCAAAAAAAGATTGCCGCCTATTTTGACGTTAGCCCATCTGCAATTTCTCAATCACTACTGAAAACACGCGAAGCCGGTCGTAACAAGTTGGCTTTCAACTAATGCCCTAAGGTGAGCAGGGTAATATGCTCGCTGACCTTAACGCGGCTAAAATGGCTGCATAAATGGAGACTAAAATGACTATTCACACTGAATTTGAAAAACAAGCAGCATATGCGTCCGGCATCACGGATTTCAGCATGGCAATTGGCTCTGCATTTGTCGAGAGCATGCGTAACACGCATTATAAACACACCGGCACAGCGCTCGATGAGTTAGTGGACAATTCTATTGAGGCGGGAGCAAGCAACATACATATAGAATTTTCATTTCCCAATGATAAAACGACTAAGGTGAACGGGATCGCCGTCATTGATGATGGCTCTGGGATGATACCAGCAATGCTGCGCCACGCTGTAGCGTGGGGAGGGACTCACCGTGCCGATCAACGCACCGGTCTTGGTCGATTTGGTTTTGGCTTGCCTAGCGCATCAGTAAACCAAACACGACGTTACTCCATTTACTCTAAGACAGCTGACAATGACTGGCATGCCATTACAGTTGATTTGGACAAGATTAAAGCAGGCGAATATTTTGATGATAACGGGCGAATCGTATCGCCAGAGCCTAAAAAATCAGCCTTGCCCAATTGGATTGAGAAGAAGTTTAAGGAATACAAGAAGGATTTTGATAGTGGAACAGTTGTATTTTGGGATAATCCGGACCGCATCAAATGGAAAACAAAAAATGGCCTTACAAGCAATCTATTGGAACATTTTGGTGTAACATACCGTCATTATTTTGATCAAGTTACGCTAAGAGTTGATGGTCGACCCGTCAAACCCGTTGATCCCCTCTTCATCACTCCCGGGCATCGCCTTTACAATATTGACGAAGACCGCGCAGTGGCGCTTGATCCAAAAACGATCAAGTTTTCAAATAAAAAAACAGGCGAAGACGCTTTCATCAGCGTTAGATATGCGAGTTATCCACTATCATTTTATTCTGTTGATAAGTCAAAAAACGCTTCTGGCAATAATGCTAACGCAAGATTTAAGGTAAAAAACTCTAACCGAGGGATTATTGTGACCAGGATGGGACGACAGATTGATGTGGTGGAACATACACCTTGGTCAGGACTAGAGAAATTTCGAAACGACGATCGGTATTGGGGTGTGGAAATTGATTTCCCAGCTGAATTGGATGAAGAATTCACAATTGCAAACTCTAAGCAGGGTGTTGTGATGACTGAGCGTATTTGGGATAAACTTGAAGATGCGGGAGTGCGGGCGGCGATTAAATCCCTCAGGAAAGCTCACACGGAGGCCAAAAAAGCGAAGGCAGCGAGCCCGGAACCAGAAGAAGGACCTCGCGCATCGGAAGCTTCAATGAAGGCAGCTGAAAAGTTTGCTCCTAAAAAGGCAGGTAAGAACTCGGAAGCTCGTCAAAAGAAGGCTTTGGAGACCCTTGAGCAACATGCGAAAAAAATTGCAAAAGAAACTAAAGGAAATGCCAGTGAGATAAAGGAAAAAATTCAAATTGAGGCAAAAGAACATCCCTATAAAGTAAAGTTTGAGGACATGCCAGGAGCGCCTTTTTTTCGAATTGAATTACTAGGGGCCTTGCACGTTTTGTATATCAATAGAAAGCATAGGTTTTTCGGAGAGTTATATAGTTCCGAAAACTTGACCCAGTTTCATCGGGGTGCATTAGAGGTGTTATTGTTTACTTTTGGTATAGGTGAGCTTGACGCTATAGGGAACACTGATCGCACCACGTTTTTTACGGCAGAAAAAAATGGTTGGTCTGACCGTCTGAATGCTGCTTTAGGACAGCTCTCGAAATACGAATCGGAAACCGAATTCGACTAGAGTTATCAGGGGCGGCAATATTGCCGCCTCTAAAATATTGACAAGGGCCTCAGAGCATGTTGCGATTTAACAATGAGCAGTGAAGTGAAATTGTTTGATCCCCAGTTACTTTCAAAGGATCACCTTAATCTAATACTGAGTGTAATTCATGATACCAGCGCGGACGACCCAAACAAGCGTGTCCGCGCGTTGAGAACTCTTTGCGACGTTCAGGATGATGACGATATCGAGGTTTATAGATTATCAGTGGCTTGCTCTATTTTAGCTGATTTGGTTGACCAGGGGTGGGCCGTTTTTTCTAAGAGCAGTAAGATCTACATTCAGTCCCCTCCTATGATTTACCATAAAAAAGAAAGTATGGGTGACGCAAAGGCACGTTTTAGGGAAAGCCTTTATAGGTCTAGTAATCGTCAAATTGCAGAACTATCGGTGGCCAGTTTTATCGCGAAAATGGAAAAGCCGCAGATTCATAAAAATCAAAGTGTCTCCGTTTTATCTCTATTGGAACATGGACTCGAATTCTCTGAGCAACTGCGCGAAATCTCTAACTTAGACAAATCAGAGGCCTTAGATCAGTTAGGGCAGCAGATTAAACCATTTATACAGATCTGTAACGCGGGAGAGCGGTGCCCTAAGTCGGGCTTGAGGCTCTTAGATATATGGCGATATTACAGATATACTTGGTCGCTTGAGTATAACTCTGTTCCGGGAAGAACTTTGCGAATTTTAATTCGCAACAAGGCTAAAAAAATTGGCCAATTATAGGAATTGCAATGATCGCGAGTCCAGCAGCTAACATGTATGCCCGTGATAGTTGGATTGGCTGGCGCACAGAAGATTTGATAAAAAATATTGTGTCTGGAGAGTGGGAGTCTCGGCAAGTTGCGAGAAGTCTATTAGGGATCTTACGGGAGGCAATTCAGAACATTCGTATTGATGATTTGATTAAAAAATCTGAAATCGAAAACCCGACAATTCATACATATTTTAAGTTGGAGCAGATTATTGAACGTTCTATTCGCGAGCGCGCGGCTGATTTACAAAGTCAAAATGACGGCACTCATGATCAAAGCAGACTTATAGACATTCGCGATTTCAAATCAAAAGACCCAAAGACATTTACAAATAAAGAGTGGCGAAAGCTTTCAGGAACATCTTTATTCGTAAAAAAAAGAGCCGAACAATTATTGCCTCTTTTAAAAACTTTGGATTATTTCAAACGTGCTGATTTTGAGACTGAACCGTCTTCAGCGCTCATGGAAACGTTGGTATCAACAGAAGGACGAAAGCACGTTTCATTTGCGCTCAACGAAATAAGAAAACTGAAGTTATCGTCAGAGATTGCTGATATTTCGGTTTGCGGAGCTATTGCCCCCTACAACCAGATACTAGGAGGGAAGCTAGTAACGCTAATTATGGCCTCTCAGGAGATAAGAGACGCTTACAAAGACAGGTACTCAAATCAACCAAGCGAAATAGCTTCGCAAATTGCTGGGCGAAAGCTAATAAGAAATTCTGAGTTGAAAGTCGTAACTACAACGAGCCTATACGGAGTTGGCAGTAGCCAATACAATAGGCTGAAATTGCCTGCTAAAAATCACGAAAGTTTAAAAAATGATATTAGGTGGGAAGAATTGGAGATGTCTGAGGGGTTCTCCGTAACACATGTAAGTCTAAAAACCGTTGAACTCATGCGAAAGCTGGCAATAAAGGAGTATGGTCGTAGAAGAATAAACAGTGTTTTTGGAGAAGGATCGAGCCCCAGAACTCGGCAAATAAGGTCGGGATTGAACTTAATTGGGATTTCGGATGAAGGTCCATTACGACATGCTGTCGGGCGTCGCGTCTATGCCTGTGAGCTCTATCCCGGAGCTAGACGAACGTTGATCGGTCTGACAGGCAATTCAAGAAAATTGCGATCGCAAAGCATTAAAAATATTACTACGGCCTGGTTGGAGCGTTGGGTGGTTCAGCGAATTAAGCGGCAAGAAACTCTGGACTCCATTTCTGAGTTCCAACCAGATAATATATCTGAAAATTTTAAAACACGGATCAAGAGTGTTCAATTGGAAGATGTTGCGACATATGAGTTGACCGGATAAGTTAGCTGCTGAGACAATTTTGTATGTCTATCGCCAATTTATCAAAATCTGGGTCGGGTTGTCGATCTGGGCTGGTGATTTTTTCAAATACTTGAATTAGTATCTCTCGCATGATCGGCGTTTTTTCGATTAATGAAACATAATAATCGAAACGCGGAATCTCAGATTTGCTTCCTGATACTATCGTTCCAATGTGAAACTCGTGATGAGGGTGAAGTTCAAATAGGTTGCGCCGATCAGAGTGAACTGTAATGGTCGCCTTCCACGGACTCCAAGTGATTGAGGTTTTGATCCGTCATACTCACATCCTTTGTTTTAGAACAAAAAAACACGCTAAAAACGCCGACGCAATATCCAAAACTAATGAAAATTGCTATTCAAGTTGTAAAATGCTTAACTGCAGAGGGCTAATATATGAGAGAGTTATAAACCCAATGAGTGAAACACGAGACTGGATATTATGTTCTTCCGGCGCGCGAGCTTCACATCTGCGAGCGAATGTGAAAAATTTGGCTCTACCGCCTGGGGAAATCGTTCAATTTAGATATAAAGCAAGTATTATTTCAGATGCTTTTATCGATTTAATCAAAAGCTCTCCATCGTCATTTGAGGGACACTCAGCCTATCTCACCTACTTAGACAACCGCAAAAAGGGGGAGCCCCCGAAGCTTTTTCCGCTACGGGAGGCTTGTATTATGAGTAGTCATAAAAGAGGCTCAGTTTATATAATTAAGTTGAAATTAGGCAGGTATTTCAATTGGAGTGAGTTTGAGCAAGAGACTGTCAATGAGCTGTTAAGTGAATCGGCAATTAAACCTGGATGGAATAAGACCGGCAAAATAACAAAAGGGGTATAAAAATGGAAAGAGAAAGGTAACTGGGTATTTGAAGCCAACGCGAACATCCGATCCAATCTGATTAATCATGACCCTCAAAACAAGCAGCACCTTGAATCTTTTGAGGCTGCTGTTGATGCGTGCTTTACAGGCGCAGATTTCAAGAGCAATGCTGGAAAATGGATTTTTTGCAATTTTTATGGACCGAAAACCACTGATTATTTCCTCAAAAAGAAAATTTTTGAAGCCGGAAAAGCTTACAGTATTCCATTATATCATTACAAGCCAGGCACAGGCTCGCATGGGGAATTTAAATCGTTTATTGTCGAAGTAATTGCTAATAACGAAAATATAGAATTTACATCTCCCATTAGGTTGAAAATTGAATCTGCATATGACGAAAAGACGTTTGATTTTCGAGTAAAAAGAAATGCACCTAACTCTTCAGTGACGTTCAACATAAATATTTATTGTGACGAAGGTAGAAGCTCTGACATACTTAAACATTATTGTTTAGATTTCGATATAACCTATAATATAAAATCTTCAGTCCTGTCTCAAACCTGGGGTATATTAGGAATAGCTACAGGACTTTTTGTTGCTCAAGCCGCCGCTTTTTATAGAAGCGATGATTTTAATATTTTTGTTTTAGTGCTAATTGGAATTGGTTCATTGATAGCTGGGTATTTTGCTTACTCAGCCTCTAAAAAAGCTGACATCATTGTATGAAATGAGCCTGACCCTCTTTTGTTTTCCAACTCAAATGAATCCATCCCAGAGGAACGTAGTGGCTAATACCTGATGCATCAAAAACGCGATGACCATTTTCACTAACGTGTAGTTTTAATGGGTTTTTGATTTTAACGACTGATCCATCAACAAATTTATACTTTCTCCACTTTTCAGTAGAGATATCATTGAACTCAAATTTCGTCTTGTTTTTAAATTCCATTGAGTTTCCTTGTGGGAACATATTATGAACATACTATATTTAAGCCCTCAGTGCAATATTTCAATAGGTATCTTGCGGTTACATTGTGTTTGCAAGTTTTCTGGCGATTATAATTGACCTAATTTCATAAAATTTCACGAAACGGGTTTCTTGCAACTCCCGATATTTAAAAGAAATATTGTGAATTATCGTGCTCAATTGTCGATTTTAGCGCAGCCTTTGAACGAACCAATTTCTCATTTGCCAAGGTGAGGGTCGTGAGTTCGAATCTCATCGCCCGCTCCATTTTCACCCAACACCCAGATTATATGTCGTGACCTGATACGAGCTCTTACCTGATACAGCCCCTTGCGCTTTGTATTTTGCGCGAGAGTCTCGGGTCTTTTGGCTTTGCTTCGGGCACAAAAAAGGCGGACCGAAGCCCGCCTTTCATTCTTTGATTTAGACTAAGTCTAGAATTCTTTGTCCAAGCGAACGAAGAACTGACGTCCGATATAGCCGTTAATATACTGGCTAGAGAACGGGTAGTTACCAAAACGTGATGGTGAACCCAAATCATCCGCGTCAGAAATCAAGCTAGGCTCTTCGTTGAAGATGTTCTGGCTACCAACGATCAGTGTCATCGTGTCCCATTCCTTACGGATAGACGCATCGAATGTGACGAATTCGTCAACATCACTGAATGTTGCAGATGGGCCAGAGTAGAACGTGTCAATACGTCCATCTTCGCCGTCAAAGCCAAAGTTGTCTGTGCCAGACACGTAATTCATCGTCAAAGCACCTGTCCAGTCGCCCTTCGTGAAACGAGCTTGAGTAGTACCAACCCAATCAGGCTCACCCGCAAGACCTGTCAGCTGATCAACATCATCAGCAAACAATTCGAGGCGATCAGAGTCTGTGTATGTCCACTGAGCGTCGATAGCGAAGTCACCGAAAGTGAATTCTTTTTCGTAGCGACCTGTGAAATCAAGACCCTTTGTCTTTTGTGAAACGATGTTCCGGTAATCAGCATTCACGTCTGTGATTGATCCAAAGTTTTGTGCATTTGGATCCAGCACGCGTGTGAAGAGATCACAGAAACCTGAACCAGAGCGGAACTCTGGATCACGGTAACACTGACCAATCACGCCAGCCGCTGTTGATGTAATTTGATCATCGACCTCGATTTCGAAGTAATCAACGGACAGGCTTAGGCCTGTGCCTTCCGGCGTCAGGATCACACCCACAGAATTAGCTTCGGATGTTTCTGGACGAAGATTGCCCAAACCACCACTCCGCGTCAGACGCGCAGAAGACCCTGCACCCGCAAAGTCTGGCGCCAGGCCATCAGCGGCACAGTTGTCTTGGACAGTCTGTGGTGTGTTGATTTGTCCGTCTTCGCCAGCAACGCCGTAACGAATACATGGGTCAATCGATGTCTGCTGCAAGAACGCTGTTTGCTCAGCTAGGAATAGCTCATAAAGAGCTGGCGCACGGAAAGATGTACCGTGTGTGCCGCGGAAACGGATCGTGTTATTCACGGCCCAGTTCAGTCCTAGCTTGTAAGTCTCGGCAGTTCCGACTGATTTATAGTCAGAAATACGACCAGAAGCGTTCAGCGTGAGTTCTTCAACAAGAGGCTTTTTGGCCAGAAGTGGCACTTCAACTTCGCCGAAGATTTCGTAAACGCTGTCGTCACCTTTTGTGCGGTTCGCACTGGCAAGCTGGAAGCTATTCGCGGCGCGTGATGTTGCGCCTGGAATATCGTCGATCTTGTCAAAGCGGGCTGACGCGCCCAAAGCGATACCAACTGTACCGTATGGCACATCAAACAAGTCGCCAGTGACGACGCCTTCGATGATTGTTTGGTTAAACGACGTTTCGCCTTTGTCTTCTTGGAAGAAGTAATCTTGCTCAGCGGCAGTAAATGCACCGTCCTGAAGCTGCCCTGGGGCGGCAAGATTAAACGGAATACAGCCCGCTGGAGCTGTTGGACCACAGACACCGATAAATTCGATACCGTTTTGACGTGTCCCGATACCTGCTTCGAGGCGATCTTGTGGCACAACGTCTTGGTAGTAAGTACCGCTGCTTGTGGAGTGAGCGAGGTTAAGGTCGTAACCCCATCCGCCCATGAAACCGCCATCTGCGAATGTGCCGCGAATACCGCCAACGCCGCGCAGGTAGTTAACTTCCTGACGGCTGTTGAATGGGATCAAGACGATTGGACGAACGTCAAGGCCTTGCAGGTCTGCAATAAACTGACCAGGCGCGAGACCAAACAAGGGACCGTAATCAAATGGCCCGCCAAACACAGTATTGTTCAATGGGTTCACAGGGCTTTCGGCGCTGATGAACGGGAACAGTTGACGGTAGTTTTCTTGGCGAGACTCGCGACGGTTAAACAGAACCTCTGCATAGACTTCAAGGTTTTCAAACTGCGTCGGTGAGTGAGACAGTTCTGAGAAAATTGTGAAAGTTTCTGTTGGTGAGATCGCATCTGTTTCAAGCTGACGCGGATCATCAAATGAGCGCTCTTGGAACGGGATAAAGCGGAAACCTTCGACAGGTGACGTTCCGGCTGGATCATATGTCCGTGACCCAAAGAAGCTTCCGCCGACACCAAACGCAGCAGAGGCTGGGAAGAATGTCTGTAGGTAACCCTCAAGTGAGTTATAACATTTGAATTCGCCCGTGCGTGGGTCAATCGCGTCTGTCCGCTCATTCGTTGGGTTGCCTTGATCATCGAGAGCAAAATAACGATCTTCTGGACAGGCGAGGTTTGGACGATCACCAATGTTTAGCTCTTCTCTGCGCTGATATTCACCAGAGATAGAGAAAGCGAGGAGGTCAGTTGTCTTACCCCACGACCCCCAAAGCGCGCTGCTTTCGCCGCCGCCGTCTTCAGAGACGTTCGCTGTCGCACCAAAGTTAAAGCCTTCATCAATGCTTGTGATGATGTTGGCCACACCTGCAACCGCGTCAGAACCATAAATGGATGATGCGCCGTCTTTCAGGATTTCAAAACGGTTCACAACAGAGTTAGGAATGATGTTCAGGTCGACAGCTGACACTGTACCGCTGACACCAGATGGTCCAACGCGACGACCGTTCAAGAGAACCAATGTGCGCTGTGCGCCAAGGCCACGTAGGGATAGTGTGTTCACGCCTGCACCGCCGTTTACGACGAAGCCAGTGAATGTGTCGTTGATCTGGCCTGAACCAGCCGCAACAGATGAACCCTGAAGGATTTCAGAAGCACTGAGCAAACCGCTGAGTTTAGAGCGCTCAGTCGTGATGACCTGAACGGGCGTTGCTGCTGTAAATTCATTACGACGGATACGCGAACCCGTAACAACAACTTCGTCCGAAGCTTCGTCTGAGAGATCAAGAAGATCAACAGTTTCTGTCGGCGCTTCAGTCGGCTGTGGAGCGTCCTGGGCGTAGGCGGGCGCAGCAATAGCGATCATAGAAAGCAAAGCCGTTGTGCGCATAAGAGTATCAAAAGAAGATTTTTTCATTTTAAACCTGCGAGTAGAGATGGGAGTGCACCCGTAGATGCACGAATTGCCGCCTCACTATATAATGTGATCGTTCATTACAAGACGGTCATGTGCGACTCATAGGCCGATTGGAACATATTTATAAAATCTGTGGCATATTTGCGACAACATGACTGTTTATTGGGCGAGTCTCGAACTTGCTAAGCCCGTCTTTATGAATTAAAGATTTTGGTAATGTTGGCGAAAACATTGCTTTTTCTACCTAAGCGTGTTTGTGTTAGTTAACTATATTCAGGAGACCCATTCATGAAACCATTTAAATCTACGCTACTCTCGACGGCCATGCTGGCTGCCGCTGTTTTTGGCGCATCAACCGTCTTGGCCCCGCAGGCTTCCGCAGAGCCCGTGACGATCGAATCCATTGCAAAGCATCCTTTGCTATCGAGTGTTACGATCTCTCCCACCGGCAAGCGCATTGCGGCTTTGGTCCCTGTTGAGGGGCAAAAGTGGCCAGTGATCTCTATCTGGGAAACGGACAATCTTGATAAAAAGCCTGTGTGGATTCCTACACGGGATATGCGGTATCTGAGCGTAGATTTCCTGACAGACGACAAAATCTTATTCAGAACTGATCAGCCTCTCACAGTGCGCGGCAAAGAAGATTTCACGCAAAAGCTATATATTGCCGATGCAGACGGCACGAACATTGAGGAGCCGCTGAAGACGCAGGGCACACTCAATGATGCAGTCCGCAACATTGAAAAGCGGTTTAACACTGTTGGTATCATCTATAATGGTGAAAAGTTCGCGCTGATCACAAAATTCGGCGATGTTTATCGTTTGGACAAAAAAGACTTCACCTTCAGCAAGGTCGCAAAAACCGGCTCAGATTTTGATTATGTAAGCGGTCTCGTAAACCCGAAAACGGGTGAATTACTGGGCAAGCAACAGTTGGACAATGTTGGCGGTGACTTCGTTTTGAAAGTTTATTTCCGCGATACAGAGGATTCTGATTGGGTTGAGCATCCTGCTTTGACAGACACGCTGAAAAAGCGGCAAGCCTTGCAGGTTGTCGGTTTTGACGGATCCAAAGATAAAATTGTTGTTTTATCCAACAAAGACTCGGAATTCGTGAAGGCGTATAGCTACAATGTGAAGTCAAAATCATTTGACCCAACACCCATTTTTGAAAATCCAAAATACGACATTCTGGGCGTTATCATGGATGCCGAGTCGGATGATAAGTTTCCGCGTCCTGTTGGCGCAGTTGTCTCGGCTGGTGGTATCGAAGTCGCCTTTACAGACGGATATTGGGCTGGCGTTCAAAAAGCTATGAAGGCCCAGTTCCCAAAAATGGACATTTCAATCCAGGACCGATCAACTAAATATAAGCATGCGATTATCTCCGTCTCTGACGAACGGACACCGCCGAGCTTCTTCATCTGGAAGGACGAAAAGCTCACGCCGCTTGGTAATTCTCGTCCATGGATGAACCCAGAGGATAGTGGCAAGTCTCGTTGGATTTCCTATACGGCCAGAGACGGCTTGAAAATCCCGGCCATTTTGACACTTCCGCCCAACTATAAGCGCTCTGATGGTCGTGTGCCAACAGTTGTGCATCCGCATGGCGGTCCCTGGGCGCGTGACTTTATGGGCTGGGACTCATCAGGCTGGACGCAATTCATGACCAGCCGCGGCATCGCTGTCATTCAACCGCAATATCGTGGGTCAACAGGCCTCGGCAAAACCTTGTGGTATGCTGGCGACATGGAATGGGGCCAGAAAATGCAGGACGATAAGGATGATGCGGCCAAGTTTTTGGTCGACCAAGGCATTGCTGACCCTAACAAAATCGCGATCTTCGGCTACTCATATGGTGGTTTTGCAGCCATCGCGGCCAGCGTGCGTCCAAATAGTCCATATCGGTGCGCGATTGCGGGCGCAGGCGTATCGTCACTGGATCGGATTGGCAATCTCTGGGGCAGTAACCGTATTGTCAAAGAGCGCCAAGCCTGGACCGTGAAAGGCATGGATCCTCTGAAAAACGTGAAAAACGCGAGTATCCCAATCTTGCTATATCACGGATCAGGAGACCGCCAAGCGGACACAGTTCACTCGCGTGATTTCTACAAAGCGATGAAGTCTGCCAAAAAAGACGTCAAATATATCGAGATTGACACAATGTGGCATCAATTGCCGTGGTGGCCAGAATGGCAAACTGAGTCGCTCGAAGCGATTGAAGACTATCTCGCCTCTGATAAATGCGGCCTGATTTAGTCGCGACCATATATCTATAATTGAACAAGGCGCTGGCTGTGCTGGCGCCTTTTTCTATGACTCAACCACCAAAGCCATGACCGCGCCAATACACGCCAGCTATTGACTCCCGCTTCGTTCGACCCGACATCCCAATAGTCATGACACGGAAATCTACACTCGCCATCACGCCTTCGCTGGAACTGGCTTTTGCGCCCGAACGCAGCAAATTAGTGCAAGCGCTAGAAGGGCAAATGAGCGCGGCCGAAACCGTCGGCGCCGCCCGCTTGGCGTTGGACCGTGCAGGGGTGCGCTTCGCCAAAGAGGTCACAGACCCGCAACTACAAAAGGCAGGCATTTGGCTGCTGGAAATGATTAAATCTGGCGCGGGCGTGTTGGACCGCGCGACCCAAGCGGAAATTATCTACACAGAAAATGCGAGCGTAAAGTCAAAGCTCTCACACCTTCGCCCGACCCTTTTTTACGGCGCAGCAGGTGCGTTGGCTCTCGCAGGATTTGTGCAGGGGTCTGGCCTCGCCATGCTCTCGGCTGGCGTGTTGGCGCTGATCCATACGCTGGACCCGCGCCGTTTGAAATCTCTACAAGCCCGCCTACCATTCGCCCCGAAGCCCAAAGCGATTGAAGACCAAAGTGGCCGCCGCTTCATCGCAGAGGCGCAGATCTTCACCGACGCTCACGGCTTTGTTGGGCAGCTATCAGACGCGCTGAAAACGGCCGACCATATTCTCCTTCGCCTCGCGGCCCCGACAGACACCACCCATTGGTCAGATGATACGCGACTGACTGGCTTGCTGCAGAATTTATTGGAAGCCGCGCAGATGGATGATCAAGATTTTGCGATGCAGGTTATCGACAAAGAACTGCCAAGTCTGCTGTCCCAAAACGGCGTCGAATTAATTCACTACAGCGCTAAGACGAGACATATGTTCGACACGCTTCCCGCTATGGGAGAGGGCGCAAAGACTGAAATGGCGGCGCCCGCGATTGTCAATGCGGAGGGCCGCATATTAAAGCGTGGCCGCGTGTGGGTGCGGACATGAGTACGCCGAAATTGTCGGATTTGGAATTTATCGGCTATGATCTCGGCCACGGCGAAACAGCCTTAGGCCGGGCCTATGGCTCCACCGTGCGGGAGCCAGAAATACTCGAATTTCGTGGGCAACGCAGTTTTGTCACGGCGGTCGCGAAAACCAAAGGCGAGATAAAACTTGGCGCTGACGCCGTTAACTTGTCCTTGCTCGACAATAAGGCGCAAGTCTGGGTGAAGTTCAAATCGCGCGATCTGGACAAAGAGGCTGTGAAGCTGCCGACGCAATTATTTACCAAAGCCCTGATGAAAGGCCTGACATCTGACGGGGCAATTCAGGGCTTGGGTAAAAGCCAGTTTATTGTTGGCTGCCCATCGGGTTGGACGCCCGGTGACCGCGCAAGCTATCAAACAATGTTCCGTGGCGCAGGGTTAAAGCAAGTGCGCATCGTGCCCGAAAGTCGCGCGGCCTTAATGACAGCGCTGGAGCAGGGCTACCTGTCCATGGACGATGCGCGGTCATCCGTTTTGATCGTCGACATCGGATCTTCAACCACAGACTTTACCTATTGTTTTGACCTCGAAGCGCAGGACGTCGGCCACAATATTCTCGGCTCTGGCCTGCTAGATAGTTTAATCTTTGAGATCAACTTAGCACGCCAAAAAGAGCGTAAAAAGATAGATCAATTAATTGCCCGCTATCCGCATTACCGCCCGATCATGGAATATTGGTGCCGCGAGGCGAAAGAAGCCTTTTTCACGGGCGAAGATACTCCCGTTGAACTCCTGAAACGTCTGCCGATAGGTCGCGGAGTTTTGTTTGAAATCCGCATCGACAAAGCTGATGCCCAAGAGATTTTAAGCCGCCCTTTGGACGCGCTTAACGGCTATAGCTGGCAAGGCGCATTTGAGTTTGCGCTGAAAGAAACGATCGATAACCTCGGCAAACGCGCCCCTGATACTGTGCTGCTGACGGGCGGTGCATCACGCCTGCCGCTTGTTTTTCCCAGCACACAAAAGGCGTTTCCTAAGGCCCGTGTCGTGCGCGGTGCTGAACCAGAATTTGCGATTGCGCGAGGTTTGGCGTGGCTTGGGCGGTTTGAATATCTGCATACGAGTTTCAAATCACAGGTCCTACGCCTCACGCGCGCAGAGGGCGATATTACGCAAAAAGCGGATGCCGCCGCCCGTAGTCTTGGCGCAACCTTGTCTCCAGTCCTCGTCGATGCCGTGATTGAAAGCTGTATTCTGCCGACCTTCCGCGAGTGGCGCTCTGGCAAAATTGCGAGCCTTGACCAAGTTGAACACGCGTTGAATGTGCAGGTGAAGTCTTGGTTGCAATCGGACGCGGCCAAAGCGACCCTTCGCCCCGTTATCAATCGCTGGTTTGCGGGGCTGCAACGCGACATTGAAACTTTGACCGATCCGCTATGTCGCGATCACGGCCTTCCTGCCATGGTGCTCTCCCTCGACGATAGCCAGCATGTCAGCCGTCACCTTGAGGGCTTGTCCGTGTCTGCGCCCAATGTCGCCAGTCTTGAGAGCGATACCGCGCTGATCGGGACGACATTGTCGGCTGTGTTGATCGGAGCGTTACTGGCGAAAGCGAATTTGTTTGCGCCGCTTTTTCTAAACCCGATTGGAATTGTTGTCGGCGGCTTGGTTACGGGCGGTGGATTTTTCTTTGGCCGTAAAGCCCTTGCGGGGAAATTTCGGCAAGCCAATGTGCCTGTTATTGCGCGACAACTTCTGACCGATGGTCGCGTGCGCGCAGCCGCCCTAAAACAGCGCCCTGAATTAATCAGTGCCGTGCAAACCGCATGGGAGGAGGCCGCGAGCGAGCGCTTCTCTCAAGAGCTTACTGACATGCTGGGCGCGGCGTTAACCGAACGCGCAGACGAACGCGCCGTGTTGTTTTTGGTCTAGCTAGCGCGGATCAGGCGAGGCATTGGGTAGGTCGATGTCGATATCTTCGCCGCCGTCCATTTCAATAACGATGCGCGTTTTCGTCTTCCCGTCTTTAATATAAGTTTCGCGGTCAATCGTCATATTCTGGCCTAAACCGCCAATGCTCAAACTGTCATTACGCTCTTTGTCATGCTTAAAATATAGCACGTCTTTGCCGTCAAAGCGCAGCATCTTGCCTTTGTCCGAATCCGCGATGTCCACGTCTTCGGCGAGGTCTGTGACCATCGCCGCGAGGCTGCTGAGGATTCCGCTCTCCGCGAGAGCCGCCTCAAGCGCCGTTGCGGCATCCGTCAAATTATCCATATCGCCAGAGCGGGCTTTCATACGAGTTTCCGCGCGCTCAACGGCGGCATCAAGGCGGTCTGTATGTTTGGACAAGCGTTGCTCAATCGTCTCGGACAGCGTTTTGGCATCAATCGTTTCTGGAGAAGTTTCTAGGGTATCGGCATTTGTTTTCGAAGCATCCGCACCGTCGCCAAAATAGGGCCAAACTCTCTTTGCGTCTTTTTTCGTGGCGTCTTTTTTTGTGTCGACTTGTTTCGCCGTGTCGTCTTTGTGAGGGTGCGCAAAACTGGGCGCAGCCAGGCATAAGGATAGCGGCGCGGCGAGCAGGATAAGTGAGGTGAATTTTGACATAGCGGTCTCCAAAGGCTGTTCTTCAACATAAATTCACATGCGAGCGCCGTAAACGTGTGATAGCAGTTAAATCTTTGACAGGTTCAACGTAGGAAACGCCGCGCTTTATGCTTCGTGATTTATATTTCTACCCACTTGCAGCGCTCGCGATCTCGCTGATTATCGGCCTTGCGCTGTCTTTTGGTAATTATGATCGCCCCTCCGATGCGGAACTTCTGCGCGAGGGTTATACAATGGAAGGTGAAGACCTGACAAAGCTTACGACAGGCACAGGCACGCATAGCGAATTCATCGCGGCCGTGGGTGACACGCCCGCTTTTGCGCGGCTGTGGAGTGACATCGCCCGCGATAATATACCGCCTTATGCAGGCGTGTTTGCGCCGCTTAACTCTGATATGGAGCGGGCTTTCGCAGGGCGGCGTCTGCGGATGACAGTCACAGCACGGCAAAGCCGCAACGACCCTTTGACTGAATTTGACATGGCATATTTCACAGCGGGCCCGGGCGATAGTGGATGGCAGCGTCGTCAGCTGACCTCGGATTGGGCGGAGTATAGTTTTGAATTTACACCGCCGCTGCCAACGGCTGAGCCTGATATTGATTACTTTGGCATTTGGCCTGGCGATACGGCAGAGCCTTTGTCGATGGATGTTGCCAAGATGCGGATCGAGGTGTTGGACAATTCAACAGACGGTCAATAGGCTTTGCGCCCAATCGCTTAATGACTTAGGACACGGCTATGAAAGTCTTACTGACAGGGGCCGCCGGATTTATCGGCTATCACGCCGCGAAATTACTCTTGGCGCAGGGTCATCAGGTGATCGGCGTTGATAACCTCAATGATTATTATGATGTAGCCTTAAAGCGGGCGCGGCTGGCGCAATTAAATAAATTACCCAACTTTGAATTTCACGCGCTGGAGTTATCGGACGAAAATTGCCTGGCGGCTTTTCAATCTTACGGCATCACCCATATCCTGCACTTGGCTGCGCAAGCCGGTGTGCGTTACTCGCTCGACAATCCGCGCTCTTATGTGAAAGCCAATGTCGCGGGGCATCTGGAAGTTTTGGAATTTGCGCGCCATTGCGACACGCTGGAACATCTAGCCTATGCCAGCTCATCGTCGGTTTATGGAGAGCGGGCAGGGGGACCATTTGCGGAGACGGATGACGTGCGCAGCCCAGCCTCCCTCTATGCGGCGACGAAATTGGGCGGCGAAATGATGGCGGAAAGCTATGCGCGGCTTTATAATATCCCGCAGACGGGCCTACGATTTTTCACCGTTTACGGTCCGTGGGGGCGGCCTGACATGGCCTATTATATTTTCACGCAGAAGATTTTTGCGGGCGAGCCAATTACCCTCTTTGCGCCAGACGAGATGCGCCGCGACTTCACTTTTGTTGACGACATTGTCAGCGTTTTCCCCAAAATTTTGACCACCCCACCCAAAAAAGGTCACGCGATATATAACCTTGGCAATTCTCAGCCCAATACGTTGATGCAATTAGTTGACGCCGTTGAATCGGCCTGCGGACGCACTGCGGAAAAGATCATGAAACCAAAACAAAAAGGTGATGTGTCCAGCACCTTTGCCGATATTAGCGCCGCCCAGCGAGACTTTGGTTTCGCGCCCCGGACAGTTTTAAGCGAGGGTGTTCCCGCGTTTGTCGCGTGGTATCGCACCCATTTTAATGTGTAATGAAATACCGCCGCGACATTACGGAATTTGACATAGGCCGCCTATTTTGCGCAGATTAGGATGATGGAAGACACAGCTGTAAAATTCCCCATGCTGCTCGCATATGCTGCGCCGTTTTTCGTGCTGAGCATTGCGCTGGAATGGTGGGGCGTCAAAAAGGCGAAGCTGGGCGGACGCTACGACTCGCGCGACGCGATCACGTCAATGACCATGGGTCTAGGCAATCTGATCAGCGACATTGTCTTTGGTTTTATCAGCCTGTGGGTGTTGATGTGGGCGTGGCAATTTCGGATTTTGGATTTGGGCGTAAGTCTGCCGATCATTCTGCTCGCGTTGGTCGCGCAAGATTTTGTTTACTACTGGAAGCACCGCGCCGCCCACCGTATTCGTTGGTTTTGGACAGCGCATGTGGTTCATCACAGCTCGCAACACTACAATCTGTCAACGGCTTTGCGGCAGCCTTGGAACAATCATTTTACAGGTTTTGTCTTGCTCTCTACGCCGCTCGTATTTCTAGGATTTCATCCACTCCTCATTGGCTTTGTCGGCGCAATTAATTTGATCTACCAATATTGGATACACACGGAAGCGATTGACAAAATGCCAAGATGGTTTGAGGCGGTTTTCAATACACCCTCCCATCACCGGGTGCATCACGGCACACATCCGCAATACCTAGACGCGAACTACGCCGGCATTTTCATTATTTGGGACAAGATGTTTGGCAGCTTTGTCCCCGAAGACCCCACGCGGGCGAATGAATATGGCTTGGTCAAAAATATCGAGACACATAACCCGTTCAAAGTCGCTTTTGCAGAGATGGTCGGGGCGATCCGCGATGCGGCGCAGCCGAAAATTCCGCTCAGCGCTCGACTAAAATATCTCGTTCTCCCGCCAGGATATTCTCACGATGGATCACGGCAAAGCAGCGAAGACATCAAAGCCGAGTTCGTGCGAAATCATCCCGATATGGCGGGTCGGCCAGGCTTGCCGGACATGCTAACCGAGACCGTGAAATAAGGCCCGCTGTTTTAAGTTCAGCCCTTTCGGGGATTTGACATTTAGAGAGCCGCTTGTCGTATGTCGCAATGCGAATCTCGCGGCCTCAATCGCTGTGTAATCGCGCGACTGCGTGGTGCTCACTTGGATCAATCTCGCTGTGCCTTTTTGGCGCGTTAGCTCTAGATCAATATAGCCTGACAGCATCGGATTATAATAGCGCACATCAGGATTGCTCTGCGTCATCAGCAAGGCGTAGTCTTCCGCCGCAGGGCCCATATAATCGCGCAGCGTATTGGAGCTGACCGAGCTTGTCCCGATTTCGACCCCCATCTGCTTGCCAGATTGATGCGTCAGATCATTGACCCAAAATTCATGCGCGTCACCTGTCACAACTAAAATATCTTCAATCCCTGCCTTAGACAGCCGATCATAAAACCGATCACGTGCCGCGGGATAGCCGTCCCAACTGTCGGGATAGGTCGGTAAGGAGTATTGTGAAATCTCGACAAATTCCCTCACGCCGCCCCACGCTTTTTCTATGCTGGCGAGCGCGTCTTCCTGCACATGCGGGGTTAGGTCAGGCGACATTACGCGCCCCATCACGACCTGATTGGCTAGCATCCGCCAAGGCTGCCCTTGAGCTTTGGACTTAGAAAGCGTGTCGATGATAAATTGCGTTTGCACCTCTCCGAGCATGTCCCGATCAGGATCGTTGAGAATTTCATTAAAACGCTGCGTGCTGCCGTCCTCGCGGATCATATCGAAATAATCATCAATAATCAGCGGCTCTGACCGTGCCAGCAACCGCGTTTCGACCGTCACAAGCGACAGAAGATCGCCGTAATTATAGTGACGAAAAATCGCGTCTTGGGCGCGACTCCGCCTGTGGATCGCGAATTGGCATCCACTCATAATAGGCGCGGAGGGCGGCGCGTTTGCGGTCCTCCCAAGAGCCTTCGCCCGCATCGTGATTTTCAGCCCCCGTCCGCCAGCTATCATTGCTCGTCTCGTGATCATCCCAGATCGAGATCATCGCGATGTTTTGTGTCGCAGATTGCAAGGCGGCGTCTGACCGATATTGCGCGTGGCGTTGGCGGTAATCCGTGAGCGTGATGATCTCATGCGCTGGCGCGTGCAAGCGGTTCTGGGTAGCAGCGAACGTACCCTCCACATCGCGGGCCCCGTATTCATAATAATAATCGCCCAAATGGATCAGCGCATCAAAATGATCTTGCCGCCCAATGTGGTCGTAAACATTGAAAAATCCCTCTTGCCAGTTCGCGCAGGACACCACGGCAAATCGGGCAGAGGCAACACCACCAGATGGGAGCGTTTTCGTCTTCCCGACTGGCGAAATCTGATCCCCCACACGGAATCGGTAATAATAAGTGGCGCCAGCCTCTAAGCCCGTCGCGTCCACTTTGACAGTCCAGTCGCGGGCCGCAAAGGTCGTCATTACGCCGCTTTGTATGAGCGAGGTGAAGTCGGCAGTTGCAGCCACTTCCCAGATCACGTCTATCTCTCCCGCGCTCGCGTCATTGGGACTAATGCGTGTCCACAAAATAACGGCGTTCGTCGTGGGGTCGCCAGAGGCAATACCGTGGGCAAATCTCCCTGCGCGGGCTGTGTCGGGTGAAGTGAAAGTTTGCGGCGCGGGTGCAGAGCAGGCGGCCAGCCCTGTTGCGGCCCCAAGACCGCTAAGCAAATGACGACGAGATAGTTTTGAGTTCATTCTACACTTATGGCGCGGATCGTGCGCGGGATAAAGTCACGAATTTGACACAGCTGTCACTCTGCGATCACACGACCATGCTGACGCCATATAAGAGAACCGTTATATATGATTGACGCCGTTGCCATGAAGGCCTAAACGCCGCTCAAACGACCTCAACCCCAAAGGTAACCTCATGAGCGCTCACGATTACGTAATAAAAGACATTAGCCTGGCCGAGTATGGCCGCAAAGAGCTGGACATTGCAGAAACAGAAATGCCAGGCCTGATGGCGCTGCGCGAAGAATTTGGTGATAGTAAACCCCTGAAAGGCGCGCGCGTTGTTGGCTCCCTCCACATGACAATCCAAACGGCCGTCCTAATCGAAACTTTGACAGCTCTCGGCGCGGATGTGCGCTGGGCATCCTGCAATATTTATTCGACACAGGACCACGCTGCAGCAGCGATTGCAGAAGCGGGTGTGCCAGTTTTTGCGATCAAAGGTCAAACACTCGAGGAGCATTGGGATTATCTCGACAAATCATTCTTGTTCGAAGATGGCCCGAACATTATCTTGGACGATGGCGGCGACGCCACACTTTACATCCTCATGGGTGCGCGCGTTGAAAACGGTGAGCCAGAGTTAATCCAAGGCGAGCCTGGGTCAGAAGAAGAAGCAGCCATCTTCGCGCAAATCAAAAAGCGTATGGAAGCTAGCCCAGGCTGGTTCACAAAAATGCGCGACCAAATCGTCGGTGTCTCGGAAGAGACCACAACAGGTGTTCACCGTCTCTATGAACTCGTTGAAAAAGGCCAGCTGCCTTTCCCTGCGATCAATGTGAACGACTCTGTCACGAAATCAAAATTCGACAATAAATACGGCTGTAAAGAATCGCTCGTGGACGGCATTCGTCGCGCAACAGATACAATGATGGCGGGCAAGACAGCTGTCGTTCTTGGCTACGGCGATGTCGGTAAAGGTTCAGCCGCCTCTCTTCGCGGCGCAGGTGCGCGTGTGAAGGTCACTGAAGTTGACCCAATTTGTGCGCTCCAAGCGGCGATGGATGGCTTCGAAGTGACGCTGCTTGAGGATACACTCTCAACGGCGGATATTTTCATCACCACGACTGGGAATAAAGACGTGATCCGTCTCGAGCATATGCGCGAAATGAAAGATATGGCGATCGTCGGCAATATTGGTCACTTCGACAATGAAATCCAAGTGGCAGCTTTGAAAAACCACAAATGGACGAATATCAAAGACCAAGTCGATATGATCACATTCCCAGGCGGCAACCGCATGATCTTGCTCTCGCAAGGCCGCTTGCTGAACCTCGGCAATGCCACGGGTCACCCATCTTTTGTGATGTCAGCCTCTTTCACCAACCAAGTTCTCGCACAGATCGAGCTATGGGAAGACAGCCAATCTAAGACACGCAAATACGAGAATAAAGTCTATATGCTGCCTAAGCACTTGGACGAAAAAGTCGCGCGTTTGCACCTCGAAAAAATTGGTGTGAAATTGACAGAAATGTCGAAAGAGCAAGCCGACTATATCGGCGTCGCACAAAGCGGTCCTTACAAGCCAGAGCATTACCGCTACTAGGCATACCCAATTTGGCGGTGCGAAACGCGCCGCCATTTATTCAACTCACCAAGACTCTCAATAATAATAAAAAGCCCAAAGCGCGGACACAAAATGAGCATCGCGTTAAAGAGCCTTAAAACTAGGAGCGCCATCATGGCCCGTCAAACCTATTACTTTACGTCAGAATCCGTGTCCGAAGGCCATCCTGACAAAGTTTCTGACCGTATCTCAGACGAAATCGTCGACCTCTATTTCCGCAAATCTGTCGCGGCTGGCATGTCGCCTTGGGATGTACGTGTGGCGGCGGAAACGCTGACAACAACTAACAAAGTGATTATCGCGGGCGAAACGCGCGGTAAAGACGTAACGAACGACGAGATTGAAGCTGTCGCGCGCGCCGCTATTAAAGACATTGGTTATGAGCAAGAGGGCTTTCATCACGCTAAGGCTAATGTCGATATTCTACTCCACGCGCAATCCGTTGATATTGCGGCGGGCGTCGACGCAGGCACAGGCCTGCACATCGAAGAAGGCGCGGGCGACCAAGGCATCATGTTTGGCTACGCGTCCAATGAGGTTGAAACGGCCCTCATGCCAGCACCGATTTATTATTCCCATAAAATCCTCGAACGCCTTGCCGAAGTCCGTCATTCCGGCAAAGAGGCTGGGCTAGAGCCAGACGCGAAATCTCAGGTGTCAGTCAAATATGAGAACGGCAAGCCTGTTGGCGCGTCCGCAATCGTTTTGTCAACGCAGCATAAGGACGGCCTATCCTCTGCTGATATTTCAGACATCGTCATGCCGTATATCCGCGAAACGCTGCCCGAAGGCTGGATTACAAACGAAACGACTTTCCATATTAATCCAACAGGAAAATTTGTCATTGGCGGCCCTGACGGAGATGCGGGTCTGACAGGTCGCAAAATTATAGTCGACACATATGGCGGCATGGCCCCCCATGGCGGCGGTGCATTTTCGGGCAAAGATCCAACGAAGGTTGACCGCTCAGCGGCTTACGCCTCTCGTTATTTGGCCAAAAACATTGTTGCGTCTGGCTTGGTCGACTGGACGAATATCCAGCTGTCCTATGCGATTGGCGTGGCGGAACCAACGTCTGTTTATGTTGAGTTGGACGAAAAACATGCAGCCTTGGCGGTGCGCCTAGAAGAAATTCTGCCAAAGTTGATGAGCCTCACTCCGCGCGGCATCCGCACACACCTTAACCTTAACCAGCCAATTTATGCCCGCACAGCGGCCTATGGTCACTTTGGCCGAACGCCAGATGCAGATGGCGGCTTCTCTTGGGAGAAGACAGATCTGGTCGAGGCGATTAAAGCGGCAGTCTAGAGGAATTAATTTTCCTCCACCGAATTCCTCAACGGCTCATTCTGTGAATGGGCCGTTTGTGTTTGGGGCAATAAGAATAGACACTTGCCCCGCCCCACGGCATATAGGCTCATCACCAAGGAGACGACTATGGAAATTCTCACGACGATATTATGCGGCCTTGTTGCGGGCTTGATTGCGCGTTTTGTTATACCTGGGAAAACGCCGCCCAAAGGTCTAATTATGACAGCCGTACTGGGTGTCGCGGGGGCGCTGCTGGCGTCTTATGCGGGGCAGCAAATGGGTGTTTATCAGGTCGGCGAAAATGCGGGCTTGCTGGGCGCTGTGCTTGGTGCGATCGTTGTTGTCTTTATTTATAGTCGCCTGCAAAAGCGCTAGACAGCCCACATGGCCGCTTCGGATAAATTGATTTGTGTCGGCGCAATCGCGGGCGCTTTTGGCGTGAAGGGCGAAGTGAAAGTGAAATCTTTCACGGCTGACCCCGCGGCCTGTTTTGACTACGGGCCATTGCTGAACGAGGCAGGCGCTGTCATCTTCACGCCTACTCATGTCCGCCCAGCGGGGGCCGCTTTCGCCGTGACATGTCCCGAAGTTACCACGCGCGAAGAAGCCGAGGCGATGAAATCGACCAAGCTTTACGTCCTCCGCGCCAGTCTGCCGGAGCCAGACGAAGATGATTTTTATTACACAGACTTGATCGGCCTCGACGTCAAAACGACAGCGGGCCAGCGTATGGGAAAGATCATCGCGATCCACGAATTTGGTGCGGGAGATATGCTCGAAATTCAACCGCCCAAAGACAAACTATCAGGCAAAACACCGCAAAGCTTTTACCACCCCTTTACGAAACTCGCCGTGCCCAAAGTCGACCTCGTTGCAGGGCGCGCCATTATCGAAATAATTGAGCCAGACGTTGTGCCGAAAGAAAGTGCCGTCAAAGACAGCGATAAGACGTCTGAACCGCATTAACCAATCTAGCCAGAATTTCACGCGCATTTTCTGAAATTTAGGTTATAGTCATGTTATGAGTGTGGACCCAAACATTGTGACCACCCCGCCAAAATTAATGCGGGCTATCCGCGAAGCGATGGCGGGAACCGAGTCCGTTCAGGAACGCTTGGACGACTTTGTCAAAGCCATAAGCAAAGCAATGTCCCTCGACGTGGCATCAATTTACCTCCTGCGCCCTGGCTCTGATCTGGAATTATCTGCCACGAAAGGCTTGAAGGAATCAGCGGTTCACATCACGCGGATGAAACCGGGCGAAGGTCTTGTCGGTCATGTTGCGCTCACGGCGCGACCTCTCAACCTCGCCGATGCGCCGAGCCATCCGCTCTTCTCCTACCGTCCCGAAACGGGCGAAGACCCCTTTAGCTCATTCCTTGGCGTGCCGATATTGCGCGGCGGTCGAACGCTCGGCGTATTGGTTGTACAATCAAAAGCGGCGCGTGTTTTCAGCGAAGCCGAGGTCGAAGACCTGCTGACGGTCGCTATGGTGCTGGCCGAAATTATCATCGATGACGAAAGAGTTGGCGGCAAGAAAGCGGCGCTAAAAGGCATCAACCTCGCTTCCATCCGCCCTGAAACCGTCAAAGGCAAGGCTTTCGCAACGGGGCTGCAAACGGGGCATGCCTATCTGCATTTACCGCCCGTCGCACCTGCGAATTTGCTAGCCGACAATATCGCCGTCGAAGAAGCGCGGCTAGAGCAGGGCATTAAGGTCTTACGCGCATCTGTTGACGCGATGGTGACGGGCGAGGCGGCAGGTATTTCGCGTGCCTCGAAGGAAATTTACGAAACCTACCGCATGTTTGCTTATGACAGGAAATGGGTCGGGCGTTTGCGCGAGGCGGTTCATTCGGGCCTGACATCGGAGGCGGCAGTCGAACGGACTCGCAATGAACATCGCGCCCGTCTGATGAAGTCTCGGGATCCCTATTTGCGCGCCCGCCTGCATGATCTCGAAGACCTCGCAAATCGCCTCCTCAGAGCGTTATCGGGCGAGAGCTTGCGGCCTGGAAATAAGAATATTTCTGAAGACGCCATTATTTTTGCCCGCGAACTCGGCCCTGCAGAGTTGCTCGATTATGACCGAGAGAAATTGCGCGGGATCGTTCTCGAAGAAGGCTCTGCGAGCTCCCACACCTCAATTATTTGCGGCGCGCTAGGTATTCCGCTTGTCGGTCGCGCGGAAGGTGTGTTGGACATAATCGAAACGGGCGATTTAGTTCTGCTCGACGGAGAAAAAGGCGAAGTCCACATCCGCCCCCTCGACACCGTCATCGCAGGGTTTGATTTGCGCATGAATATTCGCGGCGAGATGGCCCGCGCTTATGACGCTGTGAAATTTCAGCCTTGTATCACGAAGGATGGCCGCCATATTTCGCTGCAATTAAATGCAGGGCTTTTGGTGGACTTACCACAATTAGACCAAGCAGGGGCCGACGGGATTGGGCTGTTCCGAACTGAATTTCAATTCATGGTCAGCGAGTTCATGCCGCGCCTGAATGAACAGACAGACCTCTACCGTCAGGCGATTGAAGCGGGCGGTGATCGCCCTGTCACATTTCGCACGCTGGATTTGGGCGGTGATAAAATCTTGCCATATATTGATCCTGTTCCCGAAGAAAATCCCGCGATGGGCTGGCGCGCGATTCGGATTGCGCTCGATCGTCCTGGCCTGATGCGCTATCAACTGCGCGCGCTTGTTGCTGCGGGGGCGGGCAAGCATTTGCGCGTCATGTTCCCGATGGTCACCACAGTCGACGAAATGGTCGAGGCGCGCGGCCTATTTAACCGCGAAGTCGCCCGCGCGAGCAAGCTGGGCCAAGAGCTTCCTGCCAAGATTGAAATCGGCGTAATGCTCGAAACGCCTTCCTTGGCGTGGCAAGTCAACGCTGTCTGCGATCATGCAGATTTCGTCAGCGTTGGGGCCAATGATCTGATGCAGTTTTTCTTTGCCGCTGACCGTGATAATGCGCGCGTATCTGACCGTTATGATCCGATGCACCCTGCGGCCATGTCGATCTTGAAGTTTATCGCGGATGGCTGCCGCCGCAACCAAACGCCGATTTCTATTTGTGGCTCAATCGCGGGTCGTCCGCTGGAGGCGTTGTGCCTTGTGGCGTTGGGTTACGACACGCTATCTATGCCCGTCACAGGCATTGGCCCGGTAAAGGCGGCACTGATGAAATTAGACGCAACAGCCTTGCGCGCGCGACTTGACCCGCTTATTTCCGTGAATACACGCCTATCGACCTTGCGTGAAACCGTGCAGGAATTTTGTGTTGAACACGGTATTCCTGCCTAATGAATTGATGAGAAATACAATGCGTCTTTGTCTAATTTTTTCTGTAGCGATTTTCATGGGAGCTTGCTCTGCTCAAGAAACTGAAATTTTGGATGAACCCATCATTCAAGAGGAAGCCGCGACAATCAGAATGGGAGGCAAAGTGCCGCCAACAGGCGAAATCACGATCACAACGGAAGCTCTCAGCAGTGAAGATGCGGCCTGTATTATTCCCATACAAATTCGCAACGGCACAGATGCCATGGCGTCCGTGTCTATGTTCGGATTTGACGTCACGGGCGATGGCGATGCGGATACTGGCAATATGTTCCCCCAAGATGTGCCAGCGGGCGAATACCGCACGGCGCGGATCATCCAGATCGGCCAAAGCTGCGCCGCCTTTGACACCATCACACCCAAAGATGTGCTGTGTAAAACGGGTGGTGAAACCTGCGAAGTCTCGTTCGAAGACAGCTCCGAAATTACCTTCGCAACGTCAGCTAATTAATTAAATCTCTTCGGGATAAATCGGACGAATATCATAGGGAATATCTTCGAGCTTACCGAGCGCGGTCTCTGCGGGACCATCAAGTTTGACGTAAGTGTCTAAAAACTCTTGCGCCGCAGCGTAATCCCCATTGCCCTGCAAAACGACGACTTTCCCTGTGAGGTCTGAAATCGCTTGCTCCAACTTGGCAAAGTCAACTTGGTAACGCCCTTGCTCAGGCAGCCAAGTCGCGGCCCCGACTTCCATAAAGTAATTATACTGAAACGCGGCCCCTTTGGCATGTGCCGCCGTGATACCAAACCGCATAGAGCGGAAGAGCCCCGTAAAATAAGTCGCCAGAAACGCTTGTTTTTCATCCGCAGACAGCTCGCCACGCTCCATCATATAGAGGATATTATAGGCGCCCATAACGTCCGCTTTGCCTTCTTCAATCCCGGAATATAAATCCTTGAGCTGGGCGCTAACCGTTGTTTCGTTACCGTCCACCGTGATCGTGCCTGAGCCGAGGGAATGGGAGAGTTCGTGGAAGAGCGTGTTGTAGCTCATCCATTTTTTCGCTGTCAGCTTAGCTTGATCCGCGACCAAGACACGTTCACCAATCGGGGCCAAGATGCGGTCATATTTCGCGCCCAGCACATTATTTAAAATAACTTTCTTCGCGCCTTTGGCTTCGCGCACACGTTCGTCATTGGGCAAGTTAAAGGCGATCGTCTGCACGCCGTTTTCATTGTCACCACCTCCGTGAACTTGATAGGTCACCGCGATTGGGCTCTCAAAACCCCGCGCAAAATTCTTGTAACTCTCCGGCACAGGCAGGTTTTGCTCCATGTCTTTGAGATAATTTTTATACTTATCCAGCGCAGCAGATTCTTCTGGGTTTTTGATTGTCACAAAGGATTCATAAGCCGTTTTATAGCCAAATAACCCGTCGTCATAAACCTCGTAAGGGCCAATCGCGATTTCGATATTGCCGTCCAAATCCATCCAAGCCATTTCGCTCTCGAAATAATCATCGCTGAGGAATGAGTCCGCTCGTAGCGTCAAAAATTTTGTAAGCGCGGCGTTCTCGGACAAAGCGGCGGCCTCCCGCAAGAGCGCGGCGGCTGGCTCTAAGAATTCTTTGTAAGCCTCGCGATACGGCACAGCGATCAAGCCGCCTTCGGCATTGCGGCGGATCACGGTGTAGCCAGAGGTGAAGGCCTCTTTGTCGTCAGGGTTCGCTGCGATATGTGCGTCAAACTCGGCCTTTGTCATATCTGTCGGGTAAAATCCCGCACCAGCTGGGCAGGGTGTGTCGCCGTAAAAAACGTAATCTTCTTCGAGGCCGTCACACGGACCGTAGTGCAAATCAAACATGGCCAGTTCTGTCGGCGTGCCATTCGCGGCGATCTCTGCGCGTAGGGCAGGATAATTCTGCCCCCGCTGCAACATATAAATTTGCGAGAGATAATCAGACGCTTCAATCAATTTATTGACGACTGCGACTTCTGACTCGGACAGGAAACTCGTATCGACATCCATCGGAACTTCGGCAAATTTTGCATATTGCGCGGCGATGTCATAACCAGTTGCAGCTTTGGTCGTTGCCTCTGGCGCGGGCGCTGTGTCTTGTTGCGGCGAACAGGCCAGTAGCAAAGCGGCGGTAGAAACGGCAAGCATGAAGTGGCGCATAATAATCTCTTTCTAAAACCTAGATCGGGTCATGGAGTTGAAACAATAAATTCCATTATAGCGCATTTGCACCGCGCATAAAATAGGGTTGGCTGTCACGAATAGTCCTATAAATGCGCGCGAATTTTCTGCGCGATTTTAGCCAGCGCGTCCGTGTCCGCCATCTCGCTACCATGCGCCGCTAGCGCTTCGTCGGAATAACGCGGAATGATGTGAACGTGGGTGTGAAACACCGTCTGCCCAGCGGGAGCGCCGTTGAATTGTGTGACCACAATCCCGTCTGGCTTGAGCGCTTTCTCGACAGCGACTGCGATACGTTGCGTTGCACCAAACAGACGGCCGACATCTTTGGCGTGAACCTCTAACAAATTGCGCGAAGGCGTCTTGGGCATGACCAGCACATGGCCGCGTGACTGCGGAAAGACATCCATAATCGCCAACACATTGCCGTCCTCAAACACGCGCACACAAGGCGCTTCACCGCGCATGATTTGAGCGAAGATATTCTGGTCGTCATAAGGGGCGTATAGGGTCATACGCGTTCCCTACCACTGGCGGCAGGAAAGTCAAAGCTAACAACAATGCCTAATCCGAGGCGTCACCCTTTCGAAACGGCGTGTGCTTGGATAGCACTTTGATCTCATGTTCGACTGCGCGGCGCTCTCGGCTCAGGTAATCGCTCACCGCGTCGCGCAGGCCGGGGTGGGCGAGGTAATGGGCGGAGTGCGTCGCCACAGGTTCATACCCCCGCGCGAGTTTATGCTCCCCTTGCGCGCCCGCTTCGACCTTGGGCAGGCGCAGCTCTATGCCCGCCTCAATCGCTTGATAATAACACAGTTCAAAATGTAGTAACGGCTTATGCGTCAGCGCCCCCCAATTACGCCCATAAAGCGCCGCGCCGCCGATAAAGTTCAGCGCCGCCGCAATCGGGGTGTCGTCTATCCACGCCATGACGAGAATAATATCGTCGCGCATGGTCTCTTGCATATAAGCAAAAAATTCCCGCGTTAGGTAAGGCCGCCCCCATTTGCGCTGCCCCGTATCGAGATAGCAGCGGTAGAAAATATCCCAATGCTCATCCTTTAAATCATCGCCTGTCAAGCGCTTGATAACCACACCGTCTTGCGCCTCACGCCGTTCGCGGCGAATATTTTTGCGCTTCTTGGACGACAAAGCTGCGAGGAAATGATCGAAAGCGCCGTAGTCACGATTGATGAAATGAAACTGCCGATCTTCGCGGGCCGCAAAGCCAATCTCGTTTAACACCGCGCGGTCATCATCTTCCAAAAATGTCAAATGCACGCCCGACATATCCCATTCATGACAGGCCTGCACCATAGCAGAGGCGAGACCGATTTTGGCATCTTTTGTTTTGGCGAGCAGGCGCGGCCCTGTGGCAGGTGTAAACGGGATCGACCCTTGCAGCTTGGGATAATAGGCGATGCCCGCGCGCTCCAGCGCATCCGCCCAACCATGATCGAACACGTATTCGCCTTGACTATGCGTCTTGGCATAAAGCGGCGCGGCCCCGATGGCTTGCCCCGTCGAATCTTCCAACCAGATATGGCGCGGGGCCCAGCCCGTCTCAATCATCGCCGAGCCGCTAGCTTCGCAGGCGTGCAAGAACCGCCACGACAAGAAGGGGTGCGCAGTCTCTGGTAAGTGCGCGTCCCATGCGGCTTCGCTGACATCTGAAATCTGGGTCAGAATGCGGGCGCTGTAAGTGTCTTCGCTCATAATTTAGATACGGCCAAAGACATGAGTTAAGCGGGATCAATCTCCACAATCGCGTCGATTTCTACAGCCACGTCCAGCGGAAGACTTGGCGCAGATACCGCAAAGCGCGCGTGACGACCCGCATCGCCAAACACCTCGACCATCAGATCAGAACAGCCATTGATAATTTTGGGAATATCAGCCTGTGTCGCATTTGGCGTCGCCTGCACAAAGCCGCCGAGTTTGACCACGCGCTTCACCCGCGACAAATCTCCGCCGCAGGCCGCCTTCATTTGTGCGATTAGGTTCAGCCCTGATAAAGCCGCTGCCTTTTGACCGATCTCGACCGTCAAGTCTTCGCCCAATCGGCCGCCAATCGCCGTGTCGCCAATCTTGGAAATCTGGCCAGAGATAAACACCATGTTCCCGCTTATCACGTAAGGCACATAGTTCGCGACGGGTGCGGACGGCTCTGGCAGGGTCAGCCCGAGATTTTTTAAACGTGTCTCTGCGGTTTGGCTCATCTTGGAATTCCTTTATTTCATCTTTATATCTGATTATCCTTTACGCCGTCACGTTGAAAGATAAACAGGGAATTATGTCCGACCAACCCAAAGTTTTTGATCTTCCCCAGTCGCGCCCTGAGACGCTAGACTTTCTACGCGAGAGGCGGTCCAATCTGGCGAAAGTTATGGAAGGCGACGGGGCGGGACCGAGCGCAGATCAAATTACGGAATTGCTCACGATTGGCGCACGTGTGCCAGACCACCGTAAACTTGCGCCTTGGCGCTTTCTCACATTTCAGGGGAAAGCCCGTGCCGACATTGGGCAGCATATCGCGACCAGTTTTATGAAAGCCAATCCCACCGCACCGCAGGACCGCGCAATCTTCGAAGGTCAGCGCTTCCTTCGCGCCCCCCTCGTGATCGGCGTGATCAGCAGCCCCGTCGATTGCCCGCGCGGCACACCGAAATGGGAGCAAGTTTTATCCGCAGGTGCCGTCTGTTTTAATCTTTGCCTCGCGGCCCAAGCTATGGGGTTTGGCGCGCAATGGCTCACCGAATGGTATGCCTATGATTCGGACGTTCAGGCCGCGTTGGGACTTTCAGAGGTCGAAGAGGTGGCAGGATTCATTTATATTGGCCCTGTTACAGACGCCCCGTCAGAACGCGCTCGCCCCGATATTCATGCGCTGACAAAGGCATGGACGGGATAATATTCGCCAACTCACCGTGACTAACATATTTGTGACGTGACTTTTGCCAGTATTCTGCTAAGCAAGAATCTGATTAATCCCCTGGATTGATCCGACTCCTTCGTCACCATCGCGCCCCGTGTGACGGGGAGTCACATCCCCCCCTTTTACCTATCGCCTCATATTTCATGTGCGCCTATGCATAAACTTGACTGGTAATTTATGGCCGGCGCACTAAAAAGGGTGAATGAGCAACACCCCAGCAAACCCTCCCAAGGCGTCCCCTGATGAGAGCCTTGTGCAAGCGCCGCGCAATAATCCCTCGCACTTGCAATTTATCACAGACGAGACGCCCGAAGCGGGCGCCGTGACGGAGGTGGCAGACGGCGTATTTTGGTTGCGTTTCTCGCTGCCAATGTCGGGTCTGGATCATATTAATTTATGGGCCATCCGCGACGGCGTTGGGTGGGTGATTGTCGATACCGGGATCGGCAACCTGGATAGTAAGATGATCTGGGAACGGCATTTTGAAAACCTGCTCGGCGGGCGGCCCGTGAACCGCGTCATCTGCACCCATTTGCATCCTGACCACACAGGGCTCGCCGGTTGGATTTGCCGCAAATTTGGCGCGCCGCTCTTAATGACTCGTGGCGAATATTTCCTCTGCCGTTTGATGGCCGCAGATACGGGTAAGATCGCGCCGCAAGAAGGTGTGAAATTCTACCGCAAGTCTGGCTTCACGCCCGATCAAATTGAAATTTATAAAGCTCGTTTTGGTGGATTTGGCAAAGCGATCACAGAGTTGCCGCAAAGCTATGACCGCCTAGAAGATGGCGAGTTAGGGCAAATTGGGGGCCGCGAATGGCGCGTGATTATCGGCTCTGGTCACTCGCCAGAACATGCGTGCCTCTATTGCCCTGAACTTGGTATTTGCCTGACGGGGGATCAACTTCTCCCGAACATTAGCTCTAATGTCTCCGTCTGGCCGACAGAGCCCGAATCTAATCCGCTCGAAGATTGGATTTCGTCCTGCCATAAATTAAAGCGCGAATTACCAGCGGACACGCTCATTGGTCCCGCCCACGGCATCCCGTTTCGCGGCGCACACCGCCGACTAGACCGCCTGATCGAACATCACGAAAAAGCGCTCAACCGCCTGACAGAGCATTGCCGCACGCCGCGTCTCGCGACCGAAGTTTACTCCGTTTTGTTCCGCCGCGCGATCAATGACGGGAACCGTATCATGGCGGTCGGCGAATCTATTGCGCATTTAAATTGCCTCAAAGGGCGCGGTATTGTCTCCCGCCGCCTCAATGATGCGGGGCAATTTACGTATAAAACGCGCAGTTCAATTCCTCCCGCGCGGTAGGGTTATGACCGAGCGACGCCTCTGGCAAATAAGTTTCCTCTCGGGCGCAGTGATGCTCGCCTTAGCGGCCTTGGCCATGAGCGCATTTCCAGAAGAGGCGGGGCCATATCCCAAAGGTTTCGGCGATCCGATTTACGCGCTGGAGTTTGCCCGAAGTAAAGCGGACGTGCTGACCGTTTTCGGCGCGCGGCAAGACCATGCAGATTTTATTGCCGCAGTAAAAGCTGGCACGCGCTGGGACTTTGCTTTTATCGTGGCTTTGGCCGTGTTTCTTTGCACGTTTTTCTTGGCGTTGTTTCGGCGCACGGGACAGCAAGTATGGTTGTGTTTCGCCGTGCTAGGTGTCGTGACGGCTTTTGCGGATGCAATGGAAAATGTCATAATTCTAGGACTGCTTCCCCGCCTCGACATCATGCCGAAGCTGAGCGTTTTGGCGGTACCCGTCACACTTAAATTCGTCGGCATTGCAGTCACGATTATAGGCGCAGGAATTTATCTAATTCTACAGAAACGCCCGATCCGCCGGTTTGAAGGCATCGCCGCTTTGCTATCTGGCGCGGGAATATTGATGGCTTTAAGCCAACCTCAAACGCTGGGTTGGACCTTATCGCCGCTGATCACGATTGGCTGGCTGGCAATGCTAGCCTTTACTGTGACCCAAGGTTTTAAGCCGATTAAGCTTTGAGGAAATAGGCATAGGCGATGTTATCGCTCTCGCACGTCATCGGGTATCCGGTTTTCGCGAGGCTCTCTTCCAACTGCGCCAGATCGCCCTTTGGGATTTGAAATCCACATAAAACATTTCCCGTGGAATGACCGTGATTACGGTAATGGAATAGCGAGATATTCCAGCGCGCGTCTAAATTGACCAAGAAGTCTGTCAGCGCTCCCGGACGTTCCGGAAACTCGAACCGATAGAGAACTTCGTCAATATCCTTGCTCGCGCGCCCGCCGACCATGTGTCGCAAATGGCGCTTTGCCAGACGGTCATCAGATAGGTCGACAACCGAGATATTCTGTTCTGCCATAGACGCGATAATGTCTCCGCGTTCGGCCGATTGTCGAATTTTCACACCGACCAAAACATGCGCGTCATCATCGTTTTCGGCAAAGCGATAATTAAATTCTGTCACCGCGCGTTGCCCCAAAGCTCTCACGAAATTCAGAAACGCGCCTGCTTGTTCAGGGATCGTCGCGGCAAACATCATCTCTTCGCCCGCCCCCAATTCGGCGCGTTCTACGATATGGCCGATGCGGTCAAAATTGACATTCGCGCCAGAGATTGTGACGACGCAATCTCCGTCGGGAGCCGTGCCCTCGCGCACTTGCTTGATCAACCCAGCCAGCGCCAATGCCCCAGCAGGTTCGACAACGGTTCGGGTCGCCTCAAACACGTCTTTGACCGCCGCGCAGATTTCGTCATTGGTAACCGTGACACATTCATCGACGACAGATTTCGCGATCTCCAAAGTATTCGTCCCGACCAAACGCACCGCAACCCCGTCCGCAAAGCCGTCCACATGGTTGAGCGGGATTGGCTTTCCTGCCTCCAGCGATGTCTTTAGCGTCGTTGCGCCGATCGGCTCCACCGCGATAATTTTCGTGCTGGGGGAGACAGCCTTGACCCATGTGCCGACGCCCGAAACCAAGCCGCCGCCACCTGTGCAAACATAGATCGCGGCAGGCGTGCGCGGCATCTGCTCAAGGATTTCTTTGCCCACCGTGCCTTGGCCCGCAATCACATCTAATTCATCGAATGGGTGGATGAAGACCGCGCCGCTTTCCTTCGCAAATTCAATCGCTGCCGCACAAGCGTCGTCATAGCTATCGCCGACGAGCCGTGTCTCTGCGCCAGCCGCGGCCACCGCATTGACTTTTATCATCGGCGTCGTGACGGGCATAAAGATCACGGCTTTGGTGTTATAATAGGCCGCCGCTGCCGCCATGCCCTGCGCGTGATTGCCTGCGCTGGCCGCACAGACACCAGCCGCACGCTCCGCATCGGTCAGGCTCGAAATCCGATTGGCCGCCCCGCGGATTTTAAAGCTAAACACATCTTGCAGATCTTCGCGTTTCAGCCAGATATTACGCCCATATTCTTGGGACAGTTTCGGCGCGAGTTGACACGGCGTTCGCTTGGCGAGCGCATAAACATCCGCCGCAGCGATCCGCGCCTTTAGCTCGTTAAGATTGATGGTCATTTTGGCTCACATACTCCGCGATCCATTCGCCGACCTGTTGTGTCGACAGCTTGCCGCCCAAATCACCAGTCGTCTGATCACCCTCCAGTGCCGCTTCGACCGCCGTTTCAACCGCGGAAGCCTCAGCGTTTAAGCCAAATGACAGGCGCAACATCCACGCGGCAGATAGGATCATCGCTAATGGGTTGGCTTTGCCTTGGCCTGCAATGTCGGGGGCGCTGCCGTGGATGGGTTCATACATGCCGAGCCGTCCGTCCGAAAGCGACGCGCTGGGAATAACACCCATGGACCCTGCCAAGACAGAGGCTTCGTCAGTCAAAATATCGCCAAACATGTTTTCTGTCAGGACAACATCAAAGTCCTGCGCCCGTGTTAGCATGTGCATGGTCATCGCATCGACAAGCAGGTGCTCTAACGCGACTTCGGGATAGTTCGCCGCCACGCGGATAACAACTTCACGCCATAAGCGAGAGGTTTCTAGCACGTTTGATTTATCAACAGAGGTCACTTTCTTGCGCCGCGTCATGGCTAGCTCGAACGCTTTGATTGCGATGCGCTCAACCTCCATGTCGGAATAGCGGCAGACGTCAAAGGCGCCTTGCGCGTCACGGCCTTTATCGCCGAAATAAATCCCGCCCGTCAGTTCGCGCATAACGACAAAATCCGTGCCTTCCAAACGCTCCCGCTTCAATGGCGCCTTATCGATCAATGCGGGATAGGGCTTACACGGACGGATATTGGCGTAGAGATTCAAGCGTTTGCGCAGCGGTAAAAGCGAACCAAGCTCAGGGCGATCTTCGCCTTTCAGGTGATCCCATTTCGGCCCGCCCACCGCGCCGAGCAATATAGCGCCCGTGCACTCGCAACTGTCGTAAGTGTCGTCTGGCAGAGGCTTTTCGCCCGCATCAATCGCCGCGCCGCCGACTAAACCAAATTCAGGTTCTAGTGTATGGCCGAACCGAATGGCCATCGCATTGAGGACAGTCATTGCCGCTTCGCCGACTTCGGGCCCGATGCCGTCGCCGGGTAGATATGCAAAATTGATGTTTGCCATAATAAATTATCTCGAAGTTTCGAACGCAGCAATCGCGTCGTCTTGTGCGCAAAGATAGCCCATCTCGTCCACACCTTCCATCAGGCAGTGGCGAGAGAAGGCGTCGATCTCAAACTTATATGTCCCGCCATTTTTAGGCAGGCGCACCTCGCAACTTTCCAAATCTACCGTCACCTCTTCGCCTGGATGATCGAGCAACCATTGATGCGCTTGGGGATCAATCAGGATCGGCAGCAATCCGTTTTTCAAAGAGTTATTGCGAAAGATGTCAGCGATCTCGGAACTGATCACAACGCGGATACCGTAATCGGTCAGCGCCCATGGCGCATGTTCGCGCGAGGAACCGCACCCGAAATTATGTCCGCCCACCAAAATCTGACACGCTTTCGCAGCATCGGAATTCAAATAATGATCCGTTTCCGATCCGTCTTTATTATAACGCCAATCATGAAATAGATGCTCGCCCAGACCCGCTTTTGTTGTCATGGTCAAAAACCGCGCGGGCATGATTTGGTCTGTGTCGATATTGGACGCAGGCAAAACCAGCGTTTTCGACGTCACTGTTTTTAGGGGTTCAAAGCTCATGCTGCGGCTCCGATTGTGCGGGGGTCCGTCACGACACCTGCAATCGCTGTCGCGGCCGCTGTTTCAGGGGAGGCGAGAATGGTGCGCACGCCTGGCCCTTGACGGCCGGCGAAATTCCGGTTGGAGGTCGAGACAATTAATTCGCCTGGCCGGCCAATATCACCGTTCATGCCCAGGCACATGGAACACCCTGGCTCCCGCCATTCGGCCCCTGCTGCAATAAAAATTTTGTCTAAGCCCTCGGCTTCGGCCTGTTGTTTAATTAATTCGGATCCCGGCACGACGATCGCGATCAGGTTGTCCACGACCTTCCGCCCGCGCATCACATTGGCCGCCGCGCGAAGGTCTTCCATCCTTGAATTGGTGCAAGATCCGATGAAGACGCGGTCAACCGCCGTGCCTGTGATTTTCACGCCGCTCGTCAGCTGCATATAATCTAGCGCGTTTTCGTCGGCTTTGTCAGTCGCTGCAGGGATGAGTGCGTCAATCGGCATGCCCATGCCAGGATGCGTGCCGTAGGTCACCATGGGGCGAATATCTTCGGCGCGGATATGGACTTCTTTATCAAATACGGCGCCATCGTCCGTTGCGAGTGCAGCCCAATCTTCGCAAGCCGCTTCGTAATCTTCGGGCACAAATTTGCGCCCTGCGAGATAATCAAATGTCGTTTGATCCGGCGCAATCATGCCGCAGCGCGCGCCCGCTTCAATGCTCATATTACAAACAGTCATCCGACCATCCATGCTCATATCTTCGAACACATTCCCGCGATATTCCAGCGCGTAGCCCGTGCCGCCGCCGACACCGATTTCGGCGATGATCGCGAGGATCACGTCTTTGGGCGTCACGCCGTCTTGCAACTCTCCATTCACATGGATTGCCATCGTCTTGGGTCGCCGCATTAGGATGCATTGATTGGCCAGCACATGCCCGACCTGTGTGGTGCCGATACCAAAGGCAATCGCGCCAAATGCGCCGTGCGTGGAGGTATGGCTATCGCCGCAGACTATGGTCATGCCTGGCTGTGTCGCGCCCAGTTCTGGCCCCATGACGTGAACGATGCCGCGATTGGCACTGTCCCAGCCATGCGTTTCGATCCCGTGTTCTGCGGTATTGGCGAGCAGTAATTCGACCTGCTTGCCCGCCTGCTCGGTCACATAAGGACGTGACCCATCGGAATTAATTAAGGTCGGCGTGGAATGATCAATCGTCGCGAGCGTGCGGTCGGGACGCCGCACTTTCAGCCCCCGCTCGCGCAAGACTGTAAACGCCTGCGGGCTCGTCACTTCGTGGATCAAGTGCAGATCAATATAAAACGTCGCAGGATGCGCGTCTGTCTCCGCCACCACCACATGACGGTCCCAGACTTTATCGAATAAGGTTTTAGGCATGACGACCCCTAATGCTGCGCGGCAATAGACGCTTGGCGGACGGCGCGGCGTTCGATGCGGTTGATCACGTCGAGATAGGCTTTCGCCCCCGCCAGCACAGTGTCCGTGCTTGCGCCTCGCCCGTGATAGCTCTCAAATTCTGTCGAGACTAACACAGCCGCTTCGGCCATGGCGTCTTTTCCCTCAGATACAGATTGCACGGTGAAACTTTCGAGATGCAGCGGGTGGCCCGTAATGTCAGAAATCGCAAGGAAGACCGCGTTAACGGGGCCAGCGGCTTCGGACACGGCCTGCTTCACATCGCCCGTTTCGTGCGATAATTTAACAGTCGCTTGCGGCGTGCGTTTGTCGTCTGATCCGGCCGAGACGTAGAGGCTCTCAATCGCCCACGGCCCCTGCGTGCCAACAGCTTCGCCCAAAATCAGCGCTTCTAAATCGGCGTCGAAAACTTCCTTCTTGGCATCTGCGAGTTCTTTGAACGCGACGAAAACCGACTGTAGCTGATTGTCTGACATCTCAAAACCCAATTTGCTCGCACGACTTTTCAACGCAGCACGACCCGAATGTTTGCCCAGCACGAGGTTATCTGTCGACACGCCGACATGCTCTGGCTTCATGATTTCATAGGTTTCGCGATTGGCCAGCACGCCGTGTTGGTGGATGCCTGATTCATGCGCAAAGGCATTTTTGCCGACGATCGCTTTATTGCGTGGCACGGGATTACCCGTCAGCGTGGCGAGCAATTTAGACGCGCCGTAAATGCCCTCGGTTTTGATATTGGTCGAGAGGTTATAGAAATCTTTGCGCGTGTTTAGCGCCATGACGACTTCTTCTGTCGCGCAATTCCCCGCGCGTTCGCCAATGCCGTTGAGCGCACATTCGACTTGCCGCGCCCCGCCGCGCACCGCCGCCAAAGAGTTCGCGACTGCGAGGCCGAGGTCGTCGTGGCAATGGGCGGAAAAGATCACCTGATCTGCGCCTTCGACTTGTGTGGTTAAAAACTCGAACAAGTCCTGAATTTCCTCGGGTGTGGTGTAGCCGACTGTATCGGGAATATTGATCGTCGTCGCACCTGCCTCGATTGCGGCTTCGCAAACCCGCTTGAGGTAATCGCGCTCTGTGCGGATCGCGTCTTCACAAGAAAACTCGACATCGTCTGTGTATTCCCGCGCCAGCTCGACGCCCGCCACGGCGCGGCGCACGATCTCGTCCTTCGACATTTTCAGCTTATATTCGCGGTGCAGCGGAGACGTCGCGATGAAGGTGTGGATGCGGCCGTGTTTTGCGGGCTTGATTGCTTCGCCAGAGGCGCGAATGTCGCCCTCATTACAGCGCGCGAGGGAGCAGATCGTGCTGCCTGTGATGGCCTCGGCAATCGTCTGAATCGCCTCGAAATCTCCAGGGGAGGCAGCGGCAAAGCCTGCCTCAATCACGTCCACGCCCAGCGCTTCGAGGGAATGTGCCATGCGGAGCTTCTGCTCGCTGCTCATAGAAAATCCAGGCGCTTGCTCGCCGTCGCGCAGGGTGGTGTCGAATATTTTTACTATGTTAGTCATCTTGGTCTCTCATTTCGGGTTGCGGTGAAATGAGGGGGACGCCGCTAGGCGCGCTCCGCTCTTTTACGTCGTCCCACACGCTCGGCGGAGACGACGTTGTAAAGTCGTTCGAGTTGCAGGCACAGCGTATCCAGATCGTTCGGCCCGCCTGTATCTTCGACATGGACGAGCAGATCAAAATCACCGTCCACGCGCTGCGTACAATGCACATCTCGGTAATCATAGCCGCGCCGCTCAATCGTGCCAAGCGCCCGGATCAGCGTACCAGAGACATCGTGCAGCACGATCTTGAGCTTGCCCTGAACGCCGCTGGGCTCGAAAGTTTTATCACGTTGTAATTCAGTCATGAGAGCTTCCAATTTCGTTGTCAGCATTGCTGCGGGCTTCGACAAGAATGGCCAAAGCGCGGCTCACCAAGCCGAAGAATAAAAATGTTAAGCCGTATAAAGCGCCACTTAAGACAGAAATAAATTTTCCAAGTCGTTCTGCTGCGACTTTCATTTGATCGCCATCGGATGGCACATCTAGTGTGACCGCCATAACAATTCCGCCAATGACGCAAATAAGTGCGAGTGCAAAGAATAGGAAGGCAAAGAGTTTTAAACCTTTAATGGTATGTTTGTTTTTCACTTTACCGCTCCATCATATCGGCGTTGGAGCGTCCCGGCGGGACGAGGGGCCAGACATTTTCGTTCGGATCGATTTTGACGTGCATTAATACGGGGCCGTCGGTGGAGAGCAGGCGGTCAATGCCCGCATCGACTTCGTCGACTGTGTTGACGGTGAAGGCGTCGATCTGGAAAGCTTTGGCGACAAGGGCGAAGTCGGGATTATCGTCCAAATTCGTCTCGGAATAATTCTTGTCAAAGAAGACTTCCTGCCATTGCCGCACCATGCCGAGCGCGGAGTTGTCCAGCAGCACGATTTTCAGCGGAATACCGTAGCGGAACAGCGTCGCTAGCTCTTGAATATTCATCATGATCGAGCCGTCGCCTGACACTGTAATCACGGTCCGTTCTGGCGCACCGAGCTTCGCGCCTAATCCTGCGGGTAGGCCGAAGCCCATCGTGCCGAGACCGCCTGATGTGATGTGATCTTTCGGCTCGTCGAAATAACAATGTTGCGCGACCCACATTTGGTGCTGCCCCACATCACAGGTGAAAATAGCACTATCGTCTGCGCGGCGGGACAAGTCATGCAGCAGCTTTGGCGCGTAAACGCCGGGGGCCGCTTTGGCTTGCGCCGCATCGTAATCCCACTCATGTTCCGTGCGCCGATCATAGCAAAGTGTCAGCCACTCATCGATCCCGCTGGCCGCCTTGCCGTCAAACGGATCAAGCGCGGCGAGGTTCTTCTTGAGGCTCCCATCCAGCCCGACATTCACACGGCGAAGCTTGTTGATCTCCGCAATGTCGATGTCCATGTGGATGACTTTCGCACCGGGCGCAAATGTGTCGAGCTTGCCCGTCGCGCGGTCATCAAAGCGCGCGCCCGCCACGATCAGCAAGTCACATTCCTGCACCGCCATATTCGCCGCGCGCAGCCCGTGCATGCCAAGCATGCCTAGATATTGCGGATGGTCGGAGGGCAGAGAGCCGAGGCCTTTGAGTGTTGACACCACTGGAATTTTTGTTGTCTCAACAAGCTTGCGTAATTCCGTCACGCCGTCGCCCTGGGCGATCCCGCCGCCAATATAAAAGAGCGGTTTCTTGGCTTCGCGAATTAATTGTTCAGCCGCCTTGATCTCGCTGCTCTGTCCCATTTCAGGTTTGACTTTGGGATAAGGCCGCCAGCGGTGACGCTCTGTCGTGACGGCATTGGCCACGTCTTTGGGCAAGTCGATCAACACGGGGCCGGGGCGACCTTCGGCAGCGATGAAATAGGCTTCGGCCACCATGCCAGGAATGTCAGCGGGGTCGCGCGCGATATAGCTATGTTTGACGATAGGCAGCGTGATGCCGAAAATATCAACTTCTTGAAAGGCGTCCGTGCCCATCAAATCGGACGTCACCTGACCCGTCACAAATACAACGGGAACAGAGTCCAAATAAGCGTCCGCAATCGCGGTGACCAAGTTCGTTGCGCCAGGGCCAGAGGTTGCAAAGGCCGTGCCGACCCGACCCGTTGCGCGGGCATAGCCAATCGCCGCCATGCCGCAGCCTTGCTCGTGCCGACACAAGATATGACGTAATTGCGGAACACTCGGCAGGACGTCATAGACAGGCATAATCGCGCCGCCCGGATAGCCAAAGATCATGTCCACACCCTGCGCCGCAATCGATTCAAGCAAAAGCAGCGAGCCAGATTTCGGCGCACGGTTTTCCATGACTTCGGTTTGCTGACGCTCAAATTGTTTGGCTGTGGTCATAATTTTTTCTTATCTTTTACTAGTGCGCATTTCCCCTGAGGGGAAATTGCAATGACTAATTCTTATCCTTATCGACGATTTTATTCGCAGCGATCCACGGCATCATGTCGCGGAGTTTGCCGCCGACTTGCTCGATCTCGTGCGCGGCCATATTACGACGACGCGCGGTCATGGATGGGTAGCCAAGTGCGCCCTCTTGGATGAAGGATTTCGCGTAGTCACCGTTTTGGATGTTCTTCAGCGCTTGACGCATGGCTTCGCGTGAGCTGTCATTCACGACCGCTTCGCCCGTGACGTATTCGCCGTATTCCGCATTGTTGGAAATCGAGTAATTCATGTTGGCAATGCCGCCTTCATAGATTAAATCAACGATCAGCTTGGTTTCGTGCAGACATTCGAAATAAGCCAGCTCTGGGGGATAGCCCGCTTCCGTCAATGTCTCGAAACCCATTTTAATTAATTCGACAACGCCGCCGCAGAGGACCGCTTGTTCCCCGAACAAATCTGTTTCGGTCTCGTCTTTGAATGTTGTGTGGATGATCGCTGTGCGCCCGCCGCCAATCGCCGACGCGTAGGATTTGGCAAGCTCTAGCGCGAAGCCATTATTGGCGTCTTGCGCAATCGCGATCAGGTCAGGAATCCCGCGACCATTTTCAAATTCATTGCGAACCGTGTGGCCCGGGGCTTTCGGTGCAATCATAATGACGTCCAGATCACGACGCGGGTCGACTTGTCCGTAATGGATCGCAAAGCCGTGACCAAAAGCCAGGGCTGCGCCGTCTTTGATGTTCGGCTCGATATCTTCGCGGTAGATCTTAGCTTGCAACTCATCAGGTGTTAGAACCATGACAACATCTGCGCCTTTGACGGCGTCCGCTGTGGCTTTGGACTCGAGGCCGTCCGCTTTGACTTTCTTATTGGTCGAGCTGTCAGGACGCAGGCCGACAACAACGTCGACGCCGCTATCTTTCAGGTTCAACGCATGGGCGCGACCTTGCGAGCCATAGCCCAAAATGGCGACTTTCTTTTTCTTGATGATCGAGAGATCGCAATCTTTGTCGTAATAGATATCGAGAGATGACATGGGAGTAAGTCCTGTGGTGGTTTAATCGTTAAAAGGAAAAGAGGTAACCGCGCCCTTGGAGGCACTGCCGACGAGTTTGGCAAATTTGGCGTAGGCGCCGCTGGGATATTTTGGCTTGGGCGGTGTCCAGCCTTTCGCGCGGGCTGTGAGATCGGCATCGACATTGATCGTGCGGGCCTCCACATCAATCGTGACTGTGTCGCCGTCTTGGACAAAGGCGATTGGCCCGCCATGTGCCGCTTCGGGGGCGACGTGTCCGATGACAAAACCGTAGCTCGCGCCAGAGAACCGCCCGTCCGTGATGAGGGCGACATGATCGGCGAGGTCTTGTCCGACGAGCGCGGCTGTCACGCCCAACATCTCGCGCATGCCTGGCCCGCCAGCGGGGCCTTCATTCCGTATGATGATAACGTCGCCTTTTTTAATGCCGTTATTTTGCATGACCTCAAAGCAAGCTTCCTCAGATTCGAACACGCGGGCTGTGCCCTCAAAGAATAACGCGCCATGTCCCGCGAGTTTCACGACGCAGCCTTCGGGGGCCATGTCGCCGTAGAGTATGCCGTAGCCGCCGCGCGATTTCACAGGGTTGGCGAATTCCAACACAACGTCTTGGCCATCCGTTTCTTTGGCGTCCATAATCTCTTCAAACAGAGTGCGGCCTGTGACCGTGGGCTGGTCTTCGATGCGACCATCCTCGATCAATCGCTTGCCGATCAGGCCAGACCCGCCCGCAGCATACAGGTCATAGGCCATATATTTCCCGCCGGGTTTCAGGTCGCCAATGACGGGCGTTGTGCGGGAGACGTGATCAAAGGCGTCAATGTCAAAGCCTTCAACTTCGGCCTCTGTCGCGATCGCGAGCAAATGGAGAATAGCGTTGGTGGAGGCGGCCGTGGCTGACAAAGCAATCGCGGCGTTCATCAACGAGGCTTTGGTGATCATCGTGCGCGGCAAGCGATTTTGCTTCACGCAATCCACCACGATCTGCCCCGCACGGTAAGCGCTCTTATTCTTGTCTTCATGCACGGCAGGGACGTCATTGACGCCCATAGGTGAGAGGCCGAGAAAGGTCATAGCCATCGCCATAGAATTGGCCGTAAATTGCCCGCCACATGCGCCCGCGCCTGGGCAGGCGGCTTTTTCAATGTCTTTTAATTCCTCTTCGTCAATGATGCCTGCTGCGCATGCGCCGACCGCTTCGAAGACGTCTTGGACAGACAGGTCTTTGCCCTTGTGGTGGCCCGGCATGATAGAGCCGCCATAAAGCACAACGCCTGGCACGTTCATCCGCGCGAGCGCCATGCCCGCCGCTGGGATCGTCTTGTCGCAGCCCACCAATATAATGACGCCGTCCAGCGAGTGCCCTTTGACGGCCAGTTCGATCGAGTCGCAAATCACCTCGCGGCTCATCAGGCTGGCGCGCATGCCTTCGCTGCCCATAGTGATGCCGTCTGAGACAGCGATGGAGTTAAAGTCGATCGGCGTCCCGCCCGCGGCGCGAATACCTGCGCGGACTGGAACGGCCAGCTTGTCCAGATCCATGTTACACGGCCCCATATTGGTCCATGTGTTGAAGACCGCGATCATCGGGCTTTCGAAATTCTCGTCATCCATGCCAGAGGCGCGCAACATAGCGCGCGCAGCGGCGCGGCTTGGACCTTTTACGATTGCATCAGAGCGCTTGCTCATGTCGTCTCTCTCTTTACTCATGTGACCTTTCGGTCTCGACCATTTGGTCAATAAAAAACCCGCTCGGGGAGGAGCGGGTCGGTTTAGGTCTACTGCCTAATTCACATCCCGCTCAACGCTCCGCTAAGGAGTACAATAACAACAGATACAAGAAGAAGCAGGACCATAGGTGTCGCGTCCACTGCACGGGCAGCGACTTTCACTTTTGGCTCTGTCTTTTTATATGGGTGCATATAATCCTCGCTTTGAAATCCAATACCGACTCTTGACGCGCGGCTCAAGGGAAAAATTTGCGGCAAATCGAATCTGATTCACTATAAAAGAGGCAAAATATTCCTTAAATTGTCAAATTTGCACAAGTATATTCTTCAAAGCCGCAATCAAATCATCTTCCGCCTCGATTCCAACGGATAGGCGCACAAGATTATCACCAATGCCCGCAATCTCCCGCGCCTCATCCGCCATGCCGCGATGTGTCATGGTGGCAGGGTGGCAAATCAGGCTTTCGACCCCGCCAAGGCTCTCCGCCATCTGAAACACCTCGATATTTTCAAGAAAGACCCTCGCCGCATCGCGCCCACCTTTCAACGTGAAAGACAACATCGCGCCAGGCCCGGATTGCTGCCGCTTCATCAGCTTATGCCCGGGGTCAGATCGCAAGCCGGGATAATAGACAGCCTCAACCGCTTTGTGCTTGTGCAGAAATTTCGCAATCGCTTGCGTGTTGCGCTCCGCAATATCCATCCGCGCAAAGAGTGTGCGCATCCCGCGCAGGGTCAGGTAGCTATCAAACGGTGCGCCCGTGACGCCCGTGCAATTCGCCCACCATGCCAGCTGCTCCGCGTGTTCCGCCGTCTTGGCGACGAGGCAGCCGCCGATGACATCGCTATGCCCGTTGAGATATTTCGTTGTCGAGTGAATGACGAAGTCCGCACCGAGGTCGAGCGGCAGCTGCCGCGCGGGGGACAGAAACGTATTGTCCACGCTGACTTGTGCACCGACTTTTTTCGCGGCTTTGCAGATCGCGGCGATATCGACCAAGCGCATGAGCGGATTGGACGGTGTTTCAATCATAATTAATTTCGGCTGCTGAGCTATAGCGGCGTCGAGCGCTTTTGGGTCATTCTGATCAACAAATATGACGCGCAGACGCCCTTGCTCCGCGCGGTGAGTGAGTAAGCGGTGCGTGCCGCCGTAACAATCATGCGGCGCGATGATCAGGTCGTCAGCCTTGAATAGATTTGTGACCAGATCAATCGCGGCCATGCCCGATGACGTGACAATGCCGCCCGCACCGCCTTCAAGGTCTGCAATCGCAGCCCCCAGCGCGTCGCGGTTTGGGTTGCCCCCGCGTCCGTAATCATACTGGCCCTGCTGATCAAATTGCTCAAAGCGGTAAGTGGACGACAGATATAGCGGCGGGCTGACCGCGCCGAAAGTTTTATCCACCCCGATCTCCGCCTGCACGAGCTTGGTCTGTTTTGATTTATCGGTCATGAGAGGCTTTCACAAAATTCTGCCAGTCTCGGGCCCATGGCATCGTATTCCTTGAGGAACGCATCATGGCCGTAGAGGCTGGTGAAGGTGAATAATTCGCTTGGGCCTTTGAGGCGGTCGCGGAGTTCGCGCATATCGGGCAGGGGGGCGAGTTGGTCGGAAATCGCCGTCATTAATAATGTCGGCGCGGTAATCGCTTCGGGCTCCACACGGTGCAGGTCAATGGATTCCGACAAGGCGATGAACCGCTTGGCGTCCATCTGCTCGGCAAATCGATCACCGCGACTGCCGAGGTAATCGCAAATATCAAACATGGCGGGGTTATGCGATGTTTCTTCCAGCGTGAAGCGGTCGCTAAATTCTTCGGCCGTGCGGTAGGTCGTCATGGCGAGTTCGCGCGCGAGCTTTAGCCCTTCCTTCGGCGTGCCAGCCTCAAGGCCGAGCCGCACGATACGGCGCTGTATTCCGCGCCACGCGACGCCAATCGGATAGGGGCGATGTGCGGCTCCAATCACGCAGAGCTTGGCCACATGGTCTGGGAAAGCTTGCGCAAAGGCCAGCCCACACATGCCGCCATAAGAGCTGCCGATAATGGCCGCGACTTGGTCGATTTTTAGGTGATCGAGCAATGCCTTCAGGCGGTTGGCCTGATCGCGCGTCGTGATTGTTTCAGGGCAAGCCCCGTCGCCGTCATTTGGCGCGAAGTCGAGGCCGATGACTTGAAATGTGTTCGTATCGATCGGCCCGCCCGCATGGACGAGGCGTGACCACCATCCGCGCCCTTGATTGCGTTCCGACGGCTGCTCTGCATCGGCAACAAACCGTGTCGCAGAAATACCGCCCATCACGACGATGATCGGAGCTCCTTCGGGGCCGTAGATCCGCGCTTTCACCGCGTCGCCCATCAAGACACAGCCGCGTTCCAGCGTTGTGTCTCCCAGTGGCAAATCTATATCACGCGGCATAGTCAGTCCTGTCTTAGGGCCAAATCATGCGCACAAAAAAAGAGACGGGCTTTCGCCGATCTCATCTTTCGCCAGCCCAAAAGCTGTCGCAGGATTTAGCACCTGACGCATTTCACGCGTCTGCGTCAATGCGATGGTTGCTCCGACGTCAAAAGGCCTGTCCTTCGGTCGGTCTTGATGAGTGAGGACGATATGCGCCAGCGAGCGGTCTTGGTCAAGACGCAATGGCGTTGCTACATAAAGGCTTGCTACATGGCGTCGAAATATTCGGCGATGATTGTCGCGCTATCGTCTTCTGGCAACTCGATGGGCGCTTGGTAGACGCTGTCCATTTGTGCCTTGGTCAAAACATCAGAGACGATATTATTGGCGCGGGCGGCATCTTCGGGTGTATACCACTCGCCTTTGCCGTTAAACCAAATCCCGTCAATATTGACCAGCGTATCACGGCCCCAAACAGGATGCTCGAAGGTGAAGCTGCCATTGTTATTGGCGGTGATGACGTAATCCTCCACATCGCCGTCAAAATTGACTTGGTCATAGGCATTGCTGCGCCCGATAAAGCGGTCATTGCCTGTTCCGCCGTAAAAATTCGTGCCGTCAGCCTCGGCGCGCATAACGTCATTGCCCGGCGTGCCGTTGAGCACATCATCCGCATCGAGGCGGAAAGTTGGCAGGTCTTGCGTTAGCGCAATCGCGTCCTCAATCGAATACCACGCCTGCTCCCGCATGAACCAGAAGCCGTCAATATCAATCAGCGTATCGCGCCCCCATGTCGGGTGAGAGGCTGTGACAGACCCGTTGGCGTTTTGTGTAAATGTATATTCGATCAACTCGCCGTCATATTCGACTTGGTCATATTCATCGCCGCGCCCGTCAAAGGTGTCATTGCCGCGGTCGCCGTAAAATATGTCTGTGCCATTTGTGCCGACCAGATTATTGTTGCCAGTTGTGCCAGTGATCGTGCCGTTTTCGTCAATAAAGCCACCCGATCCTGCGGTCAGTTGGATCGCGTCATCTATAGAATACCAGCGCGCTTCGCCAGAGAACCAAAAGCCCTCAATGCTCCACAATGTGTCAGTGCCAAAAGTCGGGTGGGTCACAGTGACGGAGCCATTGTCGTTGCGCGTGAACGTATAGTCGCGCAGGCGGCCCGCATAATCGACCTGATCATATTCGCTGTTCAGCCCGCGAAAGACATCATTGCCGTTGCGATTGTTAAATACCGCCATGTAAGCCTCCATTAACCGTGGGGCGTCCCATTATGAGACGCCGTAGCGGTTAAGCTGCAAAGCAGGGGCCAAATGGAGTGAGAGGTGTCCCGCTAGGAGTCGGCAGTGTCCTTCGCCCAGACGATCGCCATGAACAACCCCTTCATGCGCGGCAGGGCGAGCAAGCAAATGCCGATCGCCATCAGGCTGAGCAATCCAATCTGCTGCCAATTCGGCATGGGGCTGTCAAAGATAAAGAAATGATAGATCGGAACGACGATATGCGCCGCCAATGTCATGGATGCCCAAGCGGGGCCAAGCTCGGCGCGGACATGCGCCCAGGGCTGTCCGCAATTCGCGCAATGATCAACAGGCGTCAGGTAAGACTTTAGCAGCCGCCCTTCGCCGCAATTTGGGCATTTGCCGCGCATTCCGCGGAATATCGCTGTCCGTAATTTCATGGCTTCCCCATAACGCAGAGAGGTATAATCGCAAGCCACTTTCTGTCTTAGTCTTTTGCGGTTGATTGATTTGACGCATGAAAAAGCCCCCGGTGAAACCGAGGGCTGTTTAATTTAAGTCTATAATGTCTGACCGCTACGCTTTGGCTTCGGGGAAGGTAATCGTCGGGCCGAGGTTTTGGATCACTTCGCGGGCATTAAAGGCATTGTCCTGCGCGCGGGGTTTTGGCCCCTTGCCGAACTTCACTTCTGCCGTAGCGCGGTACTTCGTAATTTCCCGCACGTCGATGTCGTTAAAGAACGGATCGTAGAAGGGGTCATAAAACGCATTATATCCAAACCCACGATAACGACGGAATCCGCCAAAGTGGCTATAGCGATAGGGGCGCGACCAGCCATAGCCGCCGCGATAGAAGCTATAGTTGAAATAGGGGTCATAAAGACCACCATATCCAGCCCCGATACCTGGCCGCACAGAGACGCGTTTGTTTTGTTCCACATCGCGCTCTTCGAGTATGAAGTAATCAAAGCCGCGCTCAATGGCGACTTCGGCTGCGCGGTAGAGCAGGTAATTCTCGACCGTGTCGCGTTTGGTCAGCGAGTTACCGCCAAAGGTGACGCGTGCGCGATCATTTTCGATCATGGTTTGGCTAAAGCCGTCAAATCCGCCAGGCTTGGACGCTGGCTGGTAGGGGGTGGCTGTGGCACAGGCTGTCAAGACGACAACGGAGGCGCCAAGCGCTAATTGACGAAGTAATTTCATCTGTTTCTCCTTGGTTACACTTATAACTACGCGCATTAGGCTGAACCTATCCTGAAGGATTCCTAAACTATCCGTAATGAAACGTGCACAATCGCGTGATGACAGGGCTGTCAGCGCTCCAAAATAAACGTCACGAGCGCCCAGAGCGTCAAAACCAAAGATGCCAGAACGGCCAAGCCACTCACCCAAACCGGCAGAGGCGTATAGAGCATCAGCATAATCGACAGAGCCAACCACGGCGCGGCCAGCACAAAACTCCATACGGCTTGGCTTTGCGTGGCGCCTTTCTGATAGGCCCGCCACGCGATCCGCGCGATGATCAAGGGCGGCCCGACAGCGAAGGCTCCCAGCAAAACGGTGAATGCAAAGGCCGAGACCACTGCGCCGAAATAGCTATCATTGGCGACAAAACCCGCAAAGAAAATGACGCTGCCAATTATCGCAAGAGCTGCGGTCAGAGCGGCAATGATCGCGGCCCACCGATCTGCCTGCCGCCCTTTGGCAGGGGGCGGGGCTGCGCTTTGGTCGTCGTGATCGGCTCCATAATGTGTTCTTAGCCGCACGGAGCATTTGCGCAAATTAAAACTGGGTCAAGAGACGTGCCTCGCGGCGTGCGACATCTCGTCATGCATGTAAAAAAGACGTATTTGCGAATGATTTGCAGTTGCGCTTTTATGTTTGCGGAGCTATAGCTCTCGTTAATGAGAACCATTCGCAACTAGAAATGCCGAGACTATGATTATTCAAGCCTGCCCCGAAATGTTTGCTGAGTTAATGCAGCTAGACCGAGTTGGCCCGCTTCCATCCGAGCGTTTGGCGTCTGAGCATTTGCGGATTGCGAGCTTGTTTGATGCGGATGCGCCTCTCGCAACACCTTTAAATGATCGGACGCTTCGCGCGGATCAAATTCAAAATTCCACTAAAAATAAATAAAGAAAAAACCTTATGACCTTCAAAACTTCTGCCAGCCTGCTGGCCCTGACAACTGCGTGCCTCATCGCGACGCCAAGCTTTGCGCAGGATAGTGATGCCACCGCGCCCCGCGCGCTCAACGCGATTGATACAATCACGGTGATCGGCACCGTCAATTCAGTGGACGATGTGACAGGCTCTATCACATTTATTGGCCCCGAAGAACTGGCTTTGCAGAGCTATTCGGACATCAACCGCGTTCTACGCGCCGCCCCGGGTGTGAATATTCAAGAAGAAGACGGCTACGGCCTGCGGCCCAATATCGGGATTCGCGGATCGGGTGCGGACCGATCGTCCAAAGTCGTGATTATGGAAGACGGTGTGCTGATGGCGCCCGCGCCTTACTCCGCTCCAGCCGCCTATTACTTCCCCGTCACAGGCCGCATGAGCGCTGTCGAACTGACCAAAGGCCCGGCGACAATTAAATATGGCCCCAATACGACGGCGGGCGCGTTGCAGCTTTTCTCGACCCCCATCCCGACAGAGGCCAAAGCCCACGCCGATATTATGGTATCTGATTTGGGCCGCGTGAAAGCGCACGCCTATGCGGGCAATCGGTTCGAGGCAGGTGATGTAGACCTCGGTTTCCTGATTGAAACTTATCAAGATCACGCCGATGGATTTAAAGACCTCGACACAGGCGATACAGGATTTGACGTTGAAGATTACGTCCTCAAAGGCGGGATTTATGGGGCCAATCAATCGCTGGAATTGAAGTTTCAATATAAGGATGAAGTGTCGGACGAAACCTATCTCGGCCTGACGCAAGCGGATTTCGATACGAACCCCTATCAGCGCTATAATGCTAGCCAGCTAGATCAGATGACCAATGATCATAAAACGTATCAGCTAACCCATAACATAGATTTGGGCGATAGCTGGAACCTGACCACGATTGCTTACCGTGCAGAATTTGCGCGGAATTGGTTTAAACTCGATCGGTTTGACAACAGTCAATTATCGGGCAGCGGCGATTGTAATGCACTCGATGAAATCCTCCGCGCGCCAGTCCTTTGCAGCGCTGAATTTGAGGTATTGCAGGGCGCCGCTGGATATGTGTCGCCCGACGATGTGCTGCAGCTTCGCGCGAATAATCGGACCTATTACGCACAAGGCATCCAGTCGGCGGTCGCAGGCGAGATCGACGCGGGCGGTATCACCCATAACCTGACCGCCTCCATCCGTTACCACGAAGACGAGGTTGACCGCTTCCAAGAGCAAGACGGCTACCGCATCGATAATTCGCGTTTAGTTCTGACGACAGATAATGCACCTGGCACGCAGGCCAACCGTCTGTCTGATGCCAAAGCACTTTCGGCCTATGTCGAAGACCGCATCGTTATCAATGACATGACGGTCACCGCAGGGCTACGCGTCGAGGACGTCTCAACAAGCCAGCGCCGTTGGAACACACCTGACCGCGCGCTCGCGCCTGATAGCGCAAGGGACAATGACTACACAAAATGGCTGCCTGCCTTATCCGCAAAATACGACATTACGGATCAAGTCTCTATTTTGGGCGGTGTGCATAAAGGTTTCTCGGCTGCGCCCGTCTCCTCGCGTCAAAGCACGGATTCAGAATCCAGCACGGTGTTTGAAGGCGGTATGCGCTACCGCGGCGATAGCGGGTTTAAGCTCGATGCGATTGGCTTTTTCAACGATTATTCCAACCTGCTCGGGGAGTGTATGAACTCCTCTGGCGGCAATGAGTGTGATATTGGCGATGCGTTTAATGCGGGCGAAGTTGATGTCTACGGCCTCGAACTCACCGCGTCACATGACCTTGCCGACAGCGTCGAGACGGGCCTCTCCATCCCAGTCAGCCTCGCCTACTCCTTCACGGAATCCGAGATCAAGACCAGCTTCTCTGACAGCTTTTGGGGCGATGTGGTCGCGGGCGATGCGCTGCCCTATGTGCCGCGTCACCAGTTAACAGTCAGCGCGGGCGTCCACGGCGATCGCTTCGGCATTGACGCTGTGGTCAACACGGTTTCCACCGCGCGCAATGTTGCGGGGCAGGGCGATATTCCAGCGTCTGAGAAAGTCGGTCCACGCACAGTCGTCGACGCCGCCGCTTACTATGACCTCAAAGACGGGGTGCGGTTGAAGCTGAAAGTCGAGAACTTATTGGATGATACCTATGTCGCGGCGCGGCGGCCTTATGGTTTGCGCCCCGGCAAGCCGCGCGAAGTTTTCGCAGGGTTAGCCCTTGATTTCTAGGTGAAAGGCCGCGATATAGCGGCCAACAACCATCCCCCTTAATCTGCAAGGCAATTTATATGATCCCGGGTCAAAATTTTAACGACCGTTTGAAAGAACAAAAAGAGGCGAAGCTCGCCATGCTCAAGCGTGCCAAAAAGGCGGAGCTTGATCCAGAAGAGAAGCAGCGCCTCATGGAAGAGCGGGCCGCCCGCAATGAAGCCCGCGCCAAGCGCGACGCAGAACGCGAAGCCGCCAAGAAAGCGCAACGCGAAAAAGCGGCTGCTGAGAAATTGGAAAAAGAGCGCAAAGCTGAGCTTGCGAAAGTCGCAAAGAAAAAAGCGCAAGAAGAGCTTATCCGTGCGCAAAAAGCGCGCCGCGATGCAAAATACGCCGCCCGCAAAAACCGCAGGTAAGTCATCTTCATATATCAGATTTTTGAGACAGCCCTTCGGGGCTGTTTTTTTATGCCTTACTCAGCAGCTTCCGCCGTTTCGCGCAGGGCACGGATGTCTTCGGCTTTGGCTTCGACGCTTTGAACGATGTCGTTGATCATATCGTCATTATCGGTTTTGCCAGTCTTTTTGCCCGCATGATACATCATGCCGTAACCCGCACTGCCGCCCGTAAAGCCTATGTCCGTGAACATCGCTTCGCCGGGTCCGTTCACAACGCAGCCAATAATCGACAGGCTGATCGGCTCTGAAATGTGAGCGAGGCGTTCTTCCAAAGTCTGCACTGTCTTGATCACGTCAAAACCTTGGCGCGCACAGGACGGGCAGGAAATAATATTCACCCCCCGCGTGCGAAGGCCGAGCGATTTTAGCATATCAAAGCCGACTTTAATCTCTTCCACAGGATCAGCAGACAGGCTGACGCGGATCGTGTCGCCAATCCCTGCCCATAACAAATTACCCATACCGATTGCAGATTTCACGGTCCCAATGCGCAGCCCGCCCGCTTCTGTAATGCCCAAATGCAATGGCGCGTCCGTCTGCTCTGCCAGTTGGTGATAGGCGGCGACGGTCAGGAACGGATCAGATGCTTTGACCGAAATCTTATAATCTTGGAAATTTTCGTCTTCTAGCATGCGGGCGTGCATAAGCGCACTTTCGACCATCGCGTCAGGACAAGGCTCGCCGTATTTTTCCAGCAGCTCTTTTTCCAGCGACCCGCCATTGACGCCAATCCGAATAGAACACCCATGCGCCCGCGCGGCCGCGACGACTTCTTTGACGCGGTGCTGCCCACCAATATTGCCAGGATTGATCCGCAAACACGCCGCGCCGTTTTCTGCCGCTTCAATACCTCGCTTATAATGGAAGTGAATATCCGCGACGAGGGGGACTTGGACTTCTTTGACGATCTCTTTGAGGGCCGCCGCACTATCGGGATCAGGGACAGAGACACGCACAATGTCCGCGCCTGCCTCTTGCAGCTCTAGGATTTGCCCGACCGTCGCGCCGACATCGTGGGTAATCGTATTGGTCATGGATTGCACCGCAATCGGGGCATCGCCACCGACAGGCACTTTGCCCACCATAATCTGCCGACACTTGCGCCGTTCAATATGGCGCCAAGGGCGGATTTGGGAGATGTCTGTGGGGGTCTGGCTCATAGGGTCTGTGTAGCCCGTGTCTGTGTCAGATTAAAGACGAAATATCGGCGGAAAGGGGCGGCCTTTTGGCCCAAGTTTTGGACCTAGTTTATTGGGTAAGCTTATTGACTCAGGAGGTAATCCAGCGGCGCATCGTAAATCGCTTCGCCCTGATGGCCCAGCGGCGGCAATTCTGTCTCGCCGAGGTAAATATCCACAGCGCCCGCATCCCGCACGGACACGGTATAGCCCGTATTGCGCGGCGCTTGCCACGTTTCGCCTGTTACAAAAATCCGCGAAACCAGCGATGTGCCGCCAGCGTCTTTGATCTGCACCCAACTCGGCGCTGTCGCTTTTAGTGTTAGCATGTCAGACCTGACAACGGCGCTTGGCTCGATCTCGGCTTCGTTCACGCCGAAACTATCTGTTGTGGGGGCGGCGACGGTTTCCGTATTTACGCCGTACCAAGTGAACAACATGACCGCAAAGCCAACCACGCCGAGCGCTGGAATAATCCCACGCGGCAGGCGGATGCTTGTCTTTGGCACATAATGCGGGCGGTTGCGCATGCCCAGATCATCAGGCACTTCGACATCTTTTTTATACCGCGCCACGGCGTCCGTCCCGTCCAGGCCGACGGCTTTCGCATAGGTGCGGACATAGCCCAACACATAGCCGATAGAGGGCAGGGCATCCGTGTTCAGCGTCTCAATCGCTTGGAGGAAATCTGTGCGGATATTTGTGACGTCTGACACGTCCGATAAACTCAGTTCCAATTCTGCCCGACGCGCAGCCAGATGCGCACCAATATGGCGTTGATCCATGTGCAACAGGGTTTGATTCGGAAAGGGGGCGTTCATAACCTACAGATTTATCAAACGCGCCCTGCCAATTCGTTAACAAATTGGCAGATTATTGCAAGGATTTCCCGCAGTTAGGCCATAATTTCTGGCCAATCCGTCACATGACAAGCCAATCAAGCCGCCCTATATAAAGGGTATGAAAGCTATCACGCACCACCCGGCTTCCGCCGCCCTGTTTGCCTTATTGCTGTCCAGCGGCCTGTTGGTGGGGGCGTGGATATTCCAATACGGCTTTGGCTACGCGCCGTGCACCATGTGTTATTGGCAGCGTCACGCGCACAAAGCGGTGATCGTGTTGGCCGCTCTGGCGCTTGGCATCGGGCTCATGTCGCCGAAGACACGGACGCCGTTACTCGCTCTGACCGTCTTGGCTCTGCTGGTCAGCGGCGGGCTGGGCGCCTATCACACGGGTGTTGAGTTTGGATTTTGGGACGGCCCCAAAGAATGTAGCGCGGGCGGCGTGGGTGACTTCGCGTTTGATCCGGCTGACCCGCTCGCGGCTCTGGATAAGCCAATCAAGCCGCCCTCTTGCAGCGAGGCGGTGTGGCATTTTCTCGGATTGAGCATGGCCGCGTGGAATGCGATACTCTCCTTTGGCGGAGCCGCCATCACAGTCGTGCTCGCCAAAATAGGAGGCCGTCATGGCGCATAATAAACCTCGGACAAATCCTCGTATCGCAGAAATGCTGCGCGTCGACCACGCAGGTGAATACGGCGCGGTGGCGATCTATCGCGGGCAGCAAGCGGTGTTCAAAGCCAATGCCAAGACCGCTGAAATCGCTGCCCAACTCGGCGAGATGGAATCTGAGGAGCAAAAGCATCTCGACGCATTTGACGCCCTACTGATCGAGCGCAATGTCCGCCCGACCGTCATGACGCCGATCTGGAATGTCGCGGGCTACGGCCTCGGTGTGGTCACTGCGCTGATGGGCGAGAAAGCCGCCCACGCTTGCACCGAAGCTGTTGAGTCAGTCATTGAGCAGCATTACGGCGCGCAAGCCGAAGAGATCAAAGACGAAGACCCCGCCCTCGCCGCCACCTTCGCCGAATTCCGCGAAGACGAATTACACCATAGAGATACCGCAATCGCCGGCGGCGCGAAAGAAGCGCCAGGCTACGCGGTGCTGTCGCGCTTGATTACAGCGGGGTGCCACGCAGCGATTAAAATTACGGAGAAAATATAGGGAGGCGGTCTCGACAGGTGGCCGAAATTCTATAGGCTTTTAGGCATGGCCTCTTTATCGCATCTCCCGCCACACCCGTCTTATGATGTCGTGATTGTTGGCGGGGGGATTATGGGCGCGTCAGTCGCGTGGTTTCTCTCGGACATGGCTGATTTTACGGGATCAGTCTTGGTCGTCGAGAAAGACTCGACCTATGTGAATAGTTCCACGGCGCACACGAATTCATGTATGCGGCAACAATTTTCTAACATTTTGAATGTCCAAATTTCGCAATTCGCGGCAGACTTTGTGAAGAACATTCGCGACTATATGGGCGGCGATGATCTGGTGCCAGAGCTGTCGATCCAAAATTTCGGCTATATGTATTTAGCCGATAATGAACCCTTCGCAGATGTGCTGCGCGAGAGCCAAGCCGTGCAAATCGCAGCGGGCGCAGCGACGGAATTACTGGACGCCGCTGCGATCCAGCAGGCTTATCCATTTTACAATGTTGACGATATCTTACTAGGCTCGATCAATTTAGTTGATGAAGGTTATTGGGACGGCACAGCCGTTTTTGATGCGTGGCGGCGGCAATCGCGCGCGCGCGGCGTTGACTATATATCTAACGAAGTCGTTGCGATGACCAAGAACACATCTGGCCGTCAGATTGAGAGCGTCACGTTGAAATCTGGCGACGTAATTAATTGCGGACAAGTCGTGAATGCGTCTGGCCCGCGCGCGGACCGCACAGCGAAAATGGCAGGCATCACGCTGCCTGTTGAGCCGCGCAAACGCTATAGCTGGATTTTCGCCGCCTCCGAACCGCTGGAGCAAGACTTGCCTTTGACGATTGACCCGACAGGCGTATATGTCCGCGAAAATGGGGGCGGCACCTATCAATGCGGCGCACATTCAGAGATTGACCCCGCCGTCGATTATGATGATTTCACGATGGATTTCGGTCTGTGGGAGAGCCATGTCTGGCCCGTTCTCGCACACCGTATTCCGCAGTTTGAGGCCATTAAAGTGCAGACTGAATGGGCAGGGCATTACGCCTATAATGTGTTTGATCACAACGCGATCATCGGTCCGCATACAGAGGTGACAAACTTCCATTTTCTCAATGGGTTTTCGGGTCATGGCCTGCAACAATCCCCTGCTATGGGCCGCGCGATGGCTGAACTGCTGATCTACGGTGAATACCGCACCCTCGATATGTCAGCCTTTAATTACAGCCGAATTCCCAACAACACCCCGATTATTGAGAAAGCGGTTATTTAAGTTCCCAACCTTTTCTCAATCGCGTCCCAACATAGTGCGGCTGCGTCGACGCCTGTGAAGCGTTTCAATTCCTGCACGCCTGTCGGACTGGTGATATTTATTTCGGTCATTTTGTCGCCGATGACGTCGATGCCGACGAGGATCTGCCCGCGTTCTTTGAGCATGGGGCCGATGGCGTGGCAGATGCGGAGGTCGTCTTGAGTTAGCTCTGTCGGGACAGCCGTGCCGCCGACATGCATGTTGGAGCGGGTCTGGCCTTTTTGGGGCACGCGGTTGATCGCGCCGACGGGCTCTCCGTCTATGATGATGATGCGCTTATCGCCTTTGGCCACGTCTTTGAGGAAGGCCTGCGCGATGATCGGTTCGCGCGAGCTTTCCATGAACATTTCCAGCAAGCTGTCATAATTGCTATCGCCGTCCTTGACCAAAAACACGCCCGCCCCGCCATTGCCAAAGAGCGGCTTGAGGATCACGTCTTTGTGCTTGGTGCGAAAGGCGTCAATCGCCTCGCGGTCGCGCGTGATTAGCGTCTCTGGCATCAGCTCTGGGTAATCCAGCGGCAGAATTTTCTCAGGACAGCTGCGCACCCATTCGGGATCATTGACCACGAGGGTTTCACCTTTGAGCCGCTCTAGCAAATGCGCGGCGGTGATATAGGCCATGTCAAAGGGCGGGTCTTGGCGCATCCAAACAACGTCAATATCTTTGCCCAAGTCGATGACGCGTCGCGGCTCAAAGCTGACATGATTGCCTGGCTCGCGGCGCACGGTCATGGGCCGCACATTGGCTTGGATTACTCCCGCATTATAGGCGAGGTGTTCAGGGCCGTATTCAAACAACTCATAGCCCCGATCTGCAGCCACTTCGGCGAGGGCAAACGTCGTGTCCGCGTCAACATTCACACCCTCCATCGGGTCCATTTGAAAGGCAACGCGCAGGGGATGTGAGGCGGTCATAGAGGTCTCCATTCTGCGCCGCTTGTGCCGCAGAGCGCCGCCCCGTGCAAGCCTGATCGCTAGCTTTTGCGGATGCCGCGTAGGCATCATATCACGGTCGATGACATCTTTGTGACTTAATTGCCGTAGATATTTTGCAACATTCGGCGATGTCGAACGTAATAACAGCACAACCCCCTCTGAAGGAGATATATATGACCAATTTTGTAAAGCTTTTAACAGCATCCGCTCTGGCCCTGACACTGACAGCCTGCGCCAGCAGTTATGACCCAGGCAAGAGCCTCGAAGACGCGAAAGCTAAAGCCAAAGCCGAGAAGCAAGTCGGCGTTGATGACAATGATCTCGATGATGTCTAATAAAGAGGGCTCCGACATGGAGCTGTCCGATGAGCAGCAATTTGGCATGAATGATGACGACAATTTTGAAGCGACGACAGAGACAGTTATGGTCGGCGGCGCTGCAATGTATCCTAACAAGACGATTGTCGAAAACGCCAGCGCAGCCAGCAATCTGACGACCCTCGTGTCATTGGTGCAGATGGCAGACCTTGTAGAAACACTCTCAAGCGATGGCCCGTTCACAGTATTCGCGCCAACAAATACGGCGTTTTCAATGTTGCCAAGTGAAACAACAACCATGCTGACGAAGCCAGAAAATAAAGAAGCCTTGGCGGGCGTCCTAACGGCGCACGTGATCTCTGGTACAGTGACATCAGGTGATCTGATGGCGCAACTGGCCAATGGTGGCAGCTATACGGCGACCACCGTGTCAGGTGATTCGCTTACATTCTATAAAATGGGTGACGCAATTCGCGTGGCGGATGAAAACGGCACGCTCGCTCGTATCGAAAACGCTGATGTGATGCAGTCCAACGGTGTCGTACATGTCGTCAGCTCGGTGCTAGTCCCGAAATAGACGCCTAAATTTACGATCAAAAACGTCTCTCTCTAGTCGTTTTGGCTGCTCCACCTTTTAAAGGGTGGGGCAGCTTTTTTATTGGCAAATAGATAAGTGCAAGGCATAGTCGCAGAAGGGAGAACCGCTATGAGTGATTTTATTTTATCGAATTTGGAAACCGTGCCGGGCCGCGAGATCATTGCCTATAAAGGCTTGGTTCAAGGCAATACGGTTCGCGCCAAACATGTCGGGCGAGACATCATGGCGGGATTGAAAAACATCGTTGGCGGAGAGTTGCGCGGCTATACGGAATTGCTCGAAGATGCACGCCAAGAAGCGACGGCTCGTATGATCGAAGACGCCCGCGGGCAGGGCGCAAACGCTGTCGTCAATGTCCGCTTTTCTACCAGCGCAATTACGGCTGGCGCGTCAGAGCTTTATGTCTACGGCACAGCGGTGGTCATCAGCTAGTGTTTGACATTCTTGTCTTCATCACGCTGATCTCGCTGGGGATCATTTTTGGCTCGCTGAACGAGCGGCGCCACCACGCGGCTTTGCGCAATGCCGAGGCAGAGCTGGCCCATATCGCGCTCTATAATCTCAAATCCGTGCCAGTCAGTCACGCCAAAAACCTAGAGGCGGGCGGCGTCATGGTGACAGGTAATGTCGTCATCGCGATTGATTATTTCAAACGGATTGCCGCGACTTTGCGCATGATTGTGGGCGGGCGGCTAAAGTCATATGAATCGCTCGTGGACCGTGCGCGGCGGGAAGCCATCATTCGTATGAAACGCGAAGCGGACGCGATGGGCGCAACGGCGATATATAATGCCCGGATCGAATTTTCTGTCATCGGGCAGCAGCCCCGTATCAGCGGCGCAGAATTAGTGGCCTACGGCACAGCGGTCAAAGGCACTCATCCAATATCGAGCGCCGTGTAATGGATGACGGGGTTGTTTTTACGCTCGCGCGTCCCGACGGGGCGAAGCGATTTGGCCGTGTGTGGGAAGCGAAAAATCCCAAAGCCGTCCTAAGCCTCATTCATGGTTTCGGCGAACATTCGGGCCGCTACCACGTTATGGCAGAGTTTCTGAACGCTCACGGAATTTCCGTTGTCGCGCTCGACCTAACGGGGCATGGGCGCAATGATGGGCCGCGCGGGGTGACGCGGGGCTTTGATGATTTTCGCGATGATCTGGCCGCGCTGCTGGATAAGACCCACACATTATTTCCTGACTTGCCGCATATTTTATTTGGTCACTCTATGGGCGGCGGGATTGTGCTGGATCACAGCTTTAATCCTGCGCCAGACCTCCGCGCGATTATCGCCAGCGCGCCGCTGATCAAGCCCGCCGATAAAGTCCCAGGCGCCTTGCGTGCCCTCGCCAAAGTCATGGGTGTCTTGGTGCCCAAAGGCGGCATGGCACAACCGCTGGACGCGACGAAAATATCAACCCTGAAAGCGGAACAAGCGCTCTACGCCAATGATCCGCTTAATCACGGACGGATAGGATTTCGGACGGCGACAGGCATTATCGAGAACGGCGAAGCGGTCGCCCGCCGCGCGCCTGACTGGACCATGCCGCTGCTCCTGCTGCATGCGCGGGATGACAGGCTGACAGATTTTGCAGCATCCGAAGCCTTCGCGATGCTCGCTAAAAATGTGACGTTCGAGCCCTATGAGCACGTGGAACATGAAATCCATAATGACGTCACCCGCGCCCGCGTTCACAAAACCCTCGCGACATTTATTCTCTCCCACGCCACGCCAAATGTTTGAAAGGATCAGCTGTGAAAGTCTATCACCTCAAAACCTGTGACACGTGCCGCAAAGCGATCAAAGCCTTGCAAGCGGCGGGGCATGATCCCGAATTAATTGATGTATGAGCAGACGGGATGAGCGCCGCTGATATGGACGTCATTGTCAAAACTGTCGGTTGGGAGAATTTGCTCAACACGCGCAGCACGACGTGGCGCGGCCTCGACGATGCGGGTAAGGGCGATATGAATGAGGGCAAAGCTGTCCTGATGATGGGCGAACACCCAACCCTCATCAAGCGCCCCGTTATCATGGACGGCGAGCGCGTCACGGTAGGCTGGAGACCTGAGCAACAAGCGGTGTGGATTAATTAATTAATTTTCTGATTCATGATTGGGTGTGGGTTCATCAATTAATCGCCACGCGGCAATCGCTACTGCGCCAATCATAATGCAACCCAAAAACCGCTCATACAGTCCGTCAATGCGCGTCGGTAAAATAAAGAAAATCGGCGCTAGCGCGAGCCAAGCGATCGCTGTCACCTTGGCTATCGTCGAAAATTTTCCGTGCCGCGCGGGCAGAACAGATGTCCCGAACCACAAGATAATCGGCACAAGCGGGTATAGCAAAGCCACCAGATAAATATGAATTTCCAACCCGCCCGGCACACCGTCACCATATTCGTTCCACAGTGCAATCATAGCAATATCCACGCAAATCAAAACCATCGCAATCCGCACAAGCCAAGGCTTCCAGCCTTTTTCTCCCCGAATAAATAAATCAATCGCTAGGCAGAACGTGCCGATGACGAACACCACAATGCCCGTGTCTTGCAACCAATGGTGCGGCCCGGCGGCCAGCTCGCTAATTGTCTGCGAGATAGGGTTATACCCCTTGACCAAAAACCACATAGTGACATCGCAGAGAAGAACGATCGCGCAAGCCAGAAGCGCTACGCCGCCCAGAACACGCGGCAAAGGCGTCCCAAAAATCTGGCGACTATTCTGAAATTGTGTGTCCTGGCTCTCAGTTACTTGGCTTTGTGTTACTTGGCTCAATCTGTGGTTCCTTTAAATGGGGCAAGAAGTGGGGCAAGAAATGGGTGGGGCAAATGCGAATAAACTCTGCGTTTTAATCCAACGCTTAGACGCGTCTTTTGTTCACTGCGACCCCTAAATCATATCCGCTTTTCGTCGCATATAGGGTGCTGCCACGTTGAATATCGTCAAAGACATATCCACGCTGTCTGAAACCGTGTCAAAAAAGCCCGTCTTTATCCGCGAGGCAGTCGAGCGTACGTTGGCTTAATTGGGATGAAGCAGTGTTTGTCATTGGAGCTGCCGCGGTAACGCGCGATTAGCTTGGGTGGCCAAGCGAGAGCTGATTGGCCCGCGACTGGCCAGTTCGGCCGCTTGTGTGAAAAAGACACTGCCGCATGGGGCTTTGGCCCGAAAACACATTATGCGCCACGGGTTCACGCCCGGGCTGACGGCTTCATGCGGACACCTCATTTTTCACAAGGACATATTTAAGGAGGCGGTCATGCCCCGAGGACGAGGCCCTATAAAAGCCCGTGACGCCGCGCGATTGCGTGCTTGGCGACGAGAGCTATTGCAGCACAAAGTCACGGACGCGCACCGCAAAGCACGGGCGCAATCGCGCCTGCCAAAAGCCTTGGCACAAGTGTCTGGTTATGCCGCATTGTGCCAAGCTGAATTGCAATTAGATGTGCAGGCGGAACTTGATCGCATGGAATTGAAATTAATCAACAGCCAACGCGCCGAAGTCGGCCTAGAGCCGTTGTCGAAATTGCCGCTTAACTAACTATCGAATGACGAGCGGGATCATATTGCCATTGGCGTCAAAACGCACAGGAATTTCTTTGCCTGTTTCGGGATCAACATAATAAGGCGCGCTCTCAATGATAGACACCGCCTCGCCCGCTTCGCCTGTTCGGTAGGCGCCAAGCTCTTCATCCGTCGGAAATTCTTTATTTAATTTATCGCCCATATCAAGTTCGGCAGGAGCCGTTGGACCTTCGATCAAGCCGACAGAGGCCACAGGCGCTTGCGGCACAAATGGAATGGGCTCTGACAATGGCGCAGCCCGCACAGGCGCAGCGGCTTGCATATCAGGCGCTGTGTAAGTCGGCGCAGATGGCGCGGTATATGTTTGACTTGGGGCAGTTGGCGAGGGCGCAGTCGGCGAGGGCGTAGGCGCGACAGTGCCGCCCGCCATAGGCTGCGTCGTCAGGAAGTCTGGCAATTCACGCGGCGGCGTGGGCGGCGCGAGATAGCTCTGCGCCTCTTGTGTCAGGCGCGCGCGCTCAGCGGCAGGCAGATCAGCCAGGCGCGCATAGGAGATGACTTCTTTGGTGCCGCGCGTCGTCGCGGCGATAGTCGCGGCGCGTTCTAACTCTAATTGCGTACGCGCTACGCCCATCAGGTAGACAATACCGTCATGGGTTTCGACATTGAAGTTTCGCGCCTTGACCAATTTGTCAGCGGCCATGCGGGTGCGCACAGATTTTTCCAAAATGCCATCCTTGGCATTGCGGATAATCCCTTGCTTGGACTTGATCATGATTTCATTACCGACTTCTTCAATGCGCGGCGCAGACCAGGCAATCCGCGCGGCCTCGATACGGTCTTTCTGTGTCGGCACATTGCCAGATAGCAGAACGATGCCCTCGGCGACTTCGACGTCTATGCCTTTGAGGTTATAGTCGAGCGCACGGTTCATGCGGGCTTCGATCACGCGGCCAGCGGACACATCATTGATTGAGCGGACGAAGTTACGTTCGTCGCCTTTCTTGATGCCAGCGGTCGCAACGGCGCAGCCAGACAGGAGAGAAGAGGCAAGGAGAATCGGGAGTAATTTTTTCATCATGGTCGACCCATACGCCGTTATGGTAAACCAATGCTTACCAAGCGAATGAAGTTTGCCTCATAATTTCGTAAGCTAATAAGCGCGAAAGGCGTCTTTGATGTGGTCGATTTTATCAAACCGCAGGCCAGACCGCCCGATGACATATAGAATATCAAAGCGAAGCTCGAAGTCCTCATTTAGCAAATGCGGGTTGCGGGTGACGTAGATTTCCGCCGCGTCCATGATCCGCTGCTCGGAACTATAGGTCACGGCCTCGACAGCCTGTGCGGCATCGCTGCGTTGCTTGACCTCGATGCAAGCGAGGACGGCGGCTTTGCGGGCGATAATATCAATCTCCCCGTCAGGCGTTTTGTAGCGCATTTCGAGGACTTTATAGCCGCGCAATTTTAGCCAAGCGGCCGCATAGGCCTCGGCTCGCCGTCCCGCTTGCTCCCGGTCTTGTCGCGAGAGTTTGCTCATTTGAGCGAAAGTGCGAGTTGGTAGACGTCCCGCTTGGGCCAGCCTGATTGCGCGGCGACCTCCGCGCTGGCGCGTTTCATGCCCAGCTCTGGGATTTGCTCTTGCAAGGCGCGGGTGACGAGGGCTGCGTCCCATGTGCGATCCCCGCTGGCAGGGCCGATCAGCATGACGATCTCGCCGCGTGGTGGTGTGTCAGTGACGGAGGTGATCAGTTCAGAGATCGTGCCGTGCCGCGCCTCTTCATATTGCTTGGTCAACTCCCGCGTCAGGACGGCAGGGCGGTCGCCATAGACGGCGAGCGCATCGGTCAACATCGCTATGATTCGCTTGCCCGTCTCGAAGAATATCAAGGTCGCGCGGAGGTCTTGAAATGCAGTCATCGCCGTCTGCCGTGCGGCGGATTTGGTCGGCATGAAGCCCGCGAAGAGAAAAGCATCTGACGGAAGGCCCGACTTGACGAGCGCGGCCAGAGGAGCCGACGCCCCAGGCAGGGGCGTGACCTCAATGCCCGCTTCGACCGCCGCCCGCACGAGGCGAAAGCCAGGATCAGAGACGAGGGGCGTGCCTGCATCAGAGACAAGCGCAATCGCCTCGCCGTCTTGCAAACGCTGGATAATTGCCGGCACTCGCTCCGCCGCATTATGGTCATGATAGGCCGATATGGGGGCTTTGATATCGTAGGCGTTGAGCAGCTTGATCGTCTGTCGCGTGTCCTCTGCCAGCACGGCATCGACACTGCGAAGGACGTCCAGCGCGCGTAAGGTGATGTCGCGCAGATTGCCGATCGGCGTTGCGACGACATAGAGTCCTGCGGGTAATTTGGCGGGTGTATTTCCTGTCTGCGGATCGCCTGATAGGTGTTGCGCTGGCAATCGACCGCTTATAGAGTTTGAAGACGAAATGACGGAGTCCCCTTAGGGGTTAACGGATTGAAAGTTAGATAAGTTATGCCGAAACATTTGTCGTTTGACCAATTCTTTTCGCGCCGCACAGCCTTTTGTGTCAGCGCCTTGGCGGCCCTAATGCTGTCGGCCTGTGCCACGACATCTCCTGCGCCGACGAATTATCCCGGGCAAGCCCCTGTTGTGAAAGCGCCAACTGAGCCCGTCGATACGACACCGACAAAGTCCGCGGAGACCGACAAGGACGATGACGAAACTAAAGAGATCGTGCCAGATGCGCCCGACACGCCCGATGATGCTGACGACGATGAGACTGGTAATGACTATGCCCGCACAGGTGAGTATTTCAACAATCGAAACGGCTTGATACTGCCGCATATGGCGGGCAGGGATACGAAACGTCTGGCGATATTGCTGCCGTTTTCGACAGGATCATCACGCCTTCGTGAGGAAGCGACCTCGATGTACCGCGCGGCGGAACTCGCTGTGTTTGAACGCGAAGGCGCGGACGTCATGCTGATCGCGCTGGACACCAAAGGGACAGAGCAAGGCGCGCGCAGCGCAACGCAAGCGGCTGTGAACGCTGGCGCAGATGTGATCCTCGGCCCCATCATTGCGGGCAATGTTCAAGCCGCCGCCCGCGAAGCCCGCCGATCCAAGACGCCTTTGTTAGCCTTTTCCAATGATCAGAAAGTTGCTGGCAACGGCACGTATTTGCTGTCCTTCCCGCCCGAAGCCGAAGTCGAACGCATCGTCGATTATGTCGCCGATCAAGGCACAACGCGCTTCGCTTTCATGGGCCCAGACAATGGCTATGGCCGTCGAGTGAAGGGCGCATATCAAGCGGCAGTGGCAGCCCGCGGCGGGCAAGTCACGGCGTCCGAGACGTATAAGGGCAACGACATTTCCGTGATGCAGGAACCCGCGCAACGTCTGGCCACGATGCATGCGGCGTCGGAAGCTGAAGCCCGTCGCAATCGCGGCCTGACACCGATGGCATTTGAGGCGATCTTGCTGCCCGAAGGTGGTAATGCGCTCCGCTCCCTCGCGCCGCTTTTGCCCTATTACGAAGTTGATCCCGCCGATGTGCAATTCATGGGCACGTCGCGCTGGCAAGATGAAGACACGGTGCGTGAGCCCGCGCTGGCAGGCGGCGTCTTTGCCGGGCCAGACCGAGAAGCCCGCGCGGCCTTTGATGATAATTATGATCGCACTTACGGCGAAGACCCGTCCTCGCTTGCGACGCTCGCTTATGATGCAGTTGTGTTGGGCGCGTATATTGCCGATGGTGATCCGAAGTTGCGCCGCCAGCGGGCGGAAGATCCCAACGGCTTTTACGGTGTCGACGGGCTTGTCAGTTTCGATTCGGACGGGAAGCCCAATCGCGGGCTGGCGGTTTATACGATCCGCAATGGACAATTCCGCGTCCTTGACCCTGCGCCGACGACAACACGCCCAGAGGCGATGAATGTGGGCGCAACGCGGGTTAGCTTAGCAGCTGCTCGGTAAGTGTATTGAGAACAAGGCGGCCCTGATCCGTCGCCTTTAATTGATCGCCGCGGCGAATAAGGAAGCCAGACTGAATGAATGCCTCCAAAGTGTCTGCGGGCAAATCCTGCCCCGAAATCTGGCGGTAACGCGACAGCGAAATTCCGTCTTCTACACGAAGCCCCATTAGCACATATTCATCACCCCAAGCTTCTGCCGAGAGTGCCTCCCGCTCCATCAAGCCGAGCCGCGTATCCGCGGTTTTGGCCTGATAATCGGCAGGTCGCATCGCCGCTATCGTCGCATATCGCTGACCTTTCACAGTCAGCCGCCCATGCGCGCCGGGCCCAACCCCGACGTAATCCCCGCCTTGCCAATAGGTGCTATTGTGGCGCGAGCGGTGATCGGGTTTGGCGAAGTTGGAAACTTCGTAATGTTCATAACCCTCGCGGCTCAAGCGCTCACGGATCAAGTCGTAAAACGTCGCGCTCGGGTCTTCGCCGACAGCTTTCATATCGCCGCGCGCTTCGGCTTTCGCGAACGCTGTGCCGTCTTCAATGGTGAGCTGATAGGTTGAGATGTGATCGGGGTTATAGGACAGGGCCATGTCGAGATCGCGGCGGAGTAACACCTCTGTCTGCCCCGCCCAGCCAAATATCAGGTCGATAGATACAGACGGGAAAATGCGCCGTGCCATATGCAATGCCTCTTTGGCTTCTTCCGCATCATGGTCGCGGCCTAGCAGTTTGAGGGCAGGGTCGTGAAAGGTCTGCACACCGAGGGAGAGGCGATTAATGCCCGCCGCGCGATAGGCGTTCCATTGAGGCTCGTCTGCGTCATGCGGATTGGCTTCAATCGCAATTTCGCAATTATCTGCAATGCCCCAAAGGGTTTTAATTTTGGAGATAATTAAATCAATATCGTCAGGCGTCATCAGCGACGGCGTCCCGCCGCCAAAGTGGACCGAGGTGACATCTCGAGGCCCGCTCCACTCGCGCCAACCAGTGAGGTCGGTCAGGATCGCGGCGTTTAAATTCGGATCGTGCTTTTGCTTATAGACGTTGAAATCACAATAGGGGCAGATGCGCGCGCAATAGGGCCAGTGGATATAAATGGCTAGCGCGGTTGGATCAGCCATGATTGGGGAATTGATCTGAGAGGAATTTGGCAAAGGCATCGGCGCGGTGAGATTTGGCGTGCTTCTCGGCGGGGTCGATTTCCGCAAATGTCAGGCGGTCGCCGATTGCTTGGAATATCGGGTCATAGCCGAAGCCTTTATCGCCGCGCGGGGGCCACACAATTTGCCCTTCGACAGTTCCTTCATAGACCGTATTATGACCATCGGGAAAGGCCAGACACAAGGCACAAATGAAGCGTGCACTACGGTTGGGATTGCTGCCCATGAGGTCATGGACGTGCCACATCGCCATGTCGAAATCGCGCCCACCGCCCTCGACAGACGGCTTTTCAGCCCAGCGCGCGGCGTAAATTCCGGGATCGCCATTCAGCGCATCCACGGCCAAGCCGCTATCATCTGACAGCGCAGGCAGGCCCGCCGCTGTCGCCGCTGCCACAGCTTTAAGCCGTGCATTGCCCGCAAATGTATCCTCGGTCTCCTCAGGTTCGGGTAGGTTAAGATCGCCCGCGCTGAGAGTTTCCAGCCCAAACGGGGCCAACAATTCGCGGATTTCCCGCACTTTACCAAGGTTGTGAGAGGCAACAATAATTTGACGATGATCAGAGAGGGCACGGGACATAAATGTCCTCTAAGCGCTTGGGGCCAGCGCGTCAAAGATAAGATTACACACGCTTATGTTTAGAAGGCTTGCCATTCCATGATTATTGTTTATCAATATGTGCTATGAAAGAAACATCTTCTATGACACGATTTTTATCGGTGATTTTATTCGTGGGCATGATCGTTCTCGCGCTGGCTGTGGTGTTGCTCGTTAGCTCTGCCGCCTTCATGGTTTTCCCGTCAGAGCTTCAGGGCAAATTTTTTGAGGGTATTGATCATAGTAGCCTGCCAAAAATCACTGAACGCGGGCTGGCGATCGCCTGTGGCGGCGGTGCGATTATTGCGGCGGCGTGGTTTTTGGTCCTCAAAACCTTACGCTCTGTTGTGCAAACAGTTGGGGCTGGCGATCCTTTCGTGCCGGAAAACATCTCGCGCCTACGATTGATTTGGCTCGTGATTGCAGGCGCTGAATTGCTGCGCATGATTTTTCATTATGTGGCAAGCTTAGGGAATAGCGCAGCGGCTGATTTAGACATTCGCATCGGCACCTGGTTTCTGGTCTTTGTCATTGCGACGCTGTCAGAGGCTTTCCGCTACGGTGCGGAAATGCGCCAAGAGCAGGAATTGACAATCTGATGGCGATTAAAGTTAATCTCGACCGCGTGCTGCTCGACCGTAAAATGTCGCTGACAGAGCTGGCGGAACGCGTGGGCATTACGCTCGCGAATTTGTCGATCTTGAAGACGGGGAAAGCGCGAGCCGTGCGGTTTTCAACATTAGACGCGCTCTGTCGGGAGTTGGATTGCCAGCCCGCAGATATCTTGGTCTATGAACCTGATGAAGGTGAGCAAGAGTTAAAGGCGGCCGCTGAATAGATGATTATTAGTGGAAATACCTGCTCCCGCACGAAGCGAGAGCAGGGCATTTAATTATTTAAGTCTCTAAGACCCGTATTTAACGGAACAGCCATAGGGCGCTGTGTCAGATTTTGCCACCGCTTGACCTGCATCCATATCGGCCAAGGCCGCTTTGACGTAGTTCTTGGCGCCCGCAACTGTAGACGGGCTGGCAGAGCGGTTATCATCAATCGCGCCCTGATAAACGAGGGTTTGTGCCTCATCGATGATGAACATATGTGGTGTTGTCTTAGCGCTAAATTTGCGGCCCGCATCGCCTGATGGATCAAGGATGACGGCTGTCGGCGCGGCCCCCGTTTCCGCAACATGAGCATTGGCTTCTTCGCCAGTCTTATAGCCTTGCTGTCCCGGGGCGCTGGAGATCACGGATAGCCAGACGGTGTCGCCGTCCGCTGTCGCCATTTTCTGCGTGTCTTGCATGTTGTTCGTGCCGTAGTGTTTTTTGACATATGGGCAGCCCTCATTCGTCCACTCAAGCACAACGCGTTTGCCCGCGAAGTCTGAAAGGTTGTGAGTTTTGCCGTTAGAATCTGTGACGGTCATGTCGGACACAGTTGACCCTGTCGCGATTTTAGCGTGGGCAGAGCCCGCGACGGCGAGGCCCGCGATCAGGCCAGTTGTGATAAGGAATTTACGCATGTGTTCTCTCCAAAGTGAGTTTACTCAGACCCCCGAATAGCGTCTTCTACCACACTATACGTCAGAACTTGAGGGAGGATTTGCCCCTTCACGGAATTTTGATCAGGGCGGTAGACCAGATATAACGGCACACCAGCGCGGCCATAGCTCGCGAGTTCTTGCGCGATTTTATCGTTTTTATTCGTCCAATCCGCCACAACGAAGGCGGTGTCTGTCTCTTTGAACAGCTTGCGCATTTTCTCTGTATCGAGGACGAGGCGCTCATTGACTTTACAAGTCACGCACCAATCGGCGGTAAAGTCGACGAAGACGGGGCGGCCTTCGGCGCGGAGTGAGGCAACGGTTTCAGGTGACCATGCAATGGTGTCAGCTTTGGCTGTCGCCGTGGATGTGACCGCGCCTGCCGTGAGGGACATTGGCAGGATGAGGGCGGCGATAATAGCGGCCGCACCCATTGCTTTGCCTACCGTCCCGCGTTGCCAGAGCCAGATGCCAAAGGCGATCAACAAGGCGCTAATCAGCAGGGCGCTGAGGCCGTAACTGCCGACTTGCTGCCCCACGACCCAAGCGAGCCAGATGGCCGTGGCGAACATAGGGAAGGCGAGGAACTCTTTGAACCGCACCATCCAAGGGCCGGGCTTGGGCAATTTGGACAAGAGCGCTGGCACATAACCGAGCAGCAAGAACGGCGCGGCGAAGCCGAGGCCGAGCACGAGGAAGACGATGACTGTGATGAGGGCTGGTTGCGCCAAGGCATATCCCATCGCCCCCGCCATAAGCGGTGCAGTGCAAGGCGTGGCAACAATAACGGCGAGGGCGCCCGTGAAGAAGCTCCCGCTTTTGCCGCCGCGCTGCGTCAGGCTCCCGCCTGTATTTTGCAAGCGCGAGCCAAATTCAAATACGCCGAGGAGGTTTAGTCCGATGACGAACATCAACAAGGCCAAGACACCCGCGACTTTGGGCGACTGTAATTGGAAGCCCCATCCGAGGCTCGCGCCCGCCGCTTTGAGTGCGAGCAACACGCCGATCAAGACCATGAAGGTCGCCAGCACACCGAGCGTATAGAGCCACGCATCGCGCTTGGCTTCGCGTCGTTCTGAATGTGCCGACTTGGCAAGGCTGAGAGCTTTGAGCGAAATGATTGGGAAGACGCACGGCATGAGGTTGAGGATCAAGCCGCCAATAAAGGCCATAAAGATCGCAGGGATCAGCGTCACTCCGCCAACAGATTTCGGCGCAGCGCTCGCGCCAATCGCGAGCGTTTGTCCTGCGGCGAGAGCAACTTCCGTCCCGCGATAGTCGCCATTGGCATCGACATAGGTCAGCACGCCGTCAAAGCTGGCGGGTAATTCGCTGTCCCACGCATAGTCGGGGCGGGTGGAAATTTCGATACCGTCTGTGCCAATGCGCACGGCTTGCGGCTCGGAATGGGCCAAGACGCCTTGGTCGTAAGGGAAGTAATAGGCGTCGCTGTAATCGCCGTCTGGCAAACCCGTGAATTGGAGCGAGAGAATTTCAGTCGCGTCGACAGAGGCCGCGCCGCTCACATTGCCGCGCGTGGGGCTGGCCGCAATCGCGGCTCTGATCTCGGCGTCCCAGCGTGTGTCGACTTCCGGCTCGCCGACCATAATCTGTAGGCTCAGCGATCCATCTTCAGGGATGCAGACATCTTTGCAGACGAGGTAGTAGAAATCAGAGGTGAAGGTCAGAATCTCGCCCGGGATTGCAGAGGTCGGTATTGTGAACTGGACAGGGAAAAGCGGCGTGCCTTCAAAGCCGTAATTGATGATCGGGCCCGTCGCGATGGGGCGGGGCAGGGGCCAGACAATGTCGCCATGGGTCACGCCCTCTGGCAGCACCCAGTCCATTTGAACCGGTTCGCCGCTATCGCCGGGATTGCGCCAATAGGTGTGCCAGTGATCATCTAATTCTGTGCGAAGCGCGATGTAGAAGCTCTGCCCTGGCGCGACGGTATCGTGATCTGAAATCAGGCTTGCCGTGACGCGGCCCGTATCAAGCGGCAAGCTCTGCCGTGCGAGCGCAGGTAAGCTGAAGATCAAGACGATGAAGAGGCTAAGAAGTGTGCGTAACATAAGCGCCGTTTTACGCGAGGAAAGTTAAGAAAGCGACGACGAAAGCACCCGCCTCACGCAAAGTTTAACTGTGGCTGATCTGTGATCCGCGCATGAAAAAGCCCCGCTCGATCATTATAGATAATGACATAAGCGGGGCGTCTGTAATTTGATTTGAAGCGCGCTTACTTCTTTTTCTTCTTCGCGGCTTTTTCTGCCTTTTCGGCCTCTGCTGCTGAACGGCGCAGGGTCATGTTGACCAAACGCTGCCAGTTACCCAGTGAGATCAAGTGCGCATAAGCAATCGCCATATAGCCATTGGCGACAAATTCTTTAGTTTTGTCTGCTGGAAGGGCTTTGAGTTTTTCTTCGGAGATCGCGAAGTAATCTGCAATCTTCTGACGCGGTGCAGGTGTGCCGTCAGCGTTTTGACCTTGGAAGTTCATTTCTTTCGGCTCGAACAAATCCAGCTCTTTAAACGCTGTGATCATATTGGCTGTCGCCTGACGGTCACGTTCGAAGTTTTGAAGGAATTGGAAAGCCTCTTGTGTGAAGGCTGATGTTTCGTCACCTGTAAAGAAGGGTTGCTCTGCGCCCTTGGCGACCACACATTCCGCAGCTTCGTCAACGCAGACCACAAAGCGGTCATTGGCTTCGTCGCCCGCAAGGACGAAAGGATAGCGACGGGCGAAAGCTGGCATATAGAAGTCTGGCTCGAACTCACCGTCTGTGACGAACAGGTTTTCGCCAGAGCGAATACCCATCACAGCGAGCGGCGAACGATCAGCGCCCGCAAAGATGATTGGCATTGTCGTTGACGCGGCCCCGAATTCTGGCGCTGTCAAAGGCAGGAAGTGCTGATCTGCCATAAATGTAAACGGCTTTTTGACTTGTTTGACGCCGTGCTTAGAATGGCGGTCTTTGGTCAATGGGATCGGGTTCTTGTAGAACATAACATTTCCAGTCACGGAAACGGGTGCTTGTTGTTCGGCCATGTGGTCCTCGTTTGATTATATTTTAAAGCAGTTACGGACCCTTCCGTGCCTGCCAGTCAATTTCATCCCGCGCCCTTAGCGAAAAAGCGTCCAACTTTCAACAGGGGATTACGGCAGGCCGACCTGCGTAAAATAAGCGGTGGCGCGAGGGGGTGCGAACCGTTAGTGTAAGGCCATGCATGATCATACACATCGTGACGATATTCCCACCCGTATCGCGTCGGCGCGCGCTGTTTGCGAAGCGGCAGGGGAACGGTTTACGCCGTTACGCGCCCATGTGCTGGAATTGGTGATCAGTGACGGCGGCGCAGTAAAAGCCTATGATTTGCTCGACCGTCTTAAGCCTGAGATTGGCAGCCCGAAACCGCCCACGGTTTACCGTGCGCTCGAGTTTCTGTCCAAGCTCGGCTTGATCCACCGCGTCGAAGCGCTGAATGCCTTTATCGCATGCGATCATCAACATGACGGAGATCTGGCGGAGTTCTTTATCTGCGAGGTCTGTAACGCCGTCGAAGAGCGCCATGCCCATGATCATATTGACTGCAAGCCCGATGGATTTCAGATCAAGCGCAGCGTGGTCGAACATTACGGCCTCTGCGTGAAGTGCGCCGCTTGATCCTAATGGATGGATTTGTGCTGACATGGGCGGGGGAGTGTTCCAGCTGGGAATGTGACGATCTGGGGCATTTGAATATGCGCTATTACGTCCGCAAGTTCGGGCAAGCGCGCGCGGGTCTTTTCGTTCGCTTGGGTCTCACCCATGCCTATAAGCCTGGCACGAGTAGCACCGTGCGTGTGCGCGATTTCCATATCCGCTACCAAGCCGAAGCCCACCCCGGCAATCCACTCAAAGTGATGAGCGCGATCTTACAACTCCATGAAGATACGGTGCAGCTATGTCATATAATGTACCATGAAGACGGGCGCGTTGCTGCGAGTGCAGTTGAAACGGTGGAGCATTTCTACCTGACGGCGCACCGTACGTTCGCGTGGCCCAAACGGGTGCAGCTTTCGGCCAAGACGTTTACCGTGCCAATGCCAGATGTCGCCAAACCTAGAAATATTGATCTTTCAGTGGCCCATATAGGCCGCACTGCGCAGGTGCTGCGAGACGCTGGACTATGCCCTGTCGGTACAGGCGTGTTTGAGGCGAGCGAGACGGATATCACGGAATATGTCACGGCGGGCGCGATTTTCGGACGCACCACATCCTCTATCGCGTGGTTTCGAGACGGCTGGCCAGAGCTATACGACCACGCCTATCGCGAGGCAAATTTGTCAGCGACTCTGTTGGAGGCGAGATTGGTTTTCCATAATCATCCGCAACAAGGCGACGCCTATGACTATATGCCTGTTTTGGTCGGAGCTGATGCTTATACGCGCCGCTTTGTGCATAATCTGGTTGATCCGATTTCGGGCGAAAGCTGGGCCACGATGGAGGCGTGTGGCTGCAAGTTTGATCTGAATACGCGGCGATTGATCAAGATGACAGAGGCCGATATTGCCAGCTTGATGGCGGCTGCCAAGCCAGATTTGACGCCCTAAAATACGGCCTTATCCAAGACGCTCTGCAAAGCCTTCACAGCGAGGTCAGGGTGATTGAGCGGGAAGAGGTGGGCTAACTCTGGATCAAACTCAACGCTGATATTGGGCTGCTTGCGCTGCAAGGCCCGCCGCAGGCCAGGCGTGCTAACCGCGCCGTATTTCCCCGCATAGATCACCCGCGAATTGTCTGGCAGGGCATGTGCAGCTTCGAACAAATCATGATGTTGCGCGGCAAATATCGCTTGCTCCCACTTTGGATCACACGCCAAATGCCATGATCCGTCCTCGACCTGCCGCAGTCCACCTTCGATATAATCGCGTAGAATTTCATCGGGCATGCCGCGAAAGGCCCCTCGTCCTTGATAGCGCTCAAAGGCTGCTTCGGGGCTATCGAAGACGGATTTGCGTCGCCCCGCATTTCGCGCAATCGGCACTCGCTTTTTGAAGCTCTCTCGCCAAAACCGAAAGCCCGACACCCAACGGAAATAGGCGGGCAGCGTGACAGGGTCAAATCCTACATATCCCGCCAAGTTAGCTGTCAAAGCTGGCGCGCTCAAAATTCCTGATACGGACCCAAAGCTATGCCCCGCCAGCACAAAGCGTTTCGGCATGTGGGCCTGCGCAAATTCAATCGCGTCATCCCGGAAGATGTGCCAATTTGTCAGCGCGCCGACATCTGTTGGTAAATCCTGTGACTGACCATGCCCGCGCATATCCAAGACAATCGCAGGGCAATCTAGCGCCGCAAATATGCGCTGATAACAGTGAGCGTGAAATCCGTTTGCGTGCAGAAACAATAGACGCGGCGGCGCGTCTGGATCACCAAATCTTAGCGCAGAGATCGGCCCATCGCGCAGCGCAAAAGTCTCTCTAACATATGGCAAGTTTTCAGTCATGGGGTAGCTCTGCCACGCCCCGCGACCAAGTAAAGCCAAAATTCATAAATACCTGATATGTCGCAACCTCTGAGTTAGGGGATATGGGACTTCACATGTATAATTTAAAGCAAGTGCGCCAGTTTATGACGCATCTTTTGTCAATTTTCAGCCCGCGTTGCCTGCTGCTAAGTGCGGCGGCTGTGCTGGCGACGATGGTATCTATGATGATGGGTTGGACCGCGGATTATCCTATGGCCCTAATCGGGACTGCTGTGATTTTCCCCATCGTGTTTTCAATCAACAGTGCCTATCAACGGCGCGAGGAAGCGCTCGGTCACTACGCTCATATGAAAGCGAATTTGCGGTCTATCTATTTCATCCTGCGCACATGGAAGGTCGGCAAAGAGAATGAAGCGCCCGAAGTTTTGCAGAAAAATATTTCAGCCCCGCTATTCGCTGTGCGGCAGGTCATTACCGAGCCGATTGATGATCTGCGCAAGAACGAGCCAGAGATTTATTTAAGCTTTGCCAACCTCGCTGCAGTGATTGAGGAACGGGCGGAATTGTCGAAAGTGACGGGCGCGCAGGAAAGTGTCTGCCGCACTTACCTTAATAATGTCATGGAGCATTTTGAGGAATTAAAACATATATTCCAATACCGCACACCGCGCGCTTTGCAGGCCTTCTCGGACGTGTTTATTACAGTCCTGCCGATCCTTTACGCACCGGTTTTTGCCGCCATCGCGCTGAGCATTGATAATTATTATTTGGCATTTCTGGTGCCCGCTTTATTTGCGTTCGTGTTGTCGAGCTTGGACAATATCCAAGCCGATCTCGAAGATCCGTTTGACGGAATTGGCGTTGACGATATCGTCATCAACGCCGAAGTTTTCGTCGATTCCCTGACCCATCACTGCGAAGGCAAAGCCGCCTAAAGCGCGTGAACTTTGGCAGGGTCAAGATCATCTAGAATGGCTTGATCAAGGATTTTGAAGATCTCTTTGCGCGAACGTAATTTCGTCTCGCGGAAAGCTTTGGGGTTGGCCTGTTTAAACATTTGTCCCGCCATAGGGATCGCCATGGGCCATTGTTCAGCTGGGACAACGCGGTCAAAAAATCCCGCATGCATCGCGCCTTTGGGGCTGAAGATTTCGCCATTAATCACACAGCGATTAAAGTGGGATTTCGTCAAATGATAACGCCCCATCTCTATACCAAAATTATGCATGGTCATGCCAATCAAAGTCTCGTTCAAGCCGACTTTAAATTCGCCTTCCTTGATCATTGAGTAATCACAGGCCAGCGCGAGAAAGGCTCCCATCGCGATCGTGTGACCTGGGGCCGCCATAATAACAGGACGGGGATGCGCCATAATGCGGCGCGCAAACTTGCTGCCTTTTGACGTCAGCTCCAGCGCAGCCTGCGGCCCGCTGCCCATTTCCTTAAGGTCGAAACCGCCCGACATCATGCCGTCGCGACCTGTGATGATCACGATGGCGTCGTCTTTTTCTGCTGTGTCGAGAGCCGTATTTAACTCCGCCCACATCGCAGAACCCAGCGCGTTCGCCTTGCCGTCATCCAGCGCAATCACTGCCACGCCGTCATTGAATGTGTATGTGACTTTTTCCATATTAGGGCTTCCTTATCCGCTCGATTTCATCGGCTAGCGCGTGGTTCCCCTGCGCCTTGAGGGTGTCTATGATTCTGCCTTGCGTTGCCGCGTTTTTATTTTGGCTCAATTTACGGATACCGCGAACCTTGTCCATGCGCATTTCGAAATAGATGATATGCGGAAACAAGCGGGCGGCGTAGCGTGCCGCGTCCTCCATGGCCCAACCATCCGCTGGCTCATATTTTTCAGCCAACTCGCCCATGCGCTGAACACTCTGTTCCGCGCTGAGGGCTTGGGTCGTTCCGTGAACGTGAACCGCTGCATAATCCCATGTCGGGACAGATTTGTCAGGGGCGTCATAAAGCGTAGCCGAGATATAATCATGCGGGCCGTGGAAGACGGCCAAAAACACCATTTCCGTGCCGATAAAATCGACCATCGGGTTATTTCCGGCTACATGCCCGTAAAGATATTCGCCGTCCCGCACCAGAGGTAGGTGCGTCGCGAGAGGCCCGTCCTCGCTCGCACATGTCAGCATTGCAAAGCCGTGGGTGTCTATAATCCGATTGATATATTCGGGATCATCATCAGAATAATGGGGCGGAGGATAGGCCATAGAATTATTTTCGCCCTCATGGCTGAGGGCGAATAATTAATTAAAGGCTACGCGCGATGACGAGTTTCATAATCTCGTTCGTGCCGCCGTAAATGCGTTGCACGCGGCTATCGCGATACATGCGGCCAATGCGGTATTCATTCATGAAACCGTAGCCGCCAAAGAGTTGGAGGCAGCGGTCGATGACTTCACACTCTTTATCTGTCACCCAGTATTTCGCCATAGACGCTGTCACAGTATCTAATTCCCCGCGCAGATGTTTCTCGGCGCAATCATAGACAAATGTCTTCGCGATTGTGACAATCGTTTTGCATTCGGCGAGTTCAAATTGTGTGTTTTGGAAATTGATGATTGGCTGGCCAAAGGCTTTGCGGTCTTTGACATATTCAATCGTCATTTCCAGCGCGGCTTCCATTTGCGCCACGCCCTGCACAGCGATGTTGAGGCGCTCTTGCGGTAGCTCTTTCATCAACTGAATAAAGCCGTGACCTGTTTCTGGGCCAAGCAAAGCGTCTGCTGGGACTTTCATATCGTCGAAGAACAGCTCGGCTGTGTCTTGCGCGTCCATGCCGACTTTGTCGAGAATACGTCCGCGACGGAAACCCTCAAGGCCGTCCGTTTCAATGACGAAGAGTGATTTGGAGTGCTTACCTTCGCCGCCTGTATCGGCCACGACGACGATCAGGTTCGCTGTCCCGCCATTGGTGATGAAGGTCTTGGACCCGTTGATCACCCAGCCATTGCCGTCCTTTTTGGCATTGGTTTTGACGTTTTGAAGGTCAGACCCCGTGCCAGGTTCGGACATGGCAATCGCGCCGACCAACTCGCCAGTCGCCATTTTCGGCAGCCATTTTTGTTTCTGCTCCTCTGTTCCGTAATGCAGGATATAAGGCGCAACAATCGCGTTGTGCAGCGAGAGGCCAAAGCCGTCCACATTGGCTTTAATTAATTCCTCTTGGATAATCATTTCGTGGCGATAATCACCGCCGCCGCCGCCATATTCCTCGGGGATCGCGCAGTTCAGCAGGCCATATTCGCCCGCCATATTCCAGAACTTGCGGTCGACCTTTTTGTTCTTCCGAAACTCTTCTGAATGTGGCGCCATCTCTTTGGAATAGAACTTATGCACCGCGTCGCGGAACATATTGATGTCTTCTTCTTCATACCAGTCGGGGTTCTTAAAATCGATGGCTGCGGCCATGAGGCTCTCCTAAATATTCTGATCCAGCTTTTCTGGAATTATGGGTTATGCAAAACGCCTCGGCCTAAACCGAGGCGTTAATCAATTAAAACGCGGCAGCTTCTAGCGCCATAACAGGTTCTGCGCCGGTTTTGATTTTCGCCAGATGTGCGTCCATCATCGGGAGCATGCGGAGCATGAAGTAACGACCTGTGATGATCTTGTTTGGATAGAAATCTTCATTGCTACCGTCGTCAATCGCTTTCTGCGCTGTGACGCCCATCATCGCCCACATATAGGCCAGCGATGTCAGGCCCATCATGTGCATATAATCGACAGAACCCGCACCCGCATTATTGGGATTGCTCATACCGTTTTGCATCAGCCACATCGTACCTTGCGTCAGCTTATCCTTCGCGTCTTTGAGGCCCGTCATGAATTCAGCAAGTTTCTCGTTGTCGCCATTTTCCTTGAGGAAGGCATCGATTTCAGCGTTGAGCGTCATCAGTGCGCGACCGCCGTTGCGGGCGAGTTTGCGACCCACCAGGTCAAGGGCTTGCACCCCATTTGCACCTTCATAGATCAGAGCAATACGTGTATCGCGCACGAACTGGCTCATGCCCCATTCTTCGATAAATCCGTGCCCCCCGAAGATTTGCTGACAATCAATCGTTGTCTTCATCGCCATATCTGTAAGGTAGCCTTTGATCACGGGTGTCAGTAGGCCGAGATAATCATCAGCCTTTTCACGGAATTTTTCATCCGCATGAACCCCTTCCAAATCTTCAAGCAAAGCGGACCAGTAGACGAGCGCACGACCACCTTCGTTAAAGGCTTTGGTTTCCATTAACATGCGGCGTACGTCCGGATGGACAATGATTGGATCGGCGGGACCGTCCTCATTTTTTGGACCTGTCAAAGCACGACCTTGCGTGCGATCTTTGGCATAAGATGCCGCGTTCTGATAGGCGACTTCGGATTGCGCCAAACCCTGCATGCCTACGTCGAGGCGTGCGCGGTTCATCATCACAAACATGACACGCAGGCCTTTATTTTCCTCGCCGATCAGGTAGCCTTCCGCTTCGTCGTAATTCATGACGCAAGTTGAGTTGCCGTGAATACCCATTTTCTCTTCGATAGATCCACAGGTCACGGTGTTGCGCTCTGCGGGGTTGCCGTCGGCATCCAGTTTGAATTTTGGCACGATGAAGAGCGAAATGCCCTTCACGCCAGCGGGCGCGCCTTCGATCCGAGCGAGGCAAAGATGGATAATGTTATCTGACATATCATGCTCGCCCGCCGAGATGAAAATCTTCTGGCCAGTGATTTTATAAGACCCGTCCGAATTCGGCACAGCTTTCGTTTTTAACATCCCCAAATCGGTACCGCAGTGAGGCTCGGTCAGGTTCATCATACCCGTCCACTCGCCAGAGATCATCTTTGGCAGATAAGTCTGTTTCTGCGCATCCGACCCACCGATTTCGATCGCCTTAATCGCGCCATTCGTGAGGCCAGGATACATGGCAAAAGCCATATTGGCGGCTGACTGCATTTCACCTGCCGCGATGTGCCAAACGCCGGGCATGCCCATGCCGCCATATTCGGGATCTTGGGCGAGGCCCATCATGCCGCCTTCGACAACTTGCTGATAGGCTTCTTTGAAACCTGTTGGCGTTGTGACACTGCCGTCTGGATGACGCACGCAACCCTCATGATCACCCACTGCGTTCAGCGGTGCCAACACTTCCGACGTGAATTTGGCACTCTGCTCTAGGATCGCGTCGAGCGTTTCTGTATCGGCTTCGGCGAATTTTTCATATTCGGTCAGTTGTCCAACATTCAGGACTTCTTCCATCACAAATTTCATATCGCGGAGGGGAGCATTATAGGTAGGCATAGTTGTGTCCTTTCGGGAGTGTTTTATTCTAAGCGTTAGATTTTGTCTGAGCGTTTGCAGAGCTTGCTTGGCCGCCCGACATAAATTCAAAGGGGTTTGTGGTTAGGGTTTGGTCAAAGGCTGCTTGATAGCGTTTGGCCAAAATCGAGACGTCATCGGTTTCAGGTGATGAGCTGAGATAATCATCAATAATGCTGATGACTTGCTCCATATCCGCAGACAGACGGCGAAGGTCGTCGCGGCGGCGAGATAGCCCTTCGCTAACGGCTTCAAAATTTTTCTTCCGCCGCATCAATTCTGCGCGGTCCGTGATCTTGCCGCTCGTCACGTCAAACACGGCCTTAATATCGTCAAGCGAAAAGCCAAGCCGTTTGCCGCGCATGATCGCATCAAACCGTGCACGCTCCCGCAGACCAAACACGCGAACACCGCCCACACGCTGCGGTGATAGTAGGCCTTTGTCTTCGTAAAAGCGGATGGTGCGCGGGGTTACGTCAAACATATCGGCAAACTCTTTAATGCCCCAAACCGGGTCATTATCAACGTCATTTGCAACGAGATTGGAAGTTAGAATTGTCGTCATGAGGTGCGTATATGTGACGTTGACGTTAACGTCAACCTGAATCATGTGATCTATCTGCGACATTTTTGACGAGTTCTAGGACGAAATCGCATAAAAATAGCTTGGCAGACTGCCAAAAGGTTAACGGTTTAACGCTGCGTTAACCACAATCGTTGTCTAAAGACGTGTCTGGACGGGAGTCCTGCGTGTTGTTTCGCGTGGAATCCACACCATCAGGGGATATTGGGCATGGTTGAAAAATCAAAATCTGACGCAGTCACCGCAAAGCCTAAAGCGAAAGCGCGTACAGGCAAGCGTGCGATCGCCAAAGCTGCGACGACAAAGTCCAAAGTGCAGCCAGTTGCTAAAAAGACAACTACCAGAAAGGCGGCTCCCAAGAAGTCTGCTCCCAAGAAGTCTGCCGCCAAAAAAACCAGCGCCAAGAAAGCCGCTGCTAAAAAACCTGTCGTTAAAAAAACTCAGAACAAGACTGCCGCTAAGTCAAAACCAGCGCCGACAAAGATCAAATCCGTCAGCGATATTGCAAGCGCTTTACCCGCCTCATTGGCCAAAGCCACGTCCAAGCCCAAAGCCAAAACGACAAAAGCGCCAGTGAAGAAGAAAACGACCACAAAGTCATCAAAGCCAGTCACAAAGTCGGTGAAGACTGTCGCGGCTAAAAAGCCTGCAGTGAAAACACCTATTGCGAAGAAGAGAGTGGCCAAGACTTCAACGACCCAAAAGGCGAAGGTCAAAAAAACCACCGTACCCAAAAAGCCAACTCTTAAAAAGATTACGGCGAAAACACCTGTTACGAAGAAGCCAACCGCAAAAAAGACTATTGCCAAGAAAGCTATCGCTAAAAAGCCTGTTGTGAAAAAGGTCGCAGCCAAGAAAACCGCAGTAAAGAAAACTGTAGCCAAGAAAACCGCAGTAAAGAAAATCGCAGCCAAGAAAACTGTGACGAAGAAAGCGGTAGCCAAAAAAGTAACGGCCAAATCTGCGCCAATAAAAGCGACATCAAAAACGCCTGCGGTTTCCAAACGGGTGCGCCAAAAAACAGTGGCCCCTAAAACCCTGTCCGCTGCGTCAAAAGCCAAGCCGAGCCGCACGACGCTAACGACTTTGAAGGCAGCTCTAGCAAATCTTGAAGGGCGGCTGCAGCGCGCGGATGCTGTCACGCAACGTCACGTCACAACACTGCAGGACGCGATTGCAGCGCTGGAAACCCGCACAGTGAAAGCGAACTCAACGCAAAAAGCGGCCCTGACCCGCCAAGTCAATCAACTGACAAAAAAGCTCAAAGCCATCTCGGCAGAGGCTCGCGAAAGTGTCGAAGCCGAATTAAAAGCTGTTCTCTCTAACTCCGATGTGACCGAAATGGCCGCCGCGCTTAGCCGGGCATCATCGCGAATGGACGAGGCCGAGGCTGTGCAAAGTGAAGCGCTCCGCACGATTAATTTGAACCTTGCCCATATGGCGCGTGCCGTTGAAGCGCGGATCAATGATGAACGCAAAGCTCGGGAATTGGCCGAAACTGAGACGACTGCGCGCTTGAACGCGATCGAAGAAGACACGGCCAACGCTCTGACTCAAACAGGTGAAAAGATTGAAGCCTTGTCAGAGGAATTGCAAAAACGGCAAGCGGCAGATCAGACTCTGATTTCCGAAAAAGTGAATGAGTTGGCTGTTGAGACGCAAGCCGAATTTGAAGGCTTCCGTTCCAAAATGGATATTCGCGTGCAGCGCCTTGAAGCGAAATCAGCCAGTGCGGAGGACGAGACCAAATTTGAACGGATTGCCTATCAACTTGACCGTTTGAATTCACGGCTCGATACGCTGGAGCGTGACCTGACAGAGTTGGATGAGCGTCAGCAGAAAATAGAATCTGCGCCTCCCGCCTATGCGCCACCTGCAGATGTGCGTGAATTCGAGCAGATGGAATATCCGTCAATGGCCGCACAAAATATGACAGCGCAAGGCAGCTACCAAGCGGCGCCGCAAATGCTGGCTCCCAATCAATCTCCGTCTCAGGCTCCAATGACGATCCCGTCTAATGTTGTACAAATGCCAGACGCCTTTGCGCCGAAGCCTATTCCTTCGCAGCCAACACCTATGTCTGCCGCCCCCGCCCCCGCTTTTGAACCAGCGACAGAGCAAACACCTGAACCTGCACCTGAGCCGCCAAAACCGCCGCGGGCAGCCCATGAACCCGAGGAGTTTGTGCCGTCGGCCTATGCGCCGCCCGCGCCGAGCCAAACGCCTGAACCCGTCGCGTCAACGCCGCCCCCTGCGATGACCTCTGGCTATGCAGCGCAGACCCCAAATGCACAGGTGCCGCCAGTTCAACCGCCCGCTGCGCAAAATCTTTCACCCCAGGCCCCACAGGATTTTGAGCCCGCGCCAGAGCCGCTCATGCCTTACGATAACCCCGCCTATGCCGAAGGGGGCAGCCACGAAATGCGCGCGGAGCGTATTGGCGGCACAGAGAAAAAAATAGGGCTCTCAGATAAACTCAATCAACTCCCGATCAGTGGCCGTAATCTGCGTGTCGCGGCGGCGACCGTGGCGCTGGGCGCACTCGGGCTCTATGCGGGCAAGACCGTTCTTGGCATTGGAAACAATAACCCGCTGACAGTTAATTCAGACTATGCACAGACGCTTGAAGCCTCCAATGACTTCGATCCGCAAGCCAGCTTGCCTGTCGATCTTTCTGCGGATACCTCTCCAGCGATTGGACAATACGCCGATAGTCAAGCCCCTGAGGTCACGAATGAAGGTGCGTCCACACTGAGTGCGGCGGCAGAAGCAGGCAATCCCGTTGCACAATTCCAACTGGGACTCGCCAAGCTACAGCAAGGCCAAACGGATGAGGGCGTGACGCTGGTGCGGTTGGCAGCCAATAAAAACCTCGCGGCGGCGCAATATCGTCTCGCAAAATTATATGAAAGCGGCGAAGGCGTGTCGATGGACCTCGCTATGGCGCGGAAACTAACAGAACAAGCGGCGCAAGGCGGTAATCGTATCGCCATGCATGACCTTGCCCTCTACTATACTGACGGTCGCGGCGGTGTTGAACAAAACATAGGCAAGGCCGTGGGATGGTTCGAGCAAGCGGCAGAACGCGGCGTGGTCGATAGTCAATTTAATCTCGCTGTCCTATCCGAGAGCGGACAAGGCACCGAGCGCAATATTGAGACCGCCTATTTCTGGTATGCGATAGCCTCGCAACAGGGTGACCAATCTGCCAAAAAACGGATCGATGTATTAGGCGACACACTTGCGCCAGAGCAAGTCTCTGCTTTGGAGGCGAGGATCAAAGCCTTTGAACCGAAAGCTATCGACGAAGCCGCCAATGGTATCTTCCGCGATACGCCTTGGTCAAAATCTGTTGGCAGCAAGTCAGTGCAAATTAACCGCGTGCGCCAAGCGCAATCTATGTTGACGCAACTTGGCTACGAAACTGGCGGCGCGGACGGCGCAATCGGGCCAATGACGCGGGCGGCGATCATTAAATTCGAACGTGATAACGCCTTGCCAGAAACGGGCACAGTCAGCGAAGAATTACTGGATCGTTTGCAAGACGTTGCAGGGGCTTAAAATTTACGGCAGTCTGTCAGCCTATGGCAGACCACCCAATTATTCAGATTAGCCAGGCAACAGACCCCGCTGATGTCGCGGCGGTCAAAGCGCTGTTCTTGGAATATCTGCAATTCGTTGAACGCTATTTGGGACAAGATTTATCTTTCCAAGGCACAGATAAAGAATTCGCAGATTTCCCGCAAATTTATGACGATCTATTTCTGGCCAGAGTGAACGGGCAGCCTTTGGCGGCTTGTGCTATCAAGCCCTTGCCCAATGATATGACAGGCAAAATTTGCGAACTAAAACGTCTCTATGCGCGACCCGAGGAGTCGGGGCTTGGGGCTGGGCGCGGCTTTATTGGACGTCGCGATTAAGGCTGCGCGTGATCTGGGGTATGTTCACATGTATCTGGACACAGACCACGGCCTGACTCACGCCAATAAAATCTACGAGGCGGCGGGCTTTGTCGATATTCCTTGCTATTATGATAATCCCCTCGACAGTCGATATCTGGCGCTAATGCTGTAGGAACAAACGCAGCCGCGCGACAACCGTTTCCGCGTACAGCGCGTATAAATGACACAAAAGACTTTTACTGACCTGATGTGGGCTGGGAGTAATGACGTGAAAATGACGCTTATGATGAGCCTGGCCTGTCTGGCTTTATCTACGACGATGGCCTGCGCTCAAATGAAAGATTGTGCTATGAAAATGCCCCTCGAAACCTCGCAAGCCGTATCAGAATGGTATGCGGTTAATGACGGCGTTATGGGGGGAAATCCTCTGGCGGTGCGAAATTTGATCAGGGGCATATGGTCTTTGATGGCGTGATTAATACAAATGGCGGCGGGTTTTCGTCTGTGCGCCGCGACGTGACGCCAGGACTATTGCGTGAGGCGACAGGCCTTACGCTCAATGTGCGTTCAGATGGGCGCGAATATAAAGTCACGATGAAAACGCAGGCCCGTTTACGCGGGCGTTATATCTCGTTCCAAGGCGTCATCCCGCCCAGCGCGCCAGGCGAATGGGCAGTGGTGACTGTCAACTTTGATGACCTCAAAGCGTCAATTTTTGGACGTCCCGTGCGCGGCGCGAGCTTCGCCCCAGCCGAGGTCAGCGAGATCGGCATTATCATCGCAGATGGTCAAGACGGACCGTTTGAGCTGCATGTGAAAGATATAGCGTCATGCGGCTAGCGGGTCTTGCGCCGTTTGCTTTGGCGTGTCTGTGGCCGGTCTCGGTTGCGGCGCAAGAGCGTCCGCCCAATAGTTTTGAGCGACCTGACCCTAACGGCTGGAATGTAAGTGTGGGTGGCGGCGCGCTGCTATCGCCAAATTATCTGGGCGATGATGATTACGCGCTATCGCTTGTGCCGTCCATTCGTGTGACCAAAGGTGACCGTGCCTTTGCGTCTGTCGAAGGGGGCATCGGTTACGCGGTCATAGCGACAGATAATTTCCGCGCAGGCCCGCTGGCACAAGTTGAATTTGGGCGCGACGAAGACGGCGGCGGCCCATTTCGTGCGTCGGGTGACCGCACAACTGACTTGATCGGCTTGGGCGATATAGACACCTCTATTTCATTGGGCGGTTACGCGGAATTTGATTTTGGAAAGATCACGGCATCCGCCAAATTGGGTCAAGCCATTAGCGGCCATGACGGCCTGACGGGGGAGCTAGGTCTACGTTATAAAGGCCGCGTCCAAGGCAATGGCCCGCCGATAATCTACAGCTTTGGCCCCAGCCTAAACTTTGGTGACGCGACCTACACCAATGCGTTTTTCGGCGTAACAGAGACGCAATCAGCGGCGTCTGGTTTGGGCGTTTACGAGGCGTCTGGCGGGGTAACGTCTTACGGCGTGTCCACCAATGTGATCGTCCCTATGACCCGCACGGTGACAGGCAATATCATTGCGCAATATAACCGCTTAACAGGTGACGTTGCGGACGCGCCCCTTGTTCAACAGCGCGGCAGCGTCGACCAAGTTTTTCTCGGCGTCATAGCGTCTTATAGATTTAATTAATTACGCAGCTTTATGAAGCCCGAACGCATTGTGCAGTGCGCGCACGGCAAGTTCGGTATATTCACTATCAATCAACACAGAGATTTTGATCTCCGACGTGGCGATAACTTCAACATTGATGCCGCGCTCAGCCAGCGCTTCGAACATGGTTTGCGCAACGCCTGTATGGCTACGCATGCCGATGCCGACAACGGAAACTTTGGTGACGTCTTCATCATATTTAATGCCTTGGAAGCCGATGCTTTCCTTCCCCGCTTCCAGTGCTTTCAACGCTTTATCCAAGTCGCGCTTGCCAACGGTGAAGGTCAGATTGGCGGCGTTGTCAGAACGAGAAATCCCCTGCACAATCATATCGACAATGACATTGGCCTCGCTGAGGGCGCGGCAAACTTTGGCGACCATGCCAGGCTTGTCTTTCAAGCGCAGCAATGTGATTTGGGCTTCATCGCGCGAATAGGCGACGCCGCTAACAACGCGTTCTTCCATGGTTTCATCCTCGTGGCAAACTAGAGTTCCGGGGTTATCTTCGCCGACTTCCGCCATGCTTGTCAGCACGCGGATCGGCAAATTATTATTCATCGCCAGCTCGACGGAGCGGGTCTGCAAGACCTTCGCGCCCAGGCTCGCCAGTTCCAGCATTTCTTCAAAGGCGATACGGCCCAAGCGGCGGGCGTCCTTGGCGATACGTGGGTCGGTCGTATAGATCCCGTCGACATCAGTATAAATATCACAGCGATCCGCTTTCAACGCCACGGCCAATGCGACAGCAGATGTATCTGATCCGCCGCGGCCCAGCGTCGAAATCCGTCCCGTATCGTTCACGCCTTGAAAGCCTGCAACAACAGCAATGTTGCCACCCTCCATAGACGGCCCAATGGCAGAGCTTTCGATCTCGGCGATACGGGCTTTGCTATGCGCCATATCTGTGCGGAGTGGAATTTGCCAGCCAAGCCAGCTTCGCGCTTTCAGACCGCGACGGCGCAGGGCAATCGACAAAAGGCCCGACGTGACTTGCTCACCCGTGGCCACGATCGAATCGTATTCGTCTTCGATCTCTGTGCCGTTCTTAATACCGTCAGGCGCCGCGTCCGCGTCCAGCGCATCGACCAGCGCGACAAGTCGGTTGGTTTCCCCGCTCATGGCGGAGACAACGACAGCTACTTCATTGCCATCCTTCGCTTCTTCTGCGACCAAACTCGCCACATGACGAATCCTGTCCAGATTGGCCACAGACGTTCCGCCGAATTTCATGACGATACGCGCCATTGATAAAGCCCTCTTGTAAAATTAGCGGCGCTTTTACGCGCGTGGCGATTTTTTTCAAGAGCGGAGTTTTAGGTTTGGAATCTAGGTCAGGCAAACCACCGCCGCGCCAACCCGTCCTATTGCTCCGCTCATGCGTAAAGACTAAGAGCGGCTCGACGACGATAGGAACAGACCATGCCACACGACCACACCACTGACGCGCCAGACCACATCCAAAGCGTCTCTGTCGATCCCGCTGAAATGGCGAGCTTCTCGCGCATGGCGGAGGATTGGTGGAATCCGACGGGGATGTTTAAGCCGCTGCACGTCATGAACGGTGCGCGGTTAGGGTTTATCAAGGACGCTTTGTGCGAGCATTTCCACCGTGACCCCGATGCGCCTCAGCCGCTTAAAGGGTTACGTGTATTAGATATTGGTTGCGGCGGTGGTTTATTGTGTGAGCCGCTGACACGGCTGGGCGCGAGTGTGACGGGTGTGGATGCGCTGGAGCGTAATCTCAAGACAGCTAAGACCCATGCCGAGCAAGTGGGTCTAGAGATCGATTATCGCCACGGCACGATTGAGCAACTCGTCAAATCGGGCGAAGCGCCTTACGATGCCGTGCTGAATATGGAAGTGATTGAACATGTCGCCAACCCGCCAGAGTTCATGGCGGACTGTGCGGCGATGGTACGGGAAGGCGGGGTGATGCTCTGTTCGACGATTAACCGCACGATCAAGGCCTTTGCGCTGGCGATCGTGGGCGCGGAATATATCCTACGCTGGCTGCCCAAGGGCACACACCAATACGCCAAGCTCGTCAAACCGATTGAAATCACGCGCTGGCTGAAAGACACGGGTCTACAAATTGAGCAGCAAACGGGCATGACTCTGAACCCCATCACGCAGAATTGGACATTCTCTGACGATATGTCGATTAATTATGTAACCGTCGCGCAAAAGCCTGCGCGCAATTAATTAACTCGGTTTTAACTTTTTGCCCAAGTTTTACGGGGGTATGCGTTATTGCATGAGTTTACCTTCCGTTAACCCTGTGAATTAATCATGTATAACACTGTGCATGACTTAATTTAGCCAAATTTCTGTTTATTTATATGAGGATAGAAGGTTAACGCCTATTAACCACGATTGTGGATAATTAATGGAACCGTCAGAGTCCCGTAGGGGTTATGCCTTCATAGTTGAATAAATGAAAGCGAGGTCATCCCCCATGTCCTACCTACATAAACACTCACAATTCGCGGCTGCGACGGCCGCCGCATCGATTAAAACTGCGCCGATAGAGGTGTTCGCTGCGATCCGGTCAAAAATCCTATTTGGTCAGATGTTGCAAGACGTCAAAGCCGTGCAGCGTTCGATTGCGAAGCTAGGACTGCTCTCGCCTTTGGTTGTGGTCGAGCGGGCTGGAAAGCTTTACGTCATTGACGGGCAGAAGCGCCTCGCCGCGATCCGCCGCCTGCGATTTACGGGGCAGTTGCCACGCAGCCTCAACCGTATACCCTATGTGCTATATGCCGACACGGTGGAGCGCCAAAGCCCTGCACCCGCGCTGCTCTCCAATCGGGAATTGTATGAAGGTGTGGTCGAAGCGTTCAAAGCAGGGGCGAGCCCTGATGCGATTGCGAAGGAGCTTTATTTGACCCGTCAGAACGTAACACAAATCTTGACACTGTCACGCCTCTCCCCGCGCCTGCGAGGGTATTTCTTTGACGGGCATCTAAACTTAGAGCAAGCGAAAGCTTATGCTGCGACCCCGCATCATGTGACCCAAGACCGCGTATTTGACGCACTTGGCCCTTTCGCAGGGGATCGTGAAATCTTGGCAGCGTCCAAAGATGTGGCGGAGCAGACAGTTGTCGCTATGACGCCGCTAGAATTGAAACACGCTGCCTAAGCTTCGCCCTCAACTTTAAGCGGACGATTGAGCAAGCGCTTTACCGCGTCTTCTGGCGCAATGTCGCCCGCGACAATATCGGCCACGGCTTGACAGATCGGCATATCAATTTTGTGATTCTGTGCCATTTTTGCCAAAGCGGGCGCTGTTGCGACGCCTTCTGTCACGGCATTGCGTGACGCCATAATCTCTTTCATTGACTGACCTTGTCCCAGCGCCATGCCGCAACTCATATTGCGGGATTGCGTCGAGGAGCAGGTCAGCACCAAATCCCCCAACCCACAGAGCCCTGACAGTGTTTCTGGCTTCGCGCCCAAGGCATCGCCTAGACGTCGCATCTCGGCAAATCCCCGCGCGATCAAGGCCGCGTGCGCGGATTGTCCCAACTCCATACCCAAGACAATTCCGCAGGCAATCGCCAGCACATTCTTAACCGCGCCCCCAATTTCTGCGCCGATTATATCGTCAGACGTGTAGGGTCGGAAAGTCTCGCCCGCGATCAACGGCGCGATTTGATCAGCCAGATAGACGCTAGGGCCAGCCAGTGTCACAGCTGTGGGCAGGCCAATCGCCACGTCTTTGGCAAAGCTCGGCCCTGACAGGACGTAAGCTACAGCGTGCGGAACTGTGGCTTTGACGACTTCCGCCATGAAGGACAGGCTCTCCTGCTCAATGCCTTTGGAGCACAAGACGAGAGGCAGGCCATGCGGAATAGCGGAGGCAAAGTCGCTCAAAGTCGCGCGGGTGAATTGCGCTGGCACGACGACGAGGGCAAGATCAGCTTGCACAAAATCGGGTGTGTCGGATGTGGCTTTTAGATTTTTATTCAGAGCAATCCTAGGCAGGAAATCTTTGTTTTCATGATGCTCATTTATGTCATGGGCGCAGCTATCTTCTCGGCACCATATTGTTGTGTCATGACCATGCCCCGCCATGAGGTTAGCGAGCGCTGTGCCCCAAGCGCCGCCGCCCAAGACAATCACATGTTTTTTATCGCGTGTTGCGTCCGTCATATTTAATTCAACTTCTTTTTGGCTGGTGTAGGCGCAAGCATATCAGGCAAGGGGAGGGCCGCAATACCTTCTTCGTGCAGAGCCTCTGCCTCGCGTTTCGTGGCTTGCCCGTAAATGCCGCGCTCCGGTTTTTCGCCGTAATGGATAGCGCGGGCTTCATCTGCAAATTTATCACCCACATCATCGCACTTAGTCGAAATTTCTTCGCGAATTTTCGCTGCGAATTCATTCATCATCGCGAGTTGCTTTTGCGCGGTTGCGTCTTTTTTGCGAGACGTCGCCACATTAGGCGCCATGATCGCCTTCTCGATTTTTGCGGAACTACAAATCGGACATTGGATGAGGCGCTTGGCTCGTTGGTCATCATAATCAGAGCTGCTGCTAAACCAGCCTTCAAAGGCGTGGTCATGCTTGCAGATGAGGTCATAACGGATCACGCGCCTAACTCCGCCAAGCGGGGATCATGGCGCGAGCCGACGCGACTTTTTTCGGATGAATGTCGGCAAATAAAATGTCGGGCTTGTTGTGATCAAGCTTTGCAATCACTTTGCCCCACGGATCAACGACCATGGATCGTCCCCAGGTTTGCCGACCATCTTCATGCTTGCCGCCTTGGGCGGGGGCCAGAATATAAGCGCCTGTTTCAATGGCCCGCGCGCGCAGCAAAGTTTCCCAATGGGCTTTACCTGTCGCCGTCGTAAACGCCGCTGGCACAGAGATCATATCGACCTCGGCCTGAGCGTAACCGCGGTAGAGGTCAGCAAAGCGCACATCATAACAGATCGACAAACCGAGGTTCAATTCGCCCACTGGCGCAATAATGGCTGTATCCCCTGCTGTATATGTGTCCGCTTCGCGGTAAGTTTCACGCGTTGAAATCGCGGCTTCAAATAAATGAATTTTGTCATAACGCGCTGCGACCAAACCATCCGGACCAAAGACAAAACTCCGATTAGCGATTTGTCCGTCGGGGCGTTTGATAGCCAATGAACCAATGAGCAGCGTCACACCTAGATCAGCCGCCAAGGTCGAAAAGGCTTTGACGCCAAGGTCTTGATCTTGGGGGCGGACTTTGGCGCGCAGGGCCTTTGGGTCTTTCTCCAGCAAATGCGTCATCTCTGGCGTCGCGATAAAACGCGCGCCCGCCTTGGCTGCCTGCGTGATCGCTTTGCTGGCCGCGAGAATATTCGCAGCTATCTCTGTGCCAGACCGCATTTGTATGAGCGCAATTTTCATGGGCTATGTCAGCAATGGGTCCAAGCCGCCCTTGGCGTCCAGCGCGAATAGATCATCGCAGCCGCCAATATGTTTGCCATCAATAAAAATCTGCGGAAACGTATTGCGCCCGGATCGGTCATTCATTTCGCGACGCTTGGCGGGGTCCATATAGGCAGGAATTTCAATGAAAGACGCGCCTTTGGATGTCAGCAAGCCCTTGGCTCGCGTGCAGAAGGGACACATTGCCTTGGTATATATTTCGATTTTGGCCATAAAAAGCTCCTTTGCTTCTATGTAGGCAGATTTGCGGCGCGCACAACCCGCGCCAGGCACAGACCATCGACATGCGCTGCCCCCGCGCGCTTGAGCGTTTTGGCGCAAGCTTCCAGTGTTGCCCCTGTCGTCATCACATCATCAATCAGAACAATGCGTTTGCTTGCGATATAGTTTCGCCGCGCATCTGGCACATGAAACGCGCCTTTGACATTGCGCCGCCGTCCCATGGCTGACTTTCCGCCTTGGGTATCTGTTGCCCGCTTTCGCAGCAAGCTATCGGGATCAAATGTCAGCCCCCGCATCTGCGCAAGGCTGCGGCCGAGAATGGCAGACTGATTATAGCGCCGCCGCCGTAGACGCGTTGTATGCAGCGGCACAGGGACAATGATGTCCGCCTCTGCCAACAATGTCCGCCCCGCGCGTGACATCTGTGTAGTGAACAAGCCGAGGCCATTCGTCCGCCCGCCATGTTTGAAGCTGAGAATTAATTGCCGCGAGGCATCGTCATAGGCCATAGCTGACCTCGCGCGATCATAAGTTGGGGGGTAGGCCGCGCAGCGCAGACACAAACTCATAGCTTGCGCCGCATAATCAAATGGAAACCCACATGCGTCGCAGCAGGGTTCATCCAAGAATTTGACGGCCTGCCAGAGCGGCGCTGTCTCGTCCTCGGGATCAAGGCTGAGCAAAGTCTGCGCTGGCAAGACAGTGTCCAAGGCGCGCGATAAGCCGCGGCTGGCCGCTTTGATCAGGGGGTTTTCTTTTGCGCGTGGAAAGACCATATCTTCCCTATGGCAGACCCAACCGCTATTCCGCAAATCTTTGATGATACTTTACGTCATATGCGTCGCGCGCGGGCAAGGCGGCGAATGGCCCAGTCTGGCCTGTCGTTCTTCCTTACGCGCTGTATCGAGGATGTGGCAGAGCGCCTCCAAGACGTGACGCAGCGATTTGAGACAATGGTGATCATCGGCCCATTTGACGTGTCTGAGGCTTTAGCCGCGATGATCCCCGCGGACAAAAAACCCGACCATATCCATTACGCCAAGACGATGTCTGACGCGCCCGAATGCGATGCGATTATCTCGCTTCTGGCCCTGCAAAGTGAGAATGATCTGCCAGGGCTGATGACGCAAATGGCGACTAAGCTACGCCCCAACGGCCTCATGATCACCGCGATTTTTGGTGGGGACACGCTGACAGAACTCCGCCAAACGCTCTATAAAACAGATGATGAATTGCTCGGTGGGCTGACCGCGCGAGTCTATCCCATGATCACGCATAGCCAAGCTGCGCCGCTGCTGACGCGGGCAGGGCTCAATCTCCCCGTGGTGGACATGGACCGTTTCACTGTGCGCTATTCTGGCCTGTCGCGCCTTATCAATGACCTCCGAGACATTGGCGAAACGAACACGTTGCAAAGCCGCAGCGCAAATTTTGTAGGACGAGATTACCTGACGGCGCTGACGCAAAACTATGCCGAGATGTTTGCCGAAGAAGGCAAGCTGCCCGCAAGTTTTGAGATCCTCTGGCTGACAGGGTGGAAGCCCCATGAAAGCCAGCAAAAGCCGCTCAAACCTGGTTCGGCGAAAATGCGTTTGGCAGACGCCCTCAACACGCGCGAGACCAAGTTGTAGCCGCACAGATCGACTGTCCCCCGCCAGATTTGATATTGACGCCTCCCGCTGATCAGCCTACATCGCCGCTTCCAATGACGTGCCCAGATGGCGGAATTGGTAGACGCGCTAGCTTCAGGTGCTAGTGTCCGTATGGACGTGGAGGTTCGAGTCCTCTTCTGGGCACCATTTTCCCATTTTATTTATGCAAGTTGCGCTGAGAACTTTGGCTGCACTTGACCCTTAATGAGGTAGCGCATGCCGCGTCCGATGTCTGCGCCAATGCCGTAAAGAGCAGGAACGAAGAAGAGGGTGACGAAGAGGGCGAACAGGACACCAAAGGCCAGACTAATCCCGATAGGGATAAGCCATTGCGCCTGTAGAGATTTCTCCATCAGGAGCGGCAGCAGCCCGACAAAGGTCGTCAGCGAGGTTAGGAGGATTGGGCGAAACCGCCGCGTGCCAGCCTCGACCAAAGCCTCCGCGCCGTCCATGCCTCTTGCGCGTAAACGGTGGACGTAATCCAGCAAGACGAGGTTGTCATTGACCGCCACACCTGCCGCTGCAAACATGCCGAGGATAGAGAGCAAGGACATGGTCGCCCCCATTGTCATGTGCCCGATGATCATGCCGCAATAGCAAAATGGAATCGCTGCGAGCAAGATAAGGATTGGCTCGAAATAGGACTTAAACGAGACGGCGACCAAGAAATAAGCGACCCCAATCGCGATCATAAAGAACAGCATTAACTCTTGCTGAAACTCTGCTTCGCCTTGAGCGCGACCAATATTGCCGCGTGTGACATTGGGATGTAGTTTATCAAACTCGTCAAAGAAGCCCTCATTTAATTCCTTGCGGATTTCCTCAATCCGTTCGGTGACAACTTCGGCGCTGACAATGATAGCGCGTTGCCGTTCGCGGCGCAGAATTTGGTTGGTGCCTTTCTCGAACCGCAGAGTTGCCACTGTATCGAGCGGAAGCTCCCGCCCGTCCGCTGTGCGGATACGGATGGACCGTAGGAAGTCGAGCGATTCTCGGTCTGCGCGTGGATAACGGACATAGACGCGGACATCTTCGCCGTCACGGGGGAGACGTTGCACCTCCTCGCCGAAGAAACCCTGCCGCACTTGGCGGGCGACATCTGCGGCTGTCACGCCGAGGCTTTCGGCTCCAGGCTTGAGATCAAACTGCACCTCCTCTGACGCGCTATCCATATCATTGACTACATTAAATACACCTTCATAGCTGCGTAGGCGGGTCATCAAATCGTCCGCTGCCGCTTCCAAATCATCGAAAGATTTGGCGTTGAGGACATATTCAATAGGCGGGCCGTCATTATTGTCTTTGTAGTTGACCGTGATATTTTCCGCGTCTGGAATCTCTCCAATTAATTCCCTTAGGCGTTCAGCTGTTGCTTTGGCGGAGAGCGTGCGTGTTTCTGGCGGGACCAATTTGACCAAGGCCAATACATTATCATCGCGGGAGCGGGTATACCAATTCTCGATCAAATCACCGTCTTGTGCTTTAATCTCTTCAGACAGCGCTTCTTCGGCGTGCTGTAATTGCGCCAAAACTTCGAGCGTGCGCGTATAGGGCGTGCCCTCTGGCAGCTCGACAGAAATTTCAATTTGATCACTTTCGCCCTCTGGAAAGAATGACGATTTCACAAGTCCGTTGGATACGGCTCCAATCGTCAAAATCATCAGCGCCACAAAGAGGGACGCAGTGAGGTAACGCCGCTTGAGCGCTTTCGTGATAAGCGGTCGATAGAGCGTATTCGCCACCCATAACAGGCTGTCAGACAGTTTCGCTTGGAACCGCATGATACGGCTCTGCGGGTTGACAGGTTTCAGGTGCGCCAAATGGGCGGGCAGTATCAGCAAGGATTCTACTAATGAGAAGAACAGCGCCAAAATCACGACCAACGATATAGCCCGCGTAAATTCGCTGGTGCCGCCAGATAAATACATCCAAGGCGCAAAGAAAATCATTGTCGTCAGCACAGCAAAAATGACGGGCTTCACGACCATAGCCGTGCCGTTCACGGCGGCGTCCAGACCAGTTTCCCCGTCTTCGGTTTTAAAATGGATTGCTTCGCCGACAATAATAGCGTCATCGACGATCACACCGATGACCAGCAAGAAGGCGAAGGTTGAGATCATATTGAATGACACATCAAAGAGCGGGAGCAGAGCCAGTCCACCTGCAAACGCCGTCGCAATCCCGACCGAGACCCAAAACGCAATGATGGGGCGCAAAAACAACATGAGCGTCAAGCAGACCAAAAGCAGACCCGTGAGAAAGTTTTGCGTGATTGAGGAAATACGTCCTTCATAACTCTCTGCCGCGTCTTCCCAAGTCGTGATAGAGATGCCCTCTGGCAAGCTTTCCTCAGCCGTTTTGAGATAGGCTTTCACGTTCTCAGACGCTTTAATAATATCCATCTTGAGCCCGCTCTGCACTTGAACCAAGATTGTGCGTTTGCCGTTGACAGTTGCCAGCAGATTGACCTGCTCGAACCCGTCAATCACTGTAGCAACATCTTTGACGCGAATGGTCGCGCCGCCTGCATCTTGCTTCACGATGATGTTTTCAAACTCGTCCTTCGTATCAGCTTGATTGCGCGTGCGAAGCTGCACATTGCCAATATCCGTGCGCACCGTGCCGGATGACGCGTTGACGGATGTGCCACGCACCGCCTGCGCAACCTCGTCCAGCGTCAGGCCATATCGGCGCAACGCGTCCTCAGAGACTTCGATCGACACTTCCTCATTGCGCACACCAAATAATTCGACGGCAGGGATATAACCGAGCAGCCCGATCTCGCGCCGCGTTTTCTCTGCGAACCGCTTTAAGTCACGCTCGGACACAGTCTCGTCGCCAGACACGGCGAGGCGGATGATTTCATTTCGATTACGGAAGATATTAATCTGCGGTTCTTCTGCCGCTGGCGGGAATGCATTGATCGAGTCGACCTGTCGTTTGACATCGGCCATCAATTTGGCTTCGTCCACGCCGTTCTTGCCAACAACAGTCACTGATCCGCCGCCTTCGCCCGCAAAGGCCCACATGCGGTTGACGCCTTCGACTTCGGATAGCGCTTCTTCCATCCTGACGATAATCTGTTCCTCGACATCTTGGGGCGAGGCACCGGGCCATGCGACATACGTCCAAGCGCCAGGAAATTCGACATAGGGATCAAGTTCGCGCTCAATCGTGTTATAGCTGACGATCCCACCGATGAAGCATATCAGCATAAGCAGATTGGCGGCGACAGGATTGCTGGCCCACCATTTAATAATACGGTCCATTATTCGTCTCCCTTCGCTGATATCGAGGCGGCAGCGGACGTTTCCGTCTCAATCGCGCTGGCCGTGACAACAGCGATTTTCATGCCGTCGGCGACGCCTCTGATCGGGGAGGTGATGACTTGGTCACCTATGTTCAGACCACCGCTCAAAATTGCGTGATCGCGATCTGATGACACAACAGTGACGGTCTTGATCTGCAGCGTTTCGTTATCCGCAACGTAAACGGTATCATTTCCGCGCAGGGCCGCGCGGGGAATAACGAGCGAATTGGCCAGCTTTTGCCCCTCAATCGCGGCGTTCACAAATATACCCGGCGCCAGTGGCACCCCTTCGCTAGAGCCCGCCCCGAAAGGATCTTGTACCTCGGCATAGGCGTAGAGAACGCGCGTCTGACTATCAAAGCGACTATCGGTGCGCACAATGCGCCCTTGCCACTCGCTGCTAATGCCTGCGACATCAGCCGACAGCGTCACGGGGATGCCAGGGGTCGTTCGATTGGCTTCAAAGCCGAGGCTCATACCCGCACGCTTTAACTCTTCATTGGTCATGGGCAAGCGCACATCCATCATATCTGTCGCATAAATCTGACCCAACTTTGTGCCGACTGAGATAAATTCGCCTCGGTCCACATGCCTGACCGCAACGCGCCCTGTGAACGGCGCATAAAGAGATGTGCGCGCGAGAGTTAATTCCGCTTCGGCGAGTTGCGCCTTGGCCGAGGCCAGTTGCGCTTGTGCTTCCGCCATTTGTGGCTCGCGCAGCGTCAGGGGTGTCGGCTCTCCAGCGCGGCCAAGTTCGTTCCAGTCTTGTCGGGCAATCGCAGACTCTGATTTTTCGCGCGAGACCACAGTCTCCGCTTGCGCAACATTGGCGCGGGCTTGAGTAACACGAAGCTCAAACTCTGTGGGTTCAATTCATACCAGAAGGTCGCCCTTATTAAAGCGGCCACCCTCGATAAATTTCGGCGACATATAGGTGATCAATCCGTTGATCTGCGGCACCAAGCTGATCTCTGTGCGCGGCTGCACCTCACCTTGAATATTGACTTTTAGGGTGACGTCTTCCTGTACGGCGAGGGCGGTCAGGACGGGAATTGCTTTGATGACGTCTTCTTTTTCTTCGGGCGTCGGCTTCAACGCGCCCATGCCGACAAAAGCCGCAACCGCACCTGCGATCACGAGGAGGGGCAAAATGAAAATGAGAAAGCGCCATATCCAAAGCCGTCTTGGCGCCGCTATTTGGGCGTTAGCTACATTGGGGTGCGTGTCAGAAGCCACGCCGCTGGCCGTGTTGTGTGATAAGGTCATATTCGTCTCCCGCCAGTTGGCACACTGACATATGAGGACTGTATAGCCTTATAATTATTGATAATCAATAAAAAATTATCGATTATCAAATTTTTGGTACGTGTGAATAGCAGCGCCGCCTGCAAAACTCATTGCCTATTCCCGTGCGGACATGATAGCGAAACTGCGCGAATATCGTGCGGGGGCACGGTAATGAGGGTGAGGCACGTTTTATGACGGACGCCTCTCAAAGGGGAAATGTTATGACTGAGAATAAAGACACCAATGCGGTGGACGTGACCAAAGCGTGGGAAGCGACGCAGGATCAAAAAGGTAAGGCTAAGAAGCTACGGCTTTTTGCCGCGCTGTCTTGGATCGTTGCCATTGGGGCAGAGGTCGCGGGAATTATCTTGCTGCTTCAAAATAAATTCGATGAGGGTAACCTTGCGCTGCTGATTGGGTTGCTGGTCGTGATCGCAATCTTTGCGATTGCGGGGAGCTTGATGTGGAAGCGGGCGAATAAACATGATCCTGCGACGAAGGCGGAGCCGTTTAAATTTTTCGTGCAAAACCAACTCGGCGCGATCATCACGGTGATTGCCTTCTTGCCTCTATTGGCCATGATTTTCCTCGACAAAGATATGGACCCGAAGAACAAGAAAATCGCCGGCGGTGTAGGTGTGGGGCTTGCCGCACTTGCGACCGTTATCGGCATAGATTTCAGCCCGCCTTCGACGGAGCAATACACGCAGGACATGAATGCTTGCGCAGCGCAGATAAAAGCGAATGAGCCGACCACGGCTTGCTCCCCCGAAGTTGCGGCGCAAGCGCAAGAGATCGCGAAGGACTCCGAAGCTGTGGCAGAAGCGACGCGGGACGCGAACAACCCCAATGGGCGCGACGTTGTCTATTGGATTGCACCCAAAGACGGCGCGGAGAAATCCGCTTCAAAGCTTGTCTTTCATCTGTGCCCAGAGGTTAGCACGTTGCGCGGTAAAACGGTGAATAGCGGCTCTGTCACAGAGGCCTATGCCCAGAACGCCGTGCGCCTGACGAAGCAAATTGCGATGGAGCAAAAGCAGTGCGGGTTTGCGCCAGCAGAGTAGCGCCCGCTTCAAAAATTAGGTCGCGAAGCGCCGTCCGCGGGGCAAGCGATCTTTTAATTCTCGCGCTAGCTCTATATCGGCGGGCACAAGCGGCAGGTCCACGATTTTATCGGGCCAGACCCATTTAATTAATTGGCCTTCTTTGGGGCGGGCAAACCCGTCCCATTGCCGACATAAATAAAGCGGCATGAAAAGGTGGAAGTCTGCGTAAGCATGACTCGTGAAAGAGAAGGGCTGCACGCAGCGTTCGCACGGCTCAACGCCTAACTCTTCAAATAACTCGCGCGTTAGCGCGCGTTCGGGAGTTTCATTCGCCTCGACCTTGCCGCCTGGAAATTCCCACAGCCCCGCATGGTCTTTACCCTCGGGCCGCTGGCACATCAGCACACGGCCGTCGACGTCGATCAACGCACACGCCGCGACGAGGAGTAGGGGTTTATCAGCTGCGGTAGTCGGCATTAATATCAATATAACTATGCGTGAGGTCGCAAGTATAGACAGTTGCTTGGCCGTCTTCGAGACCCATATCGATATGAATATCGATCGCGTCACGCTTCATATATTCCGCGCCGTCTAGCTCTGTGTAATCAGGTAAGCGCTGGCCATTCTCTGCCAGTAAATGCGGGCCGAGCGAGATAGAAAGCTTGTCGCGGTCAGCAGGCTCGCCCGCCTTTCCGACCGCCATAATGATGCGGCCCCAATTCGCGTCTTCGCCCGCTATCGCTGTTTTTACGAGCGGAGAATTGGCGACAGACATGCCGATTTTTTTCGCGCTCGCGTCACTCACCGCCCCTGTCACTGTAATGGTCACAAATTTGGAAATGCCTTCCCCGTCTTTGATCACTTGCATGGCCAGATCGAAAAGCACGGTATGAAGCGCATCTTTGAACGCGGGCAGCCGAGGGTCATCCAGGCTAGAAATTTCTGAATGTTTGGCCGTCCCGCTCGCAAGCAATAGCAGTGTGTCAGACGTCGACGTGTCGCTATCGACAGTGATCGCGTTGAAGCTTGTCTGTGTCAGGTCAGAGAGAAGGGCTTGCAGAACTGGCTGCGAAATTGCGGCGTCAGTCGCCACGAATGACAGCATAGTCGCCATGTCGGGCGCGATCATGCCGCTACCCTTGGCGATGCCGTTAATGGTCACATATACGCCGTCAATGAGGCAGGTCGCGGTTGCGCCTTTGGGGTGGGTGTCTGTTGTCATGATCGCTTTGGCAGCCGCTTCCCAGCCGTCAGCGTCCAAATCTGCTTCCATTTCAGGAAATTTCGCAAGAACTTTGGAGGCGTCGAGCGGTTCCCCGATGACGCCTGTGCTGGCAAGGAAGACGCCGTCTTGATCCGCTTGGAAAATATCCGCCACACCTTGCGCAGTCTCGATCACAGCATCGCGGCTTTTCTGTCCGCCAAACACATTGGCTGTCCCAGAATTGACGACGACCACGCGGGGGCCGTTTGTGGTATAGTCCAGTGCTTTGCGCGACCAATCAACAGGTGCACCGGGGCAGAGGTTCTGCGTGAAAACACCCGCAACCTGCGTGCCTAGCGCGGCCACCATGACCCAGAGGTCGGTGCGGTTTTTATATTTCACGCCAGCTTCGGCCGTGGACATAGTGAAGCCTTTGATCGGCGGCAGCGTTGGAAAATGTTTGGGCGCGAAAGGCGATAATTTATATTGGGCCATAGGCGCGATTACTCATTTTCATCCGCTGTGTCGACATCTTCTGTTGTGTCGTCTTTACTGTTTCCGGGATCAAGGGTTGGCGTTTCAGGCTCAAGAGTCTGATAAACAAATTCCACCTCGCCCGTTTTGCGCAGATCAGACAGTAAAGTCTGGATGGCTTCAAACGTCATAAAGTTCACGATTTCAGGTTTTAGCGCCTCAAAGCTTGGCTGTTCGGGCAGACGCGAGTCACGGACTTCGACAACATGCCAGCCAAATTCTGTCTTAAACGGCGGCAAGCGGTCACCGATCTTGGCCTTAAAGACGGGCCGCGTGAAACGACCATCCAACATATCAAGGCTAAAGAAGCCCAGATCGCCGCCCTTGGCTGCACTGCCATTATCGAGTGATTTTTCCTGCGCAAGTGCCGCAAAATCTGCGCCGTCTTCAAGCGACTTAAAGATCGCGTCAGCCTCTGCTTTGTCTTCAACTAAAATGTGCCGTGCGCGCCGTTCTTCGCCGCGCCGGACAATATCGGATTGGGCGTCATACATTTTGCGAATGGTCACTTCGTTGACCGTGTTTTGCAGATGATCTTCGACGCGGATATTGCCCAATATGCGCTCTCGGGCGGCGGATAAGCGGCGCTTTGTTTCATCAGTTTGATCAAGCGACTGGCTCATGGCGTCGAGGGCCAGAAGACGCTGATCAATCAGTTCTTCCAGTGTTTTTTGAAATGTCGGGTCAGAGGGCGTGAGCGGCACGCCTTCGCTGACCAAGCCTTGCCCAGTTGCGGCGCGTTCGACGTCAGAGAGAAAGATTTTCGTGCCATTCACCCGCGCGACGACTTTATCGCCGGGTCGGGTTGAGGTTTGGCTAAAATTATCTGCGCCGTCAGAATTTGCGCCACCCTGACAGGCGGAAAGCGAAAAACCACAGGCCACAAGCCCACAGAGCAAAGTTTTTGTTAAAATTTGAGGCATATTTTTGATTTCTTCAATGTAACAATCCCAGCCCGTTCATTGACTTAGAGCATCACCCTACCTATGTCACCACAAACGTCTGGGCAGAGTGAATCGCCCCAAAAATCTAGGACTACCCATGCTCGGTATCGCCAAAAAAATCTTCGGGACTGAAAATGACCGAAAGCTGAAAAAGCTGCGTCCCTTAGTCGAGAAAATTAACAGCCTTGAGCCCGACTTTGTAAAGCTAACAGATGACGCCCTGCGCTTGAAAACAGATGAGTATCGCAAGCGGTATGCGGACGGCGAAACGCTGGACGACCTGCTGCCCGAAGCTTTCGCCACAGTGCGAGAGGCGGCAAAACGGACGCTGGGGCAACGCCATTATGATGTGCAGCTGATCGGCGGCCTGACGCTTCACCGCGGCGAGATTGCAGAAATGCGGACGGGTGAGGGTAAGACGCTTGTGTCCACATTGGCCGCTTATCTGAACGCGATCCCGGGACGCGGTGTTCACATTGTGACGGTCAATGACTACCTCGCCAGTCGCGATGCGCAGTGGATGGGCCAAGTCTATAACTTCCTCGGCATGACGGTGGGCTGCGTCAATGATCATCCAGCCTATGGCGGCGGGCGGCAACAGGCCTATGCGTGCGACATCACTTACGGCACGAATAATGAATTCGGCTTTGATTACCTGCGCGACAATATGAAATACTCCGTCGAAGAGATGGATCAACGCGGGCATGTTTATGCGATCATCGATGAGATTGACTCGATCCTGATTGACGAAGCGCGGACGCCCCTGATCATTTCTGGTCCAACAGACGATAAGTCAGAACTTTACCGCACGATTGACGGTATCATTCCGTCGATTGACGAAGCGGGCTATGAGCTAGACGAAAAGCAACGCACGGCGACGTTTAACGAAGCGGGCAATGAGCAAATTGAAAATATCCTGCGGGAGCGCGGCTTGCTCAGCGGCGAAGGTCTGTATGACGTCGAAAACGTCACCGTTGTTCACCACATCAACCAAGCCTTGAAAGCGCATAAGCTATTCATCCGTGACAAAGACTATATCGTCAAAGAGGGCGAAGTGGTCCTGATCGATGAATTTACAGGGCGCATGATGGATGGGCGCCGCCTCTCCGAAGGTCTGCACCAAGCGATCGAGGCTAAAGAAAACGTCGACATTAAACCCGAAAACGTGACGCTCGCCTCTGTCACACTGCAAAACTACTTCCGCCTCTATGAAAAGCTGTCGGGGATGACAGGTACGGCGGAGACTGAAGCCAGCGAATTCGCCGATATTTACAAGCTCGAAGTTTTGGTGATCCCGACCAATCGTCCGATCCAGCGGATTGACGAAGAAGACGTGATCTACCGCACCGAAGCCGAGAAATTCAAAGCGATTGTCGACGAGATCGAGCGCTGCGCGAAAAATAAACAGCCTATGCTGGTCGGTACCGTGTCGATCGAGAAATCAGAAGCTCTGTCAGCTTACCTGACTGAACGCGGCGTTGAACACCGTGTGCTAAACGCGCGGTTCCACGAAGAAGAAGCGTCTATCGTGGCGCAGGCCGGCGTGCCGGGCGCGGTGACCATCGCGACGAATATGGCGGGTCGCGGGACCGACATTCAACTGGGCGGCAATCTGGATATGCGGATCGAACAAGAAGTCCCAGCAGAGCTAGAAGGCGGTGATCGCGAGCGGGCGATTGATAAGATTAAAGACGAAATCGCAGCATATAAAGACGAAGCGCTGAAAGCTGGCGGGCTATATGTCTTGGCCACAGAACGCCATGAGAGCCGCCGGATCGATAACCAACTGCGCGGACGAACAGGTCGCCAAGGTGACCCAGGACGCTCGAAATTCTACCTCTCAACCGAAGATGACCTGATGCGAATTTTTGGCGGCGACCGCTTGAAATCTATGATGGGAAAAATGGGCTGGGAAGAAGGCGAAGAACTAACCAACCGCTTTATGACCAAAGCCGTAGAGCGCGCGCAAGTCCGCGTTGAAACACGCAACTTTGATATTCGGAAAAACTTGCTGAAATATGACGATGTCATGAATGATCAGCGCAAAACGATCTTCGAACAGCGTATGGAATTTATGACGGATGATGATGTGTCAGACGTCGTTGAAGATTTCCGCCATCAGCTCTGCGAAGACTTGATCGATGAATATATTCCGAAAAAAGCCTATGCCGAGCAGTGGAATATTAAAGGCCTGACCGAAGAGGCCAAAGAAGCGCTCGCGATGGAATTGCCATTCGATGCCTGGGCCGCAGAAGAGGGCATCGCCGATGAAGAAATGCTGACGCGCCTGAAAACGGCAACGGATCAAGCCTTCACGCAGCTCTCTGACGGGATTGATCCGGACGAACTTCACCGCGCAGAAAAGCAAATTCTCTTGCAAGTCATTGATAAAAATTGGCGCGAGCATTTGCAGCAACTCGACAGCTTGAAATCCGTGATCGGCATGCGAGCTTATGGCCAACGTGATCCGCTGAATGAATATAAATCAGAGGCCTTCACGCTCTTTGATAAATTGCTCACAAGCTTACGCGAAGACGTGACGAAATCGGTGATGCGGCTCCTGCTGAATGTGCAGATGCAGCGCCAAGAAAATCAACTGCAAGCCCAGCAAGCTCAACAAGCGCCAGCTGCGCCCTCTGCGCGCGGCCCGATGGACATGATGACGTCTGGGCCAGTTGCGGCTGCAGCTGCGGACCAGTCTGTTGATGTTGACTTTGATTTGACAGATGTGTCGCGTAACAGCGCGTGCCCATGTGGATCTGGCATGAAGGTCAAGCATTGCCACGGTAAACTCACCTAGCTTGTAGCGCCGTATTCATTGCGGCGTTTTTGCAACAGACGACATAAAATTCCAAAAACATCTGCTTTTCTGCGGATCGCTTTCAGCACAGGCAAATCTTGTGCGGTTGCGCACAATCATGCATCGCGGCCAAGTAATCACAGGGATTAGCGCTCAAAACCATCGTATCTGATCGGCGTCTAACGCTATGGGAGGGCATCAAATCACAAACGACGTGATCACTGGGAAAGCGTCGCAACACTTTTGGAGATATCCATGAAAAAACTTTTACTCGGATCTGCCGCTTTGATCGCAGCCTCAGCCGCCCCTCTCGCCGCTCAAGCGCAAGATATTAGCGTGACGACAGGCGTTGACGTGGTCACGGATTATGTCTTCCGCGGCGTCTCCCTCGCTGATACGGCTGTGCAGCCTTATGTGGAAGTATCTTCGGGCGCTTTTACAGCGGGCGCATGGTTCTCAACGGGATTGGGCGACACATCTCTCTTTGCCGCCGACGAAGTTGATCTTTATCTGGGATATAGCGTGCCAACTGAAGGCGCCATTTCTTTGGACTTCGGCGTGACGTATTATCACTACCCACAATTCGGCAGCCTTTTTTCAACGAGCGGCAGCTTAGACGATGACTTCCGCGATGCAGATGCACTTGATGATGTTGGCGATATTCTCGGCTTGGACGAGGACGACATTGACGGGGCATTTGAAGACTTAGTTTCTGGCACATATGAAGTCTCTGCCTCTGTCGGGTTTGACTCCGTTCTGTCGCCGTCTGTGACAGCTTATTACGATTTAACGCTCGAAGCCCTTACGCTCGAAGGCGGCATTAGTCACAGCGTTCCTGTGAGCGATAAAACGAGCTTTGATCTCGGCGCAACTGTCGGTCTGGTGTCTGTCGATGGTGACGGTGATTATGAGTATGGTCAGCTCTCAGCCTCGCTGGGTTACGCATTTACGGATGCTGTATCAGGTTATGTCGGCGCAAATTATGCCTTGAGCAGCGAAGACACATTAGGGTTCAAAAAAACGCTTTTGGGTGATCCAAAAGATAACCTGCTCTTCTTCGGCGCAGGTGTGTCTGCTGGATTTTAATTAGATAACAAAACACATTTAAAGCCTCGTCTTTTCATTTGTTATCAAATGACAGGGCGGGGCTTTTCTATGCCGAAGTTAGGATAGAACTGTGACGTTTGGTTGGCCCATTACTCAATCAAGGCACGGCCGATATTGAGGAATTTATCGCGGCGGCGTTTAATTAATTCATCCGGCGATAGGGCTGATAAGTCTTTCAAGTTTTTGACAATCGCGGCCCCCACAGTTTTGACAGCGACATGTGTATCGCGATGGGCGCCGCCCACGGGCTCTTTGATAATCTGGTCAATCACGCCGAGCTTTTTGAGATCTTGCGCCGTGATTTTCATCGCCTTGGCCGCGTCTTGCGCCCGCGCCCCGTCGCGCCATAAAATAGAGGCGCAGCCTTCGGGTGAGATCACAGAATAAATCGAGTGTTCTAACATCATCACACTATCAGCGGTCGCAATCGCCACCGCACCGCCAGACCCGCCTTCGCCTGTGATGACAGATACAAACGGCACGCGCAGTGATAAGCCGCGATCAATGCTGCGGGCGATCGCTTCGGCCTGTCCGCGCTCCTCCGCGCCGCGCCCTGGGAAGGCACCTGCCGTATCGACAAAGCTGACAACGGGAATAGAAAACCGTTCCGCCAAATCCATCAAACGCACCGCCTTGCGGTAGCCTTCTGGATTGGCCATGCCGAAATTATGCTTGAGGCGCGTCTCTGTGTCTGTGCCTTTTTCATGGCCCATCACAACAACGCTTTGCCCTCGTATTTTCCCTAATCCCCCGAGCAGGGCGTGATCATCGCCAAATTTCCGGTCACCTGATAGCGGTGTGTAATCCGAAACTAAAGCCTCAACGAAGTCAGAATAATGCGGGCGGGCAGGGTGACGTGCGACTTGCGTTTTCTCCCAAGGGCCGATCGAATTATAAAGCGCTTTTAGTTGATTTTCTGATTTTTGGCGCAATTCCGCGACTGCAGGCGCACTCTCGCTCTCCGACGTCAGCAGCTCTTCGACCTGCTTGTCCAACTCAGCGATGGGGCGTTCAAAATCAAGATATGTGCGAGCCATAGATGCAAATGTGTCCCTAATTTAAGCGTGGCACAATAGCGTTGCCCGCGCGCAGGTAAACCCAAAACTTTACCGCTGATTTAAGGCTGTGTTGGAATTAAATCGAATAGGTCTTGACGCTGACTTCATGGCCGTAGCGTTGGACGAATTTACGCTTGATACGGCGAACCCAATGATGTTCGTCCTCGACCTTCATACCGTCGGCAATGATCACGCGTTCTGTGAAAACTTTGGACGTCAAAGGCTTTGACCCCTCGATCAAATCCTTAGCGGTCAGGCCGTGATTAAGATCCCACTCTTGGGTAAGGTCAGTCAGCAACACGTCTAGGTCGCCAAATAAATCTGGATGTCGTCTACGTTCCCAAGTCATAGGCGTTCTTTAGGCTAAAGGATGCTTGGTCTCAACCAATTCCCGCATGCGTTCGTCTAAAATATGCGTGTAAATCTGCGTGGTTGAAATATCGGCATGGCCGAGCAAGGTTTGCACCGCGCGAAGGTCAGCGCCCCCTTCTAGCATATGTGTCGCAAAAGCGTGGCGTAGCACATGTGGCGATATTTTAGCGGGATTTAGACCCGCGTCCCTCGCCAGATCTTTGAGCATTTGCGCAAAGCGTTCCCGCGTCATGTGACCCAGCTTTCCGCTGCTGGGGAATAGGAACGATTTGGCGCGATCTTTGGCAATCGCATTGGTCGGTAGGGTTTGTTCTCGCAAGGGAAGCCATGTCGTGATGGCACGTTGCGCGGCACCTGTCAGGGGGACCAGACGTTCTCGCCCGCCTTTGCCTTTGATCATCAAACATCCATCGCCGCGCCGCATCGCCGCCGTTTTTAAACTGACTAACTCTGTCACGCGCAGCCCGCCCGCATAGAGAATTTCCAGCGCACAACTGAGCCGCACGCCTTTGGGCGACGTGTCTTTGGCGGCTTGCGTAAACAACGCATCGACATCGGCATGGGTGATAATTTTAGGGAGCGGCCGCCCTTGCTTTGGCCCGCGCAAAGCGTGCGCGGGATTATCTTGGCGCAGTCCCTCTGTTTGTAGAAACAAGAAAAACTGCTTGGCAGCCGACAGCTTGCGCGCAGCAGATGACGGGGCCAGCCCGTCCTTGGCCCATTGCGCTAACACACTCTCGAGCGCCCCCGTACCTGCCGCTTCCAGTGACTTTGATGTCAGCGCGTCTCGCCAGCCTTCCAGATCACGCCGATAGGCGGTCAGCGTATTCTCGCTCGCGCCCCGCTCCGCGCTCATCATTTCAAGAAAGGTCTCGATCTGTGTCATAGCGGACGGATGAAGTCAGTTGCGGCGATTTGGCCCGCAAATTCAGATTGCCCGACTTGACGCAGGGCGCGGATGATCTCTGAGAGGCTCGCAGCATTTAATTCGCGACCTTTGATGTGGCGCGCGCTTAGCAAGACGACTTCCGCACTCGCGCCTACCTCTGCCGCGCTGCGTAAAATGATCAAATCGCCTACAGATATATTCCGACCGCCCGACAGAGCTTGGCCCGATAAGGCGTCCCGCGCCACGTCAGACATCGTTGCGCCCAGCGCTAAGGCTAGCGCCGTGTCTCGTTTTGCACGAACCACCGCGTCGCCGTCCAGCCCCAGTCGCGTCTCAATATCTGTGCCCATAGGCCGCGCGCGAAATCCACCGCCCAAAGCATCGGCTGCCAGCGCGATGCGTGACTGCGCGTCTGCGGTATCAACCGCGCGATACAGCCCTTGCAGCGTCGCAATATCGCGTCGCTCGACAGCTGCGCGGGCAAAGAGAGGCAAGTTGGCTTGGGCTTGATCCGACGCTGGCATTGTCGCAATCACATTTGACATGATACGCACCAAATCATCAGACGCACCCCCCGCCCGCTTGGCGAGTTCCGCAAAGGCACTGGCATTGCCAGACTTCGCCAGCAGGTAAATCTGCGCTGTGCCTTGTGGCTGAGTATTCGCTGTTGCGGAGGCCAGATCAAAACTGGACGAGCCCGCAATATCGTCGGGATCGAAGGCGAGGTCTGACATAATGCCAGATAGTTCGGCGTCCGAATACGCCGCCAGATTGGCCCAAACCGCTTTCAGACGGTCTTCTGCTGATAATTCCAGATTCATGGCATCCGACGGTTTGGGTGCATCGCTGATGCGTGCGCGCATGAAAGAAATCAAAGCATCATCGGACGGCGCGGCAGTGGGCGCAGAGCGTTTGCTACCCATCATATTAGACAGAAGCGCGAAGTAAGCTGCATCATCCAAGCCGCCGCTTTGCAATAAATCGCGCGTCAATTCAGCCGCAGATATTTCGTCGCGCAGCACATGACACACCGCCCGCAACCTAGCCCATGTGGGGGCAGACCGATCTGTTGTGATACTGTCCGAAACGGCGCACGCCGCTTGGCTATCACCTTGGCTTAACGCGATGTTGACGCGGGCTTCAGGCGTTTGACCAAGAGCAGGATTGCGAGACAGAAACGTGTCGAGCGCGCGCTGATCCCCTAAGCGCATGACGGCGGCTAACCGCGCAGCCTCGAACTGATCGCGATTGCCTTCGGGCGGCACACCGGGCGAGAGCAGGGCCGCACGCACCATATCGCGGATGAGCGGATTATCGGACGCTGCGGGCGCATTGCGAATTAAGCCTGCCGCTCGCTTAGCGCTTGTGCCTTGCCATAAAGAGGAGGGAAGAGAAATATCCTGTGTTGACAGCGCCCCTGCATCAAAGGCCGTCGCTGCCCCCAGCGTTTCCTCATAAATCGGCGCTTCCTGCGCAAGCGCTATCGGAGCTGCCCCAAGCAGCAATGCGGCCAAGGTGAGTGTGCTAAGTCTGCGCATGACGAGCTCTCGCATTAAGGGGCGTCCAGTTCAATCGTGATCGTTTCAGTCGGGGCATTGTCGGGCGACGCGCCCATGACAAGCCACACAAAGCCCAAGAGAGCGAGCAAAACGACAGCAATCCCGGCAATAGTCAGCTTTTTCATTTTAACCTCATTTCGTGCAATTTCGCATATGATGCGCATTAAGTGTTGAGCATACGTTGATTTGTGACCATATTGTGGAAAATTAACGCGCTCGACCAGACTGAATAACAGTTTGGCCTGATGCGCGGTGTAAAAACTTGAAAAGGCAGGCTAATGCCGCTGTTAGAGATTACGTCTCGCCCCATCGCCCTTGTTGGATTGATGGGAGTAGGCAAAACCACGATTGGTCGTCGTCTGGCCAAGCGGTTAGATCGTCCGTTCTATGATTCTGATGAAGAGATTGAGGCGGCCTCTGGGCGCACAGTGGCGGGCTATTTCCGCGATCACGGCGAAGACTTGTTCCGTGCAGGAGAGAAGCGCGTGATCGAGCGTCTACTGGACGGTTCATCCGTCGTGATTGGCACGGGCGGTGGGGCGTTTATTCATCCTGAAACGCGCGAAATCCTCAAAGACAAAGCGCTGACAATTTGGCTCAAAGGTGATTTTGAGACAGTAATGGAGCGCGTCAGTCGCAAAAATACGCGGCCCCTACTGCAAGTGGCTGACCCCCGCGCGAAAATGCGCGAGTTAATGGATGTGCGCTACCCGATCTATGCTGAGGCTGATCTGCATGTGAATGTTGCCAGCGGCCCGCATCTGCGCACGGTTAATCGCGTTATCCGCGCGCTGAAAAAACACGAAAACAAGCTCGCGAAAAAGGCCAAGGCCAATGGAAAACAGAATGGATAATGCCGCGAAATCCTTACATGTCGATTTGGGCGACCGCAGTTATGACATCGTGATTGGCGAGAGTTTGATAGCGCGGCTAGGTGAATTAATTGCCCCTCACACACCGCATGGTCGCGTGGCGATCATTACCGATGAAAACGTAAATGCGCTATACGGTAAGGCTGTCGCGGCCGCGCTTGCGGATTATGAAACTCACCTTATCGTCAGGCCCGCTGGCGAAGCACAAAAGAGCATGGCAGGATTGAACGACGTCTTGGAAAGCCTGTTCCGCGCTGGCCTTGATCGCTCTGATATGGTGCTCGCTTTGGGCGGCGGCGTGATCGGCGATTTGGCGGGATTTGCGGCGAGCATCTATAAGCGCGGTATTCCGTTTATCCAAATCCCGACAACGCTGCTGGCGCAAGTCGATAGCTCCGTTGGCGGTAAAACAGCCATTAATTCGCCCTTCGGTAAAAACCTGATCGGAAGTTTCTATCAACCGCAATTAGTGATCGCGGATATTGATGTCTTGTCGACCCTAGCAGAGCGGCAGATCAAGGCGGGCTATGCGGAAGTCTTGAAATATGGCTTGCTAGGTGATGCAGCGTTTTTCGAACGTCTGGACGCAGGACAAGGCGCAAAGATTTTGGCGCTGGATAAGCCCGCTCTACAAGACGCTATCGCCGTATCTTGCGAGACGAAAGCGCGGATTGTTGCGGCGGATGAACGCGAAAGCGGACAGCGGGCTTTGCTTAATTTGGGACATAGCTTTGCGCATATTTTTGAACTTGCCGCGGGCTATGACGGCGACTTGCTGCACGGCGAAGCGGTCAGTGCGGGCATGCAAATGGCGTTTGAATTTAGTGCGCAGCGCGGTCTGTGCGAGGTCAGCGACGTGACGCGCGTGCATGACCATTTGGCCAAATTATCCATGCCAATGCCCAAAGACATGGCGCCGTATTTAAATGATATTGACGCGCTGATGGGGCATTTATCGCAAGACAAAAAGAATGAGCGCGGTGCGCTGACTTTTATCCTAACACGGGGGATTGGCGAGGCCTTCGTGCAGCGAGATGTTTCGCCTGAATCTGTTTATGAATACCTCGAAAACCTGAAAGATCGATATGCTTGATGCCGCTCTATGGGATGCGCTCAGCCGCCCTGAAAACCTGACATTGATAGGCACGATCTTATCCCTGCTCGTGTTCTCTGCATTTTTCTCCAGCTCTGAAACGGCGCTGACGGCGGCGTCGCGTGTGCGCATGCATGCAGCAGAAAAGGACGGGGATAAGCGGGCGACCATTGTGACAAAATTGATGAACATGCGGGAGCGCCTGCTGGGCGGTATTTTGCTCGGAAATAATCTCGTCAATATTCTGGCGTCCGTTCTGACCACAGCCTTGTTCACGAATTTATTCGGCGCTGGCGGTGTGGCTTTGGCCGCAGCGACAGGTGTGATGACGATCTTGATTTTGATTTTCGCCGAAGTTCTGCCCAAGACTTACGCGATCACGCAGCCAGATAAATTAGCGCTGATCGTCTCGCGCCCTATTTTATGGATCATCCGAATTCTTGCTCCGATTGTGACCGTGGTGCAGGTCATCGTCAATGGCGTGCTGCGCCTGTTTGGTATGGACACCAATGCGTCTGCTTGGACAGCGGCGGACGAAATTCGCGGCGCGGTTGATCTGCATCTACAAGAAGGCGGTGTGGCGAAACGCGCGCGGGATCAAATTTACGGCGTTCTTGAAATCGGCGAATTGACGATCGAAGAAGTTATGATCCACCGTAAGAATTTAAATATGGTCGATGTCAACGCATCGCCCGAACAGATCATTAAAGACGTTTTGGCGTCAGGTCATACGCGCCTACCGATCTACAAAGAAGACACCGATAATGTCATCGGCGTGTTGCACATCAAAGATCTACTGAAAGCGATGTCCCGCGCGAGTGGCGACATATCTTCCATCGACATAAAAAAATTCGCCCGTGAGCCATGGTTCGTGCCAGAGACAACATCAGTTGTGAAACAGCTTCGGGCGTTTCAACAAAAGCGTGAACACTTTGCGTTGGTCGTTGATGAGTACGGCGCGCTGATGGGTGTCGTGACTTTGGAAGATATTTTGGAAGAAATCGTTGGTGATATCCAAGATGAATATGACGAAGAACTGTCTGGTGTAAACCGCCTCAAAGACGGCGGCGCTATTGTGCGCGGGGATGTGGCTGTGCGCGATTTAAACCGCGCGATGGATTGGAAGCTGCCTGACGAAGAAGCCGTCACGATTGCGGGCCTCGTGATCCATGAAAGCCAGACCATCCCGATCGTGGGGCAAACATTCGCGTATCACGGCTACCGCTTTGAAATCTTAACTCGCACGCGCAACCAAATTCAAAGCTTGCGAGTCACCAAGACGTTTGAGCCGGATCAGCGCGCGGGTTAAACCGCTCTTAGAACTTCCAACGAAAACGCATGAATTTTCGGCATTTCATCTGACAGCGCATCCATAACTGCGCGGTGCTGCGCCAAACGTGTCAGCCCGTCCAAAGCCTTGCTTTGGATAATAACATGGAAATGGCTCTCCGCGCTTTGCCCGTCCTCCGCCTCGCCAAATTCTGCGGCATGAGCGCGCGCCCCAGCATGCCCCGCATGCTTGTGGCTCTCATCTCTGACCTCTAACTGCGACGGATTAAACTTTTCCGTGAGTTTAGACTTGATTGCTGTGCCGATTATGCCCATTTTGTGCAGTCCTAATTTAGCTTCAACCGTATATAGGTCCTATGCCCTCCAATTTCGAGTATAAACCCAAAGGAATCGATATTCGCGTCTCTAAGACGAAGAAGAAGAAACCGCCTAGCCAAGAACCTTGCGACTGGGAGGGGTGCGTGTCCAAAGGCGGCTGCAAAGCGCCAAAGGGTCCAGACCGCCTACGCGAATATTATAATTTCTGCACAGCCCATGCGCGTGAATATAATAAGAACTGGAATTTCTTCTCAGGCATGAGCGATACAGATATTGCGGAATGGCAAGTCGGCGCCCGCCACGGCCACCGCCCAACTTGGGATGTGCGCAAGAATACAGGCGAACGGGCGCAAGCGCAGAAGAAGCGCAAAGCTGGCTCCACCTCGGTCACGTCTGAAGGGTATAATATCTTCGGCGAAGGCGGCATACCCGATCAGAAAGAAGCCCCCGCCGCCGCCTCTCTAAGATGCAGATCAAAGCGCTCAACGATATGGGTCTTGATGAAACGGCGACCAAAGAAGACGCGCGCAAACGCTACACCCAACTCGTTAAACAGCTCCATCCCGATGCCAACCAAGGCAAGCGCAATACCGAAGAAAGCCTGCAGCGTGTGGTCAACGCCTATAAGGTCTTAAAGACAACCGATCTTGGCTAGCATGTGAGCCAGCTTTCGCGTTTTCTGATCGCAGGCGTCGGCACTGTCGGTCTATATATTGGCGGCGTTTGGTGGGGGACGGAAATCGCAGGGTTTCCGCCGCGCGCAGTGAATTGGGTTTTCTATATCTTGGCGACGGGGATTTCATTCCTGCTTGCTTATCTGTGGATATTCAAATCAAAGGCACCCCCGTTGGCGCGCTGCTGGGCTATATCTTGCTGCAGGTCGGCGGAATTATATTCAATACGCTTTGGGTGGAGGCCGGACTGCGCTTCACAGGCCTCTATCCTTGGGTGATTGCCGCGACCTATTTCGCAATTTGGCCGTTTCTGTCCTTCACGGCTCCAGCGACATTATATCTTCAAATGAGATACTTGGATTTCAGACAGGCAACGGCTATAGCCAAATAGACAAGATTTCCTCACATGATGCCGACACAGAAAGCCAAGCAATTATGAGTGACCAATTCCCGATTTTTCAGCCAGACACCACGATTTCTGCGCGCGAAGTGTTTGACGTCGATTTCGATATGGAAGTCCCTGCGTTTTCCAAGGTCAGCGAATATGTCCCGCCCGTGGACGACGCCTATATCTTCGATGACCGCACAACACAGGCGATCCTCGCGGGCTTCGCCTATGACCGCCGCGTTATGGTGCAGGGATATCACGGGACAGGCAAGTCAACCCATATTGAACAGGTCGCTGCACGGTTGAACTGGCCCATGGTGCGGATCAACCTCGACAGCCATGTGTCGCGGATTGACCTTGTCGGCAAAGACGCGATTGTCCTCAAAGACGGCAAGCAGATCACGGAATTCCGCGAGGGCCTGCTGCCTTGGGCGCTACAAAATCCTGTCGCGCTGGTGTTTGATGAATATGACGCGGGTCGCCCCGACGTGATGTTTGTGATCCAGCGTGTGTTGGAAGCGCAAGGTCGCCTGACGCTGCTCGATCAAAACAAAGTTATCACGCCGCACAACGCTTTCCGCCTGTTCGCGACGACGAACACGGTGGGCCTCGGCGATACAAGCGGGCTTTATCACGGCACGCAGCAAATCAACCAGGGCCAGATGGACCGTTGGTCAATCGTCTGCCAGCTCAACTACCTCCCACATGATCAGGAAGAAGCCATCGTGCTGGCGAAGTCGCCGAGCTATGACACACCCGAAGGTCGCGATTTGCTCGCGAGCATGGTGCGTGTTGCCGACATGACGCGGAACAGTTTTATCGCGGGCGATATTTCGACCGTCATGAGTCCGCGAACGGTGATGAACTGGGCCGAAAACGCGCGCATCTTCGGCGGCGACATCGCACAGGCATTCCGCCTGACCTTCCTCAATAAATGCGACGAACTCGAGCGTCCGATCATCAGCGAATTCTACCAACGCGCGTTTGGCGAAGATCTGCCAGAAAGCGCCGCAACGGTGATGGTGGCTTAATGGCTGAACACGACTATTTAAGCGGGCTGGCAAAGTCTCTTAAAGGTCGTGTCGCATCAACGCCTCTGGAGGCAAAATTTAGAGCTATGACTGGCCAATCGCCCATTGATAATTTCAAACGCTCGCTCGCCTCTGCGACGAAAGCGATTTCGGGTGAGCCGGAATTGGAGGTGAGTTTTGGCGGGGACGTCGCGGGGATCGTGCGCGATCAGATCATGTTGCCGAGCTTGCCGCCTGCGCCCAAGCCTGAATTAATTGCGAAAGCTCGCGGGGAAGCGGATGCGCTGGCTTTGCGTCTGGCGCTGCACGACACTGATGTTCATACGCAAGGGCAGCCGCAATCTGGCCCCGCCCGCGCCGTGTTCGAAGCCATGGAGCAAGCACGGATTGAAGCGCTTGGCGGGCAGCACCTCTCTGGCCTCGGTGATAATCTCATGGCGGCGCTTGACGCTCGCGCGACCCGACGTGGGTTTGATAAAGAGAACATTGCAAAAGACGATAACAGTTTCGCCGAAGCCGTTGGGCTATTTGCGCGCGAAGTCCTAACAGGACGCGACCTTCCAGCATCGACTGACGGAATCATGCAGGCGTGGCGGGACGAGATTGCGTTGAAGGGCGGGGAACGGATGGATGCGCTCAAAGACTTGATCGGCGATCAGGCGGCCTTTGGGCAAAGCGTCCAAGACCTCATCGCGGATTTCGACTTGGGCCAAGATTTGGCTGACCCCGAAGAGGATGACGATTCTGATGATGAAACGTCAGAAAATGAGCAAGAGCAGCAACAAGATAGCCAAGACGATACGCAGTCAGAGGATCAGCCTGGCCAGACCGAAGTATCTGACGCGGATGCGGTTGAGGACGACACAGGCGACCCGCAAGACATGGTCGACGCCGAAAATATGGACGGCGAGGGTGATGATAGCGAGCAAACACCGAGCCCCAACGGCCAACGCCCGCAACCGACAAATCTGCCTGACCCTTATAGTGTCTACACGACAGCGCATGACGAAGTGATCAAGGCGGAAGAGCTGTGCGATATTGATGAATTGGAGCGTTTGCGCGGCTATCTCGACGGGCATATGGCGGGTCTATCAGGCGCGATTTCACGGCTGGCCAACCGTTTGCAGCGGCGCTTGCTCGCGCAACAACAACGCAGCTGGACCTATGATTTGGAAGAGGGGATGCTCGACACGGCGCGTTTGACCCGCGTGATCACTGACCCGATGAGCGCCCTGACATTCAAAGAAGAAAAGGAAACGGATTTCCGCGATACGATCGTGACGATCCTAATCGATAATTCAGGCTCGATGCGTGGGCGGCCAATTATGGTCGCTGCCGTCTGTGCCGACATCATGGCGCGAACGCTGGAACGCTGTGGCGTGAAAGCCGAAATTTTAGGCTTCACGACAAAAGCTTGGAAAGGCGGCAAGAGCTTTCAAGACTGGATGGCTGCGGGTAAACCAACAGGGCCAGGGCGGCTGAATGATTTGCGCCATATCGTCTATAAAAGTGCGGACATGCCGTGGCGGCGGGCGAAGCGAAACCTGGGCCTGATGATGCGCGAAGGCTTGCTCAAAGAAAATGTCGACGGCGAAGCGCTGGACTGGGCCTATAAACGCCTCATGGCGCGGCCGGAACAACGCCGCATTATGATGGTGATCAGTGACGGCGCGCCCGTGGATGATGCCACGCAAAGCCAAAATAAATCGGGCCTGCTTGAAAATCACCTGCGCCTCATGATCGATAAAATCGAAAACCGCTCAGAAGTCGAACTCGTCGCCATCGGCATCGGCCATGACGTCACTCGCTGGTATAAGCGCGCGGTCACGATCATGGATGTCGAACAACTCGGCGGCGCAATGACGGAGAAGCTCGCGGAATTGTTTGACGAAAATCCGCGAGGCCGGCGGTAGTTACTCCACGAAAAAGCCCGCCCTGCCAGATTGTTATCTGTGCAGGACGGGCGGCTCTCCCCTCACGCGTGCGAGTATTTGTGTCCCGCTTCGCTTGAATTATGTGGCCTTCGCGAGACCGCGGAGGTTTTTTGTTGTGCTTCGTGTTTCCGTTTCATGGAACCACGCTGAATATTTTTCGTCTTTTTACCTCATAAATTGGACGAAGGGGGTCCATTTTATAAGGCACCTATTTCCGAACGAAAATTATTCTAATTCACGGAACCTCGCTGAATATTTTGTGCTTTTCTGGCTCAGGAATTAGGCGAAGGATGCCTATTTCCTGAGACTTATCTAGCGGCACAAATTATTCTAATGCGCCAACACAGCCAATAGTAGCAATGCGATGATGTTTGTAATCTTGATCATCGGGTTCACGGCTGGACCAGCGGTGTCTTTATAGGGATCGCCGACGGTGTCGCCCGTGACAGAGGCTTTGTGAGCTTCACTGCCTTTGCCGCCGTGATTGCCGTCTTCGATATACTTCTTGGCATTGTCCCACGCGCCGCCGCCCGCTGTCATTGACAGCGCCACGAACAGACCTGTGACAATCACGCCCAGCAGCATCGCGCCGAGGGAGGAGACTGCGGCTGCACTACCAGCCAAGAACTGGACTGAGAAGAACAGCACGATAGGTGCCAAGATCGGCAGGAGTGACGGCTTGATCATTTCTTTGATCGCCGCCCCTGTCAGCAGGTCAACCGCCCGTGCATAATCAGGGCGAGACGTCCCCGCCATAATGCCTGGATCAGATTTGAACTGACGACGCACTTCTTCGACAATCGCGCCAGCCGCTCGACCCACGGACTGCATCGCCCACGCACCGAAGAGGTAGGGCAACATGCCGCCAATAAAGAGGCCAACAATGACGTAAGGATCTGTGAGGCTGAACGTCAACGTACCCAGGCCGTCAAAGAATGAGCCAGGCGTTGCAATAGACGCGAAATACTCGACGTCTTTGTAATAGGCAGCAAACAGCACCAACGCGCCGAGGCCAGCGGATGCAATCGCATAACCCTTGGTCACGGCCTTGGTCGTATTCCCGACCGCGTCCAGAGCGTCCGTTGTGTTGCGGACTTCAGACGGTAGCTCTGCCATCTCTGCAATGCCGCCCGCATTATCGGTCACAGGCCCAAAAGCGTCGAGCGCGACAATCATGCCTGCCACGCCGAGCATCGCTGTCACAGCAATCGCGATACCGTAAAGGCCCGCCAAGCTGAAAGTGGCGATAATGCCGAAGACGATAATTAGAACTGGGACAGCTGTCGCTTCCATTGATACGGCAAGGCCTTGGATCACATTCGTCCCGTGACCTGATTCAGACGCGGCGGCGACCGAGCGCACAGGCTTATATTTTGTGCCTGTGTAATACTCGGTGATCATCACAATGGCGCCCGTAATGACGAGGCCGATAATGCTACAGATAAATAGGTTCATACCTGTCAGGGCTTTGTCACCGCCAATGGCTGTGCCAGCAATGTCGCCGAGTCCCACCATTTGCTGCGTGACAAAAAAGATCGCCGCCGCAGACAAAACGCCCGTTGCGACAAGACCTTTATAAAGCGCGCCCATGACATTGGTTGACCCTTTGCCCAAGCGGACAAAATATGTGCCAATAATCGACGTCACAATACACACGGCTGCAATCGCCATCGGGTAAAGCTTCAACGCTTCCAGATTGCTAAACAAGATAGAACCAAGAACCATGGTGGCCGCAATAGTCACGACATAAGTCTCAAACAAGTCAGCGGCCATGCCTGCGCAATCGCCGACATTATCGCCGACATTATCAGCAATCGTGGCCGGGTTGCGGGGGTCGTCTTCGGGAATACCCGCTTCGACTTTACCGACCAAATCGCCGCCCACATCTGCACCCTTGGTGAAGATACCGCCGCCGAGACGCGCAAAGACAGAGATCAAAGAAGCGCCGAGGGACAGGCTGACCAGCCCGTCAATCACGCCGCGCCCATCTGCGCCCATAACTTGCGTCAAGACCAGGTAGTAACCTGCAAGGCCGAGCAGGGCGAAACCTGCGACGAGCATGCCCGTAATCGCACCCGCTTTGAACGCAATGTTCAGGCCCGCGCCCAGCGAGCCGCGAGACGCTTCGGTCGTGCGCACATTCGCTTGCACAGACACGAGCATACCGACATAGCCGGCAATCCCTGACAGCACAGCGCCAATGACGAAGCCGACAGGGGCAATCGCATTTTGGAATAATAAGGCGAGCACAATCGTCACAAAAACGCCAACAGCAGCAATCGTCTTATATTGTTTGTTGAGATAGGCCTTGGCACCTTCTTGAATTGCGCCAGCAATTTCATTCATACGGTCATTACCAGTACTGGCTTTCATCAAGCTGGCACGGGTCACAATCCCGTAAAGCACAGCCAGAACGCCAGCTGCGATGATTAGATAAAGAGTCATGATAGATCTCTCCCCATAATGTGTGCCCATTATATTGAGCATCAATGTTATGAAGTTGGCCGCACCTTGTTTCAGATGCGCTTCCCCTCGCGAGTATGAAGTTGGCCGCTCATCCCCTAGAATGGCGCTTCCCTTCGCGGAATAGGTAAACCTTAGCGCCAATGCAGAGCGAATCAAGCCCAAAATCGGAAATCCGTTAAGGGTTGGGACGTGCGTCAAAAATGCACCTGCGACCTATTCGCAAAGTAATTGACACTCATTCTCAACTAGGGTAAATCGCAAATATGATCTATTGCGTGTGTAACAATATCAATACAGCGGCTGTGGACCGTGCAGCCAAAGCAGGGGCTGAAACAGCGGCCTGTGTTCAGAAATCCTGCGGGACGCGATTTAATTGCGGGCAGTGCAAAGTCGATATTCAAGCTCGGCTGATGGAACTCCGCGCCTTGGATCCTGCCATTACGCCGTGTCTGCAAGCCGCAGAATAACGCAATTTAGGCCCTCATAGGCCTATATATCATCGAAATTGCATATTTTTGTGCAACTGATTTTCAATCACTTCAATAATCATTGACCTACACAAGCTATCTGGCGCACCACATGCCAAACGACGTTTAACCAGGACAAGATTATGCGCGGCGATAAAAAAGTTATTCAATATCTCAATGAAGCTCTGAAGGCTGAGCTGACAGCGATCAACCAGTATTTCCTCCATTCGCGCATGCTCGCCGATTGGGGCGTGTCGAAACTGGCCAAGAAAGAATACGAAGAATCAATCGAGGAAATGCAGCACGCAGATAAGATCATCGAACGTATTCTCTTTCTCGGTGGTCTGCCCAACCTCCAAGACCTCGGCAAACTCTATATCGGCGAAACGGTACAAGAGATTTTAGAATGTGATATGAAACTCGAAGATATTGCGCTTCCGATCTATCGCGATGCTGTGGAATATTGCGAGAAAGTCCGAGATTACGGCACGCGCGATATTCTGCAATCGATCCTGATCGATGAAGAAGATCACGTGGATTATCTGGAAACCCAATTTGATTTGATCAAACAAGTTGGCATCCAAAACTATATCCAGCTGCAAACGGCCCCTGTTACAGAAGAATAAGCCGCCTCTATTAGGCTGAAACTTTTACAGCTATCTGCGCGTATTATAGGTAGACTTTAGAAGGAGACATCTGTGCCAAATTATTTGACATCCATTCGCCGAGCCGCTTGCGCAGCAGCCATTATCGCGGTGAGCGCCGCCGCGCCGAGTTTCGCGCAAAGCAGCGAGACAATCAAAGGCTCCGACGGTGTGGCACTCAACGCACAGACTTTGGCGGAATTCGAGAGCCCTTGGGCGATGGCATTTTTGCCAGACGGGCGGGCGCTGGTCACAGAGAAAGACGGCGTTATCTGGCTGTTAAATTCAGACGGATCGAAAGCGGGTGAGATAGCCAATGTCCCAGAAGTCGAGGCACGCGGGCAAGGCGGGCTGGGAGATATTATTGTCCATCCAGATTTTGCGAATAATCGAACTGTATTTTTATCTTATGTCGAACGGGACGCAGAGAACAATAAATTATCGGGCGCTGCCGTCGAACGCGCAACGCTGATTATAGGGGCCAATAAAGGGCGCTTGTCAGACCGTGAAGTGATTTGGCGGCAATATCCCAAGGTGACGGGCAACGGCCATTACGGACACCGCCTCGCGATTGCGCCAGCTAATTCAGGTATGGAAGGCAAGCTCTTTATCACCTCGGGCGAACGGCAGAAATTTACGCCTGCGCAAAATATGGACATGAACTTAGGTAAGATGATCCGCATCAACCAAGACGGCTCTATCCCCAAAGATAATCCCTTTGTCGGGCAAGGCGGCGTCACTGCGGAAATATGGTCGCTCGGACATCGCAATCCCTTGGGCATAGACTTTGACGCTAAGGGTCAACTTTGGTCACATGAAATGGGCCCGCGTCATGGCGATGAATTAAATAAAATCGTGCGATCTGAAAATTACGGCTATCCAGTCGTGTCTAATGGCGATCACTATTCGGGTAAGAAAATCCCAGACCACGATGATTTCCCAATCTATGAAAAGCCGAAAGCCTTTTGGGTGCCAGCCATTAGCCCCGCTGGATTCGTTATCTATAACGGCGATGTTTTTAAGGACTGGAAAGGCGATGGATTTATTGGCGGGCTATCATCGCAAGCGCTCATTCGGGTCGAATTTGACGAAGATGATAAGGCCAAAGAAGCAGCACGTTATGAATGGGGTGCGCGGGTGCGCGAAGTTGAAACTGGGCCCGATGGCGCGCTATATGTGCTAGAAGATGACGGCGGCCGATTGCTGCGTCTGACGCTAAAATAGATATAAAAAAAGCGCCTCTCATGGGGCGCTTTTTTAATTCAAGCTATACGTTTATTTCTTGGCAGCGGCGATGCCCTCAACGATCAATTCGCCTGCTTTTTCAGCCGACTCCCAGCCCAGCACTTTGACCCATTTGTCTTTTTCCAAATCTTTATAGTGATTGAAGAAGTGCGGAATACGGTCCTGCAGCACTTGCGGCAAATCGGTATAGCTTTTGATATTATCGTAATAGCCAGTCAATTTATTGTGCGGGACCGCAACGATTTTCTCGTCAATGCCAGCTTCGTCTTCCATCATCAAAACGCCAACAGGCCTTGCACGGATCACGCAGCCCGGCATCAAAGCCCGCTGTCCAACAACCAGCACATCCGTTGGGTCGCCGTCATTAGATAGTGTGTGCGGAATAAATCCGTAATTACAGGGGTAACGCATTGCGGTATAGAGGAAACGGTCCACGAACATGGCGCCCGACTCTTTTTCCATCTCATACTTGATCGGCTCACCGCCCAAGGGGACTTCGATGATGACATTCACGTCAAATGGCGGATTCTCGCCAACAATAATTTTATCAATATTCATGGCCGCCTCTTAGCGCCGCAGAGAAAGTTTGCAAGTCAAAATCCAAGCCAGTGGGCTAGGTCGATGATAAAACCGCCCACAGCCCTGATATGATCATCACCAGCCCGATCAGCACATTGAATGTGCGCGCCGCCTTGGGTCCACGTAAGAACAATTTGATACGGTCCGCGCCGTAAGCATAGGCGGCCAGACCCAGCATTTCAGTCACTGTGACTGTCAAAAACATGATCAAAATTTGTGGGGGGAGCGGGGCTGTTGCGCTGAAATAGACGGGCAGTAATAAGCCGAAATAGACCAGCGGCATGGGGGAGGAAAGTTGTAGTGCGACGCCGCGGGAATACAGTTTTCCGCGCGGCGGGGCGTCCTCTGCTGTGGCCTCGGCATCGGGCAGAGGACCGAACATGGTGGTCAAAGCAAGGTATAGAATGACAAGTAATCCGATGATTTTTAACGCAATAAACGCCCGTGGATAAATCGTCAGCAGCGCCATAGCGCCTGATGCCGCCAGAGCTAGCCAGACCACATTCGCGCTGGCAATCCCTAGGGCGGCCAACATGGCGGGCCGAAAGCCGTAGCGAAAGGCGCTGGCTAAAACGAGCATCACGGCGGGGCCAGGCGTTAACCCTCCTGCCATGAACAAAGCCACGAGCTTTAACCAAGTATCAAATTCCATTGTTGGAGGAGCCTTTGACGTGACCAAAATCAAATGCCTCTTAGGCCGCTTTTTAAGGCTTTGTAAACCACGATCCCTAAATCGCCTCTTACGATTATCTGCTAGCTCTCTGGGAACAAATTTTAATGCAGATGGGCAGAAATGGCGCAGTATTCAGACAGGCAAGGAGCAAACCCGCAATCCAAGCGGACTGGGTTGGCGTGGGTCAGCCTGACAGCTTGCGTCGTCGCGGTTATCGCGGGCGCAAATGCTCTGTCGGCGGAACCTACGCCCGTTCCTGCGGCGCAAAGACCGTCCCTTGTGGCGCAAGAAGTTTGCGTGAACACGGCTTCGCGGGCGTGCCAATGTATCCTGACACGGGCGAGGCAACACGTTGCTTTGCCAAAGGCAGAGCAATTATCCGCGCATATTCAAACCGTAGATTGGAGCGCGCTTGATATTCCTGCCAGTGCTCTGGAAGACGCCTATTTCACCGGGTCTTTAGAACCGCAATTATCAAAGCTAGCGGCGAACATAACGTCCGTGCGCGGCAAAGCTCGGGACGCGCAGTTAGAAACTATGCGGCAGCTCCGTAGAGAGGCTGGCCGCGCCGTGGCGGGGACATGCTTGCCAGACGAATATTTCGCTGACCAACGGGCCTTCCACAGAACAGGACTATCCAAGGGCCGCACGCAACAGATCATTGCCGATGCGCATGTTGCGGGTGAGGTCGTGAAGGTCGCCTTGCGTTCAAGCGACAGCGCGGGATTTACGGAATTGCGCCGCTAAAGCTGCGCTTGGATTTGCGTATTCAGGCGGTCAATATGGCTGTTGAGGGCTTGATCATAAACAGGGCTGAGCGACTGTGCTGTTTCAAACAAAGTCTTGGCGAGAATTAGTTCTTTTTTGCGCGCAGCGATAATGCCTGCATCCCCCAATAGCTGGCTCGCCCGGTCAGGCGCGACCCCTGAAATCGCCTCTGCAAAATTCCCTTTTAGCATCATGGTGAGGCGGCGATTATTATCAAACCGCGCTTGACCCGGGGCTTGCAGAACGGCGCGCGTGAAATGCGTCTGTGCGGTATCCCAATCGCCTTCCATCAAGAATGACTGCCCCAAATTATTCTCTGTCAGTCCCGCCCGCTGCCCTGCCAGACCCGCCATGGCATAAGCCTGTCGCGCCTGTGCGCCGCGACCGTCCGCATCTAAAACATGGCCCAGCGCGTTCCACACGCGACTATCATCTGCCGCTGTTTCGAGACGCAAGCGTAAGGCCGCTTCGGGGTGGGCCGTCGTGCCTTGCATGACAGCACACAAAACTTGGCCCGTGCGAGCAGCGTCAGATTTCAGCGTCTTGAACAGGCTGTCGGCCAATGCGATTTGTCCCGTCGCTAGGGCAGAATTCGCGTAGCCTAAAGTTGCCCGCTCTTGTCCGCGGTCATGGAAGTAGACGAAACGGTAGCTCTCTAGCGCCGCTGCATACTCGCCCGCGGCATAGGCGGCGTCAGCTTGCATGATCTGAGTCAGCACATCAAACACATCGGTCGAGCTTTGCTCAAAAGCCCGAACCTCAATCTCTGGCTCGCTGGCTTTGGCGGGTTGCACGCTCATCAGAATGATCGGCAATAATATGATAGGAAAATAAAACCGCATGATTAAATGCCCAACCCATCCATAATCCGAAGCGCTGCTGGCATGAGGAGCATGACCATGATGGTCGGGAAGATAAATAAGATCAGCGGCACCGTCAGTTTAGCCGATAGTGCCATCGCTTTTTCTTCCGCCCGCATCATGCGTTTATGGCGCATGTCTTCCGAAAAAGTCCGCAGAGCCTTGCCGATGGAGCTTCCCATTTCTTCGGATTGTTTAATCATCACGGCAAGGGCTTTGGCTTCGTCCAAATTAATGCGCGTCGCAAAATTCTGCATGGCTTGATTGCGATCACGCCCCGCCCGAAGCTCAAGATTCATAATCTCAAGATTGACTTTTAGCGCAGGATAGCGCCCACCCAATTCGTGGCTCACGCGGACCAATGCTGCGTCCAAACCCAGGCCTGCTTCGATACAGGCGACCATTAAATCCATCATATCAGGGAAGCCCCGACGGCAAGCATCCGTCCGCTTGCTGGTCTTCCATTGGATAAACCAACTCGGCCCCAGCAGACCGAGGAGTAGAACAAGCACAGATAAAAACCCCGTCCCGAGCGCACCAAGTTTGGCAGTCAAAGCGCCCCAAAACATCAGGAGCAAAAAGATAGGCCCGAAGAGGCTAATCATCCTCGCGGCAAGAAACGACTTCACCGCGTTTTCGTCATAATAGCCAGCTTGTGCCAGCGTGAAGCGCAAGCGCGTAATTTCTTTGGCATCGGGTAGTGTTAGATGGCTCCCCAACTGCGTGAGCAAGTTCTTCTTGGCGAGTTTTTTCGCGCCAACTCCGACATCGTCATCAAAATTCAGTGCAGCCCCGCCCGCAAGGCGGCGTTCGATCTGGCGGCCTTGGGACAAGGCACCGCGAATGGCGACAACCATCAAAGCCATCGAAATAAAAAGAAAGCTTACAGAGACAATAATTGTCAGAGCGTTTGAAAAATGCATCGCAATCGCCCCGTATTAAATCTTGAAGTTAATCATTTTACGCATGACGAGATTGCCAATACCCATCCAAACCACAACGCCCCACAGCGTATATTTCACAACAGGTCTATCCGCGACTTCGCCGTAAAATTCTGGGCTCAAAACCTGGATTAGAACGAAAAGTGCGATGGGCGCGAAGTTTAGAATAATCGCAGACATGCGGCCTTCGGCGGAGGCGGCTTTGACCTTTAAGCGCATTTTTTGCCGCGCGCGAATTGTGTCGGCATTGGAGCGCAGCAGTTCGGCCAGATTGCCGCCCGTGCGTTCTTGCAATCTGATCATGGCAGAAAACAATTCAAAATCTTCATGGCCAACACGGTCTGAGAGGCGCTGCACGGCGGCGCTGATGGTGGAGCCGAAGGACACTTCATCCGACGCAATCCCAAATTCACTGCCGATAGGATCGGGCATTTCGCGCGCGACTAAGGCCATAGAGACCGGCACAGGATGCCCGGCTGCGAGAGAGCGAATAATAACATCCAGCGCTTCGGGCAGTTGCCCAACGGCCTTATTCCGCCGACGTTTAACAAGAAACCGCAAGATAAAAATGGGCGCAACCAATCCTAAACCTGCCCCGACCAAAGCCCATATCAGCCCGCCCTTCACCAGAAATAATGTCAGCGCGAGTGAGATAGAAAAGCCGACAAGCGCAACATAAATACCGTAAGCCCCGAGGGGTAAGCCTGACTGCAAGACTAATTGTCCTAGCCAGTCGTTCAAGCTGCGGAAATTCATACCATCAGACGTTAGACCGCGCGACTTTCGCATTTGCGCAACGATGTTTGCCTGACTGTCTCCGCCCTGCATACGCCGTAGGCGATCATTGGCAAGTTTAATTCGGGTCGTTGCCTGACGCCCTGCGCCAATCGTGGTCTGCACAGCCAAAAATCCCGCCGCAAAGACGAGCAAATAGATCACCATGTTTTGGCTAATTTCCACTAGCCAACTCGCTCTTTAATTGTCTGATCGGATTGCGGGCCAACGGGCAAAACAGCGGGTTCAAAAATGCCTTCTGGCAGCGGAATATCGCGCGTTGTAATTTCTTCTAAGCAGCGCGGACGAATGCCCGTTGCGCGAAACTCACCGATGACTTCATGCTTTGGACCTGTGCCTGTGCGTGTGTAATTAAATATTTCTTGCATCTGAATGACCGCGCCTTCCATGCCTGTCACTTCGGCAACAGAGGTAATTTTACGCTGCCCGTCCGAGAGGCGCACAGCCTGCACGATCAAGCCAATCGCAGAGGCGATCTGTCCCGCGACCGCTTCGGGCGTGATTTTCATATCGCCCATCGCCACCATTTGTTCGAGCCGGGTAATCGCGTCGCGCGGGGTGTTGGCGTGCAAGGTTGCCATAGAGCCTTCATGGCCCGTATTCATGGCTTGGAGCATATCAAACGCTTCTTCGCCGCGGACCTCGCCCAAAATGACGCGGTCAGGCCGCATCCGAAGCGCGTTCTTCACGAGCCCCCGCTGACGAATTTCACCCTTGCCTTCAATATTCGGCGGACGGGTTTCCATACGGGCGACGTGAGGTTGTTGCAGCTGCAATTCCGCTGCATCTTCAATGGTAATTAAGCGTTCTTTTTCCGAAATCGATTGCGACAAAGCATTGAGCAGTGTGGTCTTACCAGAGCCTGTACCGCCCGAGATCAAGATCGTCACACGGGCTTTACAGGCCGCCCAAAGGAACTGCGCGACCACGTCTGGCACAGCGCCGAATTCGACAAGCTTGTCCAGTGTAAACGGTTTTTTGGAAAACTTCCGAATAGAAACAAGCGGCCCGTCAACGGCAATCGGGGCAATGGCGACGTTGACACGCGACCCGTCGAGTAAGCGCGCATCGCACAAAGGCTGGCTTTCATCCACACGGCGTCCGACCTGGGCGACGATACGGTTGACGATACGCAACAAATGCTCTTCGCTGGCAAAGCGCACGGCGGTGACTTCTAATTCGCCGCGCCGTTCGACATAGACTTGTTCATGGGTGTTGATCAGAATATCGGAGACGGTGTCGTCTTGCAACAAAGGTTCCAGTGGCCCTAAGCCTGTCATTTCGTCATAGATACCGTCGGACAGCGTCTTTAATTCCGCCGCGTTCATCTTCAGCTTTTCTTCCCGCGCCAGTTCTTTGACGATGTCAAAAACGCGAGCTTTCAAAGCAGAAGTGTCAAGTCCGTCGAGGGCCGTTAGGTCAATCTCGTCGATTAAGCGACCATGAAGTTTAATCTTTGTGTCGAGAAATAATTCAGTTTCGGATTTCGCAGCAGGCTTCGTTGGTTTGGCAGGCTCAATTTTGACGGCTTCAGAAGGCGTTTCGACAATATCGATCAGGCTTTCTGGCCCCAAGGCGGGCAGGGCCTTAGACGTACCTTTCGGCGCAGTTTTTACCGCCCCATTTCCGCTCTCAAGTTCGCCCAATAAATGTGTAAATCGTCCCATAGAGAAGGACTAGCAAAGCGGCTCTAAAATCAGGTTAGATTTTAGGATTAACAGACTCTTATGCAGCGATAGAGCCTGAATTTTCAACGTCATTATTTGCGTGCAGCGCGACAAGTTTTTCAACCAATTTCCGCGCGTCCTTGGCGTAGCGACTATCTTTACGGACAGCGCCCACGGGCTCGCCACAATTAATGGCTTCACGCGCCGTGTCTGCGTCTTGGCAGATCGTCGCCCAAATATTTCGTTCCAGCGCGGCTTCGGCATCGGACAGACGCAAAGCATTTCGGAAAGACCGACGCTCATATTTAGAGATAACGGGCTCAATCGTCGTGCGGTCACCCAAGACCGATTGAGCGTGTTGGATATGCGTGCGCGTCAGATGCAGTGACGGGATCGTCAGCTCTGACACTAGACCCACAAAATCTGACCCGCCCATCACGGCCAACGACCACGGAAGTTCTTGACGTGGCATATCAACGATAACGTATTTATAAAGCTTCGACGCTGCATCTAAAATAGCCATGACCGCATGCGGGTTCACTTTCTGCATAGCCCCTGGAATATTGGGTGTCGCCAAGAGGCTGATGCCAGAGACATGGGTGCTGACAAGGGCCGAAGTAAACGCCGTATCAATTCGTCCAGAATTTTGAGTGAGGTCGTCAAGGCTCAGGCTAGGCATCAGGTCCAGATGATGCGCACACGTGCCGTTCTCGAAATTCAAATCAATGAGGCAGACTTCGGGGTCTTGTGGGTGGCGGCTCCAGACCTCTGTTTGCCTTACACTGCATCGCCAAGTCATAGGCAATTTGCGTGCAGAGCGTGGTCGTCCCTACACCGCCACTCGATCCGACAAATGTATAAATACGCGCTTCCTGCGGGGAAACAGGCGGGGCTTTGTCGGGAGTGGCGGTGACGTGGGATGTTCGGGAATGATCGTCTGTGTCGTCATGGGTGACAGGCGCTTCGGCAACGTCTTCTGGCATATCTGGAATCATCAGATCCAAATCCGTTTCAGATGCGGCGCGCGTTTCGACTAATTGTATTAATTCTGTCGGCGAGTTTTTATCGCGGTCGCTTTTGCGACGATTAAAAAGTTTACCCACTGCGTAAGTCCTCCCCCATATGGCTGGCCGACACGCTTGGTATTTTGCGAATCGAGTCAGGCAGAATTAAATCTAAAAAGACGAAATCATATTCTAGGTCAGTGACTGTCACTGTAATTAGCGGCGCAGGATCGGCAGGAAACCCTGCGCGGCCAAGGCCAGACCCAACATAATCAATTCTGATATTCTCAGCGTCCAACCCGCCAAAGACATCGCACATGCCGCGGCGTTTGCGCGCTGTCGCAGCGCAGGTCATGTCTTGATCTGGGCCAAATACAATCGCATTGAGGGCGCGCTGATCAAAGCTGCCTGAGTCGCAGCGCTTGGTTTCGCCTGAACATTTGCGCGAGTAATATGGCATGGGATCGCCCACTTTGGTGCCGCCGCCCATGCCTGTCATAGACCGCAAATCCGCAGCGACGGGATTGGATGTGGCGGCCAAGCGCGCGCCGTGACGCGCAGCTTGGTTAGCGCCGTTCCATTGATAGAAACCGTAGGACAGCTCTACCCCGCCGCCCATCAAAACGATCAACATAGGAATAACGAATGCGGCCTCGACCGTGACCGACCCTGTAGTGGATCGACGAAATTTGTGCCAAAGAGTCGCCATCATGCGCTCCCTACGACACGTTCTTGGTGCGTGGCCTTTAATTTAATGGACCCGCCGAAAATGCTCTTCAAAACACCAATGCCTTGATAGGTATGTTCAGAAGATAATTCTATAATTTGAACGACGTCACTGCCGCGATATTGTCGCTGTCCATTAACTTGTGGGTTAGCGATTTGGCGATAATTAATTGTAACGTCCGAGGCTGACCAACCTGTAATTCTGGCCGGATGCCCGCTATCTAATTGCCCTGTCACAGCCAGACGCTTGGCACGTGTTTCTAGCGCTTGGGGAGATCCTGTGCGGGCCAAGTAATTCCCAGCCGCTGTCAGGCCCGTTTCCATGCGGTGATTGTTCAATATCAAGAGCGAGCTATCGACCGCGCCCAGCCCGAGCGCGATCAATAGAGGGACGATGAACACGGCTTCTACCGCGACGGCCCCTCGCTCATCTTTGCGATATGTACGCAATGATTTCATACAGCCCCAATAACCCTATTGCGCCAGCGCGACTTGGTCGCGGGCTTCGGTGTCATCGCCTTCAACAACAGGGCCGACGATTTCGCCCAAGATCATGTTTTGCTGCCCCTTGCCCATGGGCTCGGTCAGGAAGACTTTAACAAATGTTTCGACGGGCAGGGCATCTTTGCGGCGCCACATGCCATTCTTGCTTTCGGCTTCAATCGCGCCGCAATTTAATACGGCCGCATGAATGATGCGACGATCTTCGACAGTTGTCGATGCGCCAGAGGCATGACATTGGGGCAAGCCTTCTTCGGGCGTGCTAGCATTATTGCCGTAAGTTTCAGCGCCCGGCACGCAGTCATTGTCGATCTCCCAACGATACATGGCGTAGCGAGAGGGCGGCGTTGATGGGGTCACGCGCCCACGGCGATAATCCAATTTATAGGTCACATTTTCAATGGTGATACGGGACATTTCATTATGATTGACACGCATATAATTGAGGAAATCCCAATTACCATTCCCGATACGATTTCTATTAAAACTCGTATCTCGTGGCAGGCCCATAGCGTGCCAATTCGGACGCTCGCTACAGACGCGGCGACCTTGGGCATAGCCTTTGACCACATTCGCAGCCGGTGCATAACGCGGGTCTGTGCGTTTCTTTTTAAATGGCCCGCCATAGACGTCAAAGCGCGTATTTACAGCGTGGCGCATGGACGAAATATTCCCTGACCGCAGAACAACGCCAGAGGACTTGCTCATGCAAACGGGTGGAATGTCAATGGCAACAGCATCGGCCAATTTGCTCGCGCCGCTATTGCCACCAAACGGATCAAGCCAACCAAAATTACCAGCCGTATAGGGCTCGCAACTATTATGCGGTGTTTTAAATGCGATTTGGCGACGCTTGAAACTCGATGTTTCCATGGCATCGTAAATCGAAACATTCGTGCCTTCATAAGGATTGCAAATAAAGACAGGCGCCACACCGCAGACGGTTTGATCTAGGCCTGCAACGGATTTTGACGACATCGTCACATCGGTGACGCGGCTGACAAAACTAGCGGGGAAAATCGTTGATACTGTTTCAGGCTTCACTTTGACTTCGACGAATTTCGCCTCGGAAGGTTGGTACGTGACCAAGCTGCTCGGGATTTCGGCATAGTCCGTCGCGGGCAAGGATTTCAAAAAGCGAATACTTTCGATCTCGACTTGCGCTTGGCCACGCTTCGCAAATTTCTGGTCTAGCGTCAGCAAGCGCTGCATGGCTTTGGCCGAACGCTGCAAGCTATCAGGGCGTTGATCCAACTCAGCCGCACCCGCTCGGGCGAGGGCGTCAGACGCTGCCTGCAAATCGCTGTCCATATTGTATAGACGCGAGGCATCCACGGATAAGGCAGCGCCACCCACCAAAACGGGAGTCGTCAGCGCGGCCCAAACAGCGACGGCACCGCTTGTATTCTTTGCGAATGATTTCAATGATAAGGTCATTATTCGTCGCCTCCTGTCGTCATAAGTTCGCGCGGATCTTCAGTTTCGCCGGCTTCATATGTATCGATCGCCAAACGACGACGTTTAGAATTTGGCGGAATAAATGTGTCTGCCTTTTGCTTGTCTGTCGGGGCGACAGCTTGCGCAGACATATTGTGACGCACGGCATCGCCAAAGTGCGTTGATCCAGCTTGCATGGCTGGCTGTGATGTGGCGCAGGCGCTAAGCGTGAAAGCGGCGGCAGAGATGAGAATAAGTTTACTGAAGCGCATGGCCGTAATCTCCTGATAAGTTGTGTGTCACAGCCCCTTCAAGACGGCTTCCGAAAAAGGCGTCAAAATCGGATGGGGTGGTGAGGTGATCCAAGGGCGAGGCCAGCTTGGACTTATCCGTCACAGGCTGCGCCAGATGCGGCGTGACAATGATGACGAGTTCTGTCTCGGCCGTTTGGTAACGGGTCGAGGAAAAGAGAGAGCCCAAGATTGGCACATCACCCAACCACGGCACTTGATTGCGGCGGTTCTCCGACTCGCTTTGCAACAGGCCTGCAATCGCAAAGCTTTGTGAATTGCGCAGCTCGATTGTCGTATTGGCGCGGCGCACGCGCAGGCCTGGAATTTCCAGACCGCCAATGCGTACAGAATTCGCACGGTCTAATTGGCTGACTTCTGGCGCGACTTTTAAATTAATTATGCCGTCGTCTAGCACTGTCGGCGTGAAGGATAGGCCGACACCGAATTTACGGTATTCAATCGCCACATCGCCGAGGCCGCTCGGCACAGGGATTGGGTATTCACCCCCGCCAAGAAGCTCGCGGTTTCGCCTGACATAGAGACAAGGTTCGGTTCTGCGAGTGTGCGGATCAGGCCTTTATCTTCAAGGGCTTCAAGACGCACATCCAATGCAGCTGCCCCGATACCGCCGCGTAAAATCCCGCTGATCGCCGCTGCTCCGTCGATAGGTGTTCCACTGACGGCATTAAAGTCACCCGGCATAGGTGCGATTGTATCACCCTGTGATGCCAGCACATTAATGCCGAGTTGCTTAATTGTATCGCGGCTGGCTTCGACGAAGCGCACTTCCAGCATGACTTGATGACTGTCACGTACGGACAAGCCATTGGTCACACGCGAAGGTGCATAAGCTTCGGCTATTTTCTCTGCTTGTTTGGCGACCGCGTCCGTCGTCACATCGCCAGAGAGATAAACGCCGCCTGCCATCGGGCGAACTTCGACGCGCTCGCTCGGAAATGTTTCAAACAATGATTTCTTAAGCCCTGCCAGATCAAAGCCGACAGTCACATCCACAATATCAACTAATTGACGATTGGCATCATAAAGCATGACATTCGTTTTACCGCCTGATTTCCCGAGAAGCTGAAACGATTTGTCTGACAAGATGACGACGTCGGCAATGTCAACATTGGCCACGCGGACTTCTTTGAACGCTTGGTCTGTACGCATGACGATCATGTCGTCTTTGACAACATTCGTTGCGACGCGAGATTTTTGTGTCGCCTTATCCACCCAAGGCTTGGCGTGAACAGGCGCGTTGAGGCTAGCTCCGATGAGGAGGCTGAGCGCGAATGTGCGGAGCGTGAAATTACGAGCTGTGTGCGTCATGGTCTAACCCCCTGCTAATTCGGTTGATGATAGATTTTGTGCAGATCCTGCTTGAAGCTCTTCGCTCAGAACCGTGACGGCGGTTTTGTCGTCGCCGCGAAAGACGATAATGTCTGTGCGCGGGTCAGTGGCCTGCAGGGCTGGGGCTTTTGGAATTGACCGCCGCGCAACTGTTTTGCGCTTTTTCGGTGCGCCACGCCCTAGATGCGTGCTGATTGTCGCTTGACTGGCTGACATATTAGTTTCCCCAACAGCCCGAAGTGACAGCGACAATGTCCCGCCCTCCATGGCCACTGCCAAAGCCTGTGCATCCATGTGAGCCACTTCAACGGTCACAGTTCGCGCCACATCTGGCGAACTGCTCTGGTCAGAGAGGTTCTGGTCAATACCCAAGACTTTGACAGACTGAAACAAAGTGTCCGTGCGAAAGGTAGGAATGATAGCGTCAGGATTTGGTTCGGACGTATATAGAATATCGACTAAGTCACCCGGCACAATAAAGCCCGCAACGCCGGAAACATCGTCAACACGGATCGCCACAGCGCGGTAGCCCGGTGTGATCCGCGCCGATAAAGAGCTACGTCCGCCTTGGCCAGAAATTTTATGACCCATAATAACTTCATTCGTCCGAATTTCACCAAGCGCCAAAACAGGCTTCATGTCATTGGGATCAAAGATGTCAGAGATTTCGTCAAACGCCCCAACAGGTACGACATTTTCGGGCATATCGACGATGCGCAAGATGTCAGCTGTAATTTCGTCACCAAAGACAAGGTCCATATCTGCGACGAGGACGGGTTGCGTGGGGAAAGCAGGCACAGATGCCGTAAAATCATTGACGGGCTGTACTTGGCGAAACTGGTCTTCCATCGCACCGTTGATCCAGCCACGCGCCAAAATGACGGCCATGATACCGAAAGCGGCAGACGCGCCCAATGTTACTAATGTATTTAGTCGCATAACCCATCCCAGCTTTGCGTATTTATCCCAGCCGATAGACGCAATGCGCCCAGTGAAAGGATGTCATAGCGGGGGAGGCGAAAATGTTTCGTCAAGATATACGGTTTAACAAAGGCTTAATTACACCGTTAACAACGCTTTAATTTGAATGACTGGAACATGAATGAACGTAGGATGAGCAACTGCGGAGGCTAGGTAAAAGTTAGCACCTCGTTAAACATGGCTTGGTAAGTTGTGATCAAATCAAACGCCGTATTCGCGGTTTTGCATGAGGAGATAGAAATGCGACACTTATCCATGATCGCTTTGAGCGCTGTTTTAATTGGATTTGCTCCAGCGGCTTTCGCCCTGACGGCAACACAAAAAGTCGAAAAAGAAATCACAACTACGGCGCCTGATGGCACGGTAACAACGAAATTAATCAAAGCTGAGCTTGTCACCCCGGGCGAGAAAATTGTCTACACGCTCGACATCATCAATACGAATGACGCCGCGGCAACTGACTTGGTCCTCGCAATGCCAGTGCCGTCTGATGTGAAATTCATCGAAGGCACTGCCGAGCGCCCCGGCACCATCGTGCGCTATTCTGCGGATGGCGGCGAGACATTTGTCGCGCGGGATGCCTTGACGCTCACGAGCGCGACAGGATCACGTCCCGCCACGGCGGATGATATCACACACATCCAATGGCAGATCGCAGGCCCGATCAATGTGGGTGCTTCGGACGCGGTGAGTTTTAAGGCGCGCCTTCGTTAAATACTCGGAGAGGTTTTACAATCCAGCATCCTGCGCCCCCTCAAAAGGGCAGCGGGATTTTTTGTGACCAAATTATGACGACCTCGTAAATAAATATTTTGATCCTTAATAAGGTGTGAATTTACGAAGTTTCAATACACCTATAAGCCATTGAAAAATCTATATAAATATGTAAAATTAAAGCAAAATTTACTGTTAAAAAATGTTTGATTAACCATACTCATAAGGGCGCATTTAACCATTCCTGACGTATTTTTCGAAAGTCTAATAAAAGGAAATGGCATGACACATACATCAAAACTTATGAAAGGCTTGCTCGCGGCTTCTGCGTTGACAGTCTTCTCGGCTGGGTCGGCATACGCTCAGATCACGCCAAATAATTACACAGCGGCCGGAACCCCTGTGTCTAACACATTCACCTTGAACTATAACGTGGGCGGTGTTCCGCAGCCCCCTATTGATACAGATGATCCCGGTGATCCAAATGGCCCAACAGTCTTTACCGTTGACCGTCTGATCAATCTGACAGTTGATTCAAACGGTGACGCAACTGTGGCGCCTGGTGCAACCGACGAACAGCTTACATTCTCTGTATTGAACACGGGTAACGATACGCAAGGTTATGCGCTGTCAATCGTCGAAGAAACAACAGCGCCAGATACGATCAATACAGATGATCCCGCGAGTGCGGCCCCTGTTATTGTCTACTACGTCGATGACGGCGATGGCGCGTATGAGCCAGGAGTTGATGACGGCGTAGCTATCACTTATGATCCTGCCAACCCACCGCAACTAGCGCCAGACGCGTTAATCTGGGTTACGATTGTACAAGACATTCCTGCATCTGCTGTTGATGGCGACCAAGCTGATATCACGCTTATTGCTGACACTCTAGATGCTGGGACAACGACACCATCCACTGCTGATGGCGATTCGATCAACTCTCTGACAGGGGCGGCCGAGAACGTCCTAGCTGACGGATCTTCAACGGCCAACGAAGCTGCTAATGCAGGTGATGATTCCGCCACTGGAGCATATATAGTTGCCGCAGCAAATATTACCGCGTTGAAAGATGTTGATGTGTTTTCCGAAGACGGTGCGAATTGCACAACAATTCCGGGAACACCGACAGGTGGCTATAGCGTGCCAAACGCTTGTGTAGAATATGTGATTTCCGTCACCAATACAGGCTCGCAGTCCGCGACAAACATCGTTGTGAACGACGTCCTTCCAGATGAGCTTGAATTCCAAGCGGCTGTCTTTGGCGGCGCGTTTACAGGCGGATCATTTGCATCACCAGCCCTTCCAGGTGTTGGCACAGATTGTGACAGCGGTGCGTGTGTTGTGAACCTGCAAGGGGCCACTTTGCCGGCACCTACAGGCGGCGCGACAGAGACTGTTGGCACGGTCACAATCCGAGCTTTGGTGAAATAACTTCACCTCCAAGACCATTGTCTGCCGCGTCATGGGACGCGGCAGACATGTCCAAGATTTGTCTATGAAACGACGAATATAAGCGGGCAGGTGCTGGAGCCGATCATGGCAACACTTAAGACACATAATGTGGGAATGTTGGTCTTTGCGGCCTCCGCTTGGGTAGCGTCTGCTCCCCTCGCGCAAGCGCAGACGAACAATTTCGGCACAGACGTCATTAACGTGGCGAACGTGTCCTATACTGTGGACGGTATCACAGACCGTGTCGCAACGCCTCGTGCTGTCTTCACGATTGCCCCAGGGCCAACTCCAGCCGTTATCGAATTTTTCCGCTACGCGCCCACCGCGCCTAGCCCCATCATGCGAGCCGTGAACGGCTCTGATTACAGCCCGTCTGGCGATCTCGACGGCCCGTTCACCTCTATCGGATCACCCGTCACGACAGGCGGCAACGTGCTGGATCTCTCTGGCCCCGTGCCGCTCATTCCTGCCACGACTTATCTAGCAGGCGAGTTGATGTTTGTGCGCGTTTTGGACGCTGGCCAAAACCTCGACAGCACAGCGATCGACACGGTCAACATCACAATCACCGCGGATAATGGCGACGCCATCACAATGCGCCTTTACGAGAGCGGCCCAGACACGGGCGAGTTCTTCGCCTATCTCCCATCAACGCAGCTCGACACGCCGCAAAACGATACGCAGATTACGGCCTCTGGCAACACGTCGTTGACGGCAACCTATATTGATATTTTCGACTCCACAGACGTGACGGTTGATACAGCTATCCTCAACCCCCTAAACCGCGTGTTCAGCTCTGTCACAGGCGAAACGGTCGACGGGGCTGTGATTACGCTGATCAATGTCGATACAGGCGCAGAGGCGACAGTTCTCGGCGTCGATGGGTTTTCGACATTCCCAGCGGATGTGGTGTCCGGTGAAGATGTCACCGACACCTCTGGCCTCGTCTACGAGAGCGGCGCTGGCGAGTTCCGTTTTCCTCTGGTGGAATCAGGTAATTACACGATCCGTGTGGACGCGCCTGACGGCTATACATTCTCATCAACGCTCGGTGTAGATGGCTTGGCGGATGATAATCCTGAGGGGTATGTCTTACTGCCTATTTCATTTGGCGAAGTGCTATCCCTCGCGACCGAAGGCCCATTGCGCTTTGACATTCCGCTAGACCCTGTCTCTGACATCGTTGTGACAAAGACGGCTGACCGCACATTCGGCGATGTCGGCGATTATATTAACTACACCGTGACCGTCCAAAATACGGGCCAAGCCGCTGTGCCAGTTGAGCTACACGATAGCCTGCCCCTTGGTTTCCGCTATGTGCCAGGCACCACGCGTATTGAGCAGGTCGTCGGTGAAAACCCAGACATCAGCAGCGACGCAAGGCTCCTGACATTTGACATGGGCTTGTTGGGCGGCGGTGAAACGGCAACCCTTGATTACGCTCTCTTGATAGGTCCGGGTGCGGCGCTGGGCGATGCAATTAATTCAGCCATTGTCCGCGACGGAAGCGGTGCGCCGCTATCTAATGTCGCTCGCGCGGGGATTACATTGCGCGAAGATTTGCTGCGCTCAACATCGACGATCATTGGTCGCATCACGGAACAAAGCTGCGACGGCGATGCGGATTGGGTGCGCCCAGTGAATCGCGGTATTGGCGTAGAGGGCGTGCGCCTTTACATGGAAACGGGCGCCTATGTCGTGTCCGACTCCGATGGTTTGTATCATTTCGAAGGTGTCACCGAGGGCACACACGTTGTCCAAGTTGACCGCGAAACGCTGCCACAAGGCTTCGAATTGATGACCTGCGAAGAGAATACGCGCTATGCGGGTTCGAATGAGAGCATGTTCGTCGATGTGCAAGGCGGTGGCATTTGGCGCGCCAATTTCTATCTAAAGCAAACAGGCGAGCTAGCAGACATTACAGAAGACGAAGCCTTCAACGATGCCAAAGAATATCTAGACTACGACGAAAATTGGCTGGAAACTCAGACGCCTGATGTGGCTTGGGTCTATCCAGATACAACTCGCACACCCTCGACCAGTTCGACCAATGTTGGGATCAAGCACGCTCCGGGTCAAACAATTACATTGCGCCTCAATGATATTGACGTGCCGAGCTACCACTTCGCCGGACGTGACGGAAACGCAGCGCAAACCGCGATGATTAGCCGTTGGCGTGGTCTTGGCCTACAAGATGGTCGTAACGTGATTATTGCGACAGTCAAAGATAGCTCTGGCAATGTCGTGCAAACGCTGCGCGAAGAAATCTGGTATGTGAAGACAATCGCTCGCGCCGTGGGCGTGCCTGATCGGTCCACACTTATCGCCGATGGTCGCACAACGCCAGTTGTGGCAATTCGACTGGAAGATCAATCAGGCCGCCCTGTCCATTCAGGTCGCATAACGACAATTAACCTCGAACCGCCTTACCGCCTACATGACGAGACGGGCAAGAACCGCCTGCTCGAAGAAACAGAAGAGCTGCTCGCGCCGCTTTCCGCACGTCAAGATTTCTCTGTTGGCGCAGACGGAATTCTCAAAGTTAAGCTAGAGCCTACTCTGCGGACAGGTAAAGTTACTGCGATCGTTACGCTCGACAATGGTCGCCAAGTCCCGATCTACATGTATCTAGAGCCTGAGAAGCGCGACTGGATTTTGGTCGGCCTGGCCGAAGGCACGGCTGGCTTTAACAATATTAGCGGCAACTCTATCGCGCTCGAAGAGACAGGCGGCGCGGAAGACATAATCACCGATGGTCGCTTGGCTTTCTTTGCCAAGGGCATGGTCAAAGGCAACTGGTTGATGACCTTACGCGTGGATACAGACACACGCCGCGGCAATCGTGACGGGGCGTTCCGTGACGAAATCGACCCAAATGCTTACTACACTTTATACGGTGATCGCAGCTATCAGCAGTTTGAAGGCGCGTCGCGTTATCCTGTTTATGTGAAGCTTGAAAAGCGTCAGGCCTATGCCATGTTTGGCGACTTCGACACGTCGATTACCGAGGGCCGCTTGACGAGCTATAACCGTCGACTCTCAGGACTGAAGTCAGAATATGTCGGCAATAATCTGCAAATCCTGGGTTTTGCGGCGGAGACCAATCAAGGTTTCACCAAAGACGAGATTGCCGCAGACGGTACATCTGGCACGTATAATCTGAGCTTTGAGCGTATCCTACCACAATCCGAAGAGATTGTGATTGAGACGCGCGACCGCTTCCGCCCTGA